>DMFR01000277.1:0-9801 GCA_003450125.1 Prolixibacteraceae bacterium | reverse complement strand
CTATTTATTGGTACTCAGTCTGGGCAGGAATCACGGCTGCAGATAAAAAACCTTCGATTCGAAGAACATCAGCCGCAAAAAGAAGCTTACAATCTCCTTCCTATGGGACAACCCATGGAAAAGACTACCTATATTTTTACAGAACCCTATACCACTCATAAGGACTTTATGATCTCGGCACAGACCCGCTTGGCTGAAGGCAAAGGATTCAAAGGCTCTCAGATCGAAAAGATGCTCTATGCTAACTTCAATATGCTCACCTGGATTACGACTATCAATGACATGAGCCCCTTTAATGTACCGAATATGAATTATTCTCCCGATATGTACAACCGGGATTCGTTCTTCTCTACAGTCTCTACCTATAACAAGGAATTAAACTTGTCTATCTGGGAACAATGGGGCAGAACCCAAACAACCAAGGGTGGGATCGGCACCATCATCACTCCCTACATGGGATCGGTGGAAGCCAAGGACAATGAAGCGACCATTGAATGGCTGATCTGGGCCATGCTCAATCAGCGAAGGTTTAGTGTTAGTCTTCCGCAGGACAAGATTCAGAAAGCAGTTGACTATGTGCTGAATGAATTCGATTCAGTACATGATGGTAAATGTCGTTCCCACTTCTCCCTTAGCCAGATAGACATAGTGGATTTCAATCCAAAGGCCGACCGTCTGGGTGTCAACCAGGGGATGCTGGCTATTGCCTTGCGTACGATCAAGGAATTGGGCTATCCTGTTTCAGAATCCTATATCGAAAAGGTGGAGCAGGAATACCGTAACTTTTATGACCCTCAGCGACGCCATCTATTGTTTGACCGTAAGTTTCCAGACATCATTTCCCTGACGGATCTGGAGCCTGAATTCTTTTCTCTTTGGCTATTCGGACGACCGATGCTCACTGATGAAATGGTGATAAACCATCTGAATCAGGTTCCTATTCTAAACAAAGCAGCTAATTCACCGTATCCTGAATTGGGAACTACCGCACCGATCTGTGTACGACTAACTAAAGACAAAAAGGGATTTGCTTACTTATCGGGCGATTACCAGCCATTTGAGCAGTTCGGTGCGGCCAATTACAGCAATGGGAAAAACGATGGGTATTATTACAACGGCGGAAGCTGGATGAGAGCCGAATATTGTGCCTACGTTGTTGGGCTGAAGCATGGCTGGAAGAATGCCAAAAAACTCATGGAGAACAGGGTTTGGGCGGAGATCTATCTTAACCCCAAATGGCCTTTCAGCAAGGAATTCATCCCTACCAAATGGACAAGTACCGATTCGTGGTGGGTATCAACCAAGGGTCTTTGCTGGAATGTGTTTATCCTTATGGCCGATGAAGTGGCCGAAATGCGCACACCGGATATGGATCCTGATTATCAGAAGAGATAACGGTGGCTCATGTCAAGATTAAAATATCGTTTCTGCATCCTAATAGCAAGGGAACGCTTAACGGCAATTACGGAATTACGGAATTACGGAGATTAATTATTTTGCTGTTTACTGTTGCGAGACTTTTTTTATAACTTTAATTCAAAAGATAAACTTCCAGGGGCATATAAGTGAAAATTACATTCTCCGTAATTCCGTAATTCCGTAATTCAGCCTTTTAATGAATTGAACATTTATACTCGATTGTATCCTTACCATCTATGCACAAGAGATATTTATCGTTGACACCATATCAGGGTCATATTAAAAATATAAACAGATGAAATATAAACACATAGGAGTAAATTTCGTATAGACCAAAACTATGTGTCACTTATTTGTTTTAATATTATTAACCTTTTAAAATTTATCCTATGAAACGTTTAATACTCTTTTTACAGCTTTGCATCTTTGTCATGCAGTCATTTGCTCAGCAGGGACAATTGAGTATTTCCCGGATTGATCAGATGCCCGATTCACCACTTCCACTGCAAATCAGGGACTGGAATGCAGTGGCCCATGATTACGACAGTTTTGTCTTCGATATCAATAAAACAGGCAGTTACTTGCCCCTTATACGCCTTGGCATGCATGGACAATTCAATTATGCAGACAATACCCCTGCTTTTCTTGATTCCTATGTGGGAACCACTGACCATCTGAACCAGGCAGAGGCTATCAACATGATGCCAGCCATCATCGGGGCTTCGCTGGTGGGAATTGACAAAAGCAACCAGAACGGGATGAATTGGGTAGCGATGACCAAAGACTTTTACAACCTGAATAACGGTCAGAATGTTTACCTGAACAATTGTTCAACCCAATCGGGCAGTGATTGGTGGTATGATGTAATGCCCAATGTTTATTTTTATCAGATGAAGTCACTGTATCCTGCGGGAGCTCTCCAATTTAATGCACAATTTACTTCTGTGGCCAATAGGTGGCTCAATTGCATAAAGCAGTTGGGGGGAAGCACCTCGCCCTGGACTATTCCCAACATGAACTACCGTGCCTTTAACCTTACCACAGGAAAGCCCCTTACGGAGGGGGTCAAAGAACCTGAATCGGCAGGAAGCATTGCCTGGCTGCTTTACAATGCCTATCTGCAAACGGGTAACCGCCAATATATGGAAGGCGCTCGGCAGGCTATGGATTTTCTTTCCGGTTTGGCTTCCAACCCGGCTTATGAACTTCAACTGCCCTATGGGACCATTGCGGCTGCGCGTATGAATGCCGTTGCAGGGGCAAATTACTCCCTGCAGAAGATGCTTTCCTGGTGTTTTGATCGCGGGGCCCTCAGGGGATGGGGTTCAATTGTTGGCAACTGGAATGGCTATGATGTGTCGGGCCTGATTGGTGAGGCCAATGACAACGGGGATGATTATGCTTTTGTGATGAATGGTTTCCAGCAGGCAGCTGCCCTTGCACCTCTTCCCAAATATGACAAACGGTATGCGCGGGCTATCGGCAAGTGGATGCTTAATTTAACCAATGCCAGCCGCTTGTTTTACTCCAATGGTTTACCTACTGAAAACCAGGATTCTTATGCATGGGCTTCAGCCAATGATCCATCGTCCTCTATTCCCCATGAATCGATGAAACAAGTGTGGCTGGGAAAGACACCTTTTGCCACCGGGGATGCCATACGCGGAGGCTGGGCTGCTACCAACCTTTCGCTATACAGCGGTTCAAGTGTTGGCTATTTAGCATCTGTGGTAAAAACGACCAATGTTCCCGAAATCCTTCAGATTGATCTGAATAAGACAGACTTCTACGGAGATAATTCCATGCCTTCTTATTTATATTATAATCCGACCACTACTGCCAAGGAGGTCGCTGTTAACCTGCCAACAGCCTCTGTGGCGATTTACGATGCCATTACAGAAACCATCGTCAATCCATCTGCTTCTGGCTCTTTGCAATTAACAGTCCCTGCAGGGGAAGTGAGGCTGATCCGATTATTTCCATCGGGATTGGTTCCCGAAAGCCGCAATAACCGTTTGTATGTGGGGAATAATATTCTGGACTATCATTACCAATACAACTATGCCACGACGCTCCAGGTAAAATCCCTTTCAGCCAGTCTAAACACAGTATTGGTGAATGCCCCCTTCTTGGCCTATAGCGAACCGGGAAATACCAATCCGGGTGATCAGGTGAAGTATGAATGGTTTGTAAATGATGTGCTGCTCCAAGGTCAAACACAGTCGCAGGCATCGATTTCAGCTCCTTCAGCGGCTTCTCAGCTCATTCTTAAATCAAGGATTAGTCTCAATGGACAAACAGCAGAAGACACCCTGCAAATCAACGTAGTTAACCATATTTCACAAGCGCCTGTAATAACGGGCATCGGGCTTGCTACAGACTACACGGCAACAGGAGGCAACAACACCTTTACTGCCCTTGTTTCACCGGCCCCCGGGGAAATTCTTACTTATGCATGGAGTGTTAAAGGCGGAACATTGCTGCAGACCACCGGAAATTCAGTTACCTGGCAGGCTCCTGCTGCTCCTGCCGTAGATTCAGTAAAGGTTGTTGTGACCAATCAGGATCAACTTTCAACAACCTTTTCAAGCGCTCTACTAGTTAAGGATATTACTATCGCCGAGCAAAATCCGCTGATATGGTATCCGTTTGACAACGATTCAAAAAATGCTATTGCGGACCGTTTTCATGCCACTGTTGTGGGTGCAGTCAAAACAGATGATGCCAGGGGCATGGCCGATAAAGCTTACAGGTTTACTTCGGGGGACAACCTCATCTCGACCCCCAATGACCCTGCACTTAATTTCACCGGAGCGGTCAGCCTTAGCTGCTGGGTCAGATGTGATCAGTTAGATCAGGAAAAGTATATCATCTCACACGGGTCATGGCAAGAACGTTATAAATTATCGATCATCCCAGAAGGAAAGTTTCGCTGGACAGTCAAAACAGATAAAGGGGTGACTGACCTTGATGGGACAATAACCATCGAATTGAACCATTATTATCACGTTACAGCCATGTACACCGGTTATTCCCTGGAACTTTATATTGATGGGAAACTCAATTCTTTCAAACCTTGGTCGGGAAATTTATTGACATCAACCCACCCTTTAACGATTAGCAGGGAAGATGAAGTGATTACCAACTATGACCTTTTGGGAAGTATTGATGAAGTAAAACTATGGGATCGTGAGATTCCTGTTTCACAGATTGCCAAACTGAAAGATCAGTGGTGGTATCCTGTTGGGGTAAAGGAACTTGAAGCTTCTATGCGCATCTATCCAAACCCTGCAGAAGGAATTCTATACCTTGAATTCTCAGGAAATTCAGTTCCTGAACAGGTAAGCTTGTTTGCTGCTGACGGCAAGAAAGTAACCGATTACCTGGGCAAGGATTCTGAAACCAACATTAAACTGGTATTACCCAAACCTTCAGAGGGGATTTATTTATTGAGAGTATTGATGAAAGATGGAAGGGTAGTGACCCGAAAGATTGTATCGAAATAGATACAAGCAAACTTTTCTAAAGTTTTATAAATATTAACTTTTCTAAAGTTTTAACTGATTATAAAACTTTAGAAAAGTTAATTAATCCAGTTTTAGTACCGCCAGGAAAGCATTCTGGGGAACTTCAACATTGCCGATCTGCTTCATTTTCTTCTTTCCTTTTTTCTGTTTTTCGAGCAGCTTGCGTTTACGGGTAATGTCACCCCCGTAACATTTGGCCGTTACATCCTTGCGTACAGCCTTAACCGTTTCGCGGGAGATGATCTTCGCCCCAATGGCAGCCTGTATGGCAATGTCGAACTGTTGGCGTGGAATCAGTTCCTTGAGTTTTTCACACATCCGCTTGCCGAAGTTATACGCATTGCTCACATGAATCAAGGTTGACAGGGCATCAACCATTTCACCATTGAGCAGGATGTCGAGCCTGACCAGTTTGGCAGGCCGGAAATCCAGCACATGATAGTCAAATGAGGCGTATCCCTTGGAAATACTCTTTAATTTATCGTAGAAGTCGAATACAATTTCTCCCAGAGGAAGATCAAACATCAACTCAACACGATCAGTGGTCAGGTAATCCTGCTTGATGAGCGTTCCCCGTTTTTCCAGGCACAAGGTCATGATAGGGCCGATATAATCAGTGGCGGTTATAATGTTTGCCCTGATAAAAGGTTCGTCAATATCATCAATGGTCGTAGCAGCAGGCAGCCCCGATGGATTGTACACGTTAATGGTTTCACCCTTGGTGGTACGAACATGATACAAAACATTTGGAACAGTGGTAATCACGTTCATATTGTATTCACGATCCAACCTTTCCTGGATGATTTCCATGTGCAGCAATCCGAGGAACCCACAACGAAAACCAAAACCAAGGGCTGCTGATGATTCCGGCTCATAAGTCAGGGAAGCATCATTCAGCTGAAGCTTTTCCATCGACTTGCGAAGGTCTTCATAGTCTTCCGAATCAATGGGGTAAACGCCGGCAAAAACCATTGGCTTCACTTCCTCGAAACCTTCAATTGCCTTTTCACAGGGCGCTTTTAGGTGTGTGATGGTATCCCCTACTTTAACTTCCTTCGCCGTTTTAATTCCGCAGATGATGTAACCCACGTCGCCAGCTTTCATCTCCGGACGTTCGAACATGCCAAGTTTCAACACCCCAACCTCCTCGGCAACATATTCTTTCGATGTCCTTACAAACTTTATCTGATCGCCTTTTTTGATCGTGCCGTTCACTATTTTAAAATAGGCAATAACTCCCCTGAACACATTAAAAACGGAATCAAAGATCAATGCCTGAAGGGGAGCCTCTACCGAACCCTGCGGTTCAGGAACCATCTTCACGATGCGTTCCAGGATATCATCAATTCCAAGACCTGTTTTTCCACTTGCCCTTATAATGTCCGTTCTTTTGCAGCCAATTAAGCCAATGATCTGGTCTTCGACTACTTCAGGCATGGCATTGTCCAAATCCATTTTATTCAGGATAGGGATAATTTCCAGGTCATGTTCTATAGCCAGGTATAGGTTCGAGATGGTCTGTGCCTGTATACCTTGCGTTGCATCGATAATAAGCAATGCGCCTTCACAGGCAGCGATTGAACGGGATACTTCGTATGAAAAGTCAACATGTCCGGGAGTATCAATCAGGTTCAGGGTATATTCCTGATCGTCATAGATATACTGCATTTGGATCGCATGGCTCTTGATGGTGATGCCGCGTTCCTGCTCCAGGTCCATACTGTCCAGTACCTGGGCGCGCATGGCTCTTCCGTCAACCGTTTTTGTATATTCGAGTAGCCTGTCGGCCAGTGTACTTTTACCGTGATCGATGTGTGCAATAATACAGAAATTGCGTATGTTCTTCATTCCTAAATGATCTAAAAACCTTATTAATCAATTGCTACAGCCCTATTTTTGGCAAAGATATTCAATTTTCCTTAACAACTGGCAGTGATTTAAACCCTCCTAAGGGTCGGAGGTGCAAAAAACCGCTTTTGTTTTCCCAATTCATACTGAATATGTCTACCTTTGGAGCTTTCAAATGAAAACAGAATGAAACGATTAATAGTTCCGATCTTAATCCTGCTGTTGGTAATGGGATGTAAAGAAATGTTTGAGGCGCCACCCCAGGCATTCCTTCTGGCTGGGTTCTATAACTCAAGCACCAAACTTGCCATGAACCCTGTGATAACCATACAGGGAGTTGGCCGCGACACTATTTTGGTAGATGAACAAACCGGTTCCAATGTGCTTTTGCCCTTGACCTTTAAAGACACCACCCGTTATATTATCTCCCTGGATTCGAAAACCGACTCCCTCACTTTTGTGCATACGGCAACAAAAAAGTATGCCTCAGTTGAAACGGGATTTTATTATGAATATAAATTGCATTCCGTCCGCTTTACCCGCAACCGGATCGATTCTTTACAAATTATTGATAGCCTTGTAACCACCAAATGGCATGAAAATATTAAGCTTTACATTCATCCTCTGCCTGTTGTTGGCAAGTAGTTTCGCGCAGCCGCAACAGAAAAAGAAATATAAGCCCAAGCGTACCGACCAATACATCCACATGAAAGGTCTTCGTTTGGGAATGGATGTGACCCGTCCATTTCAGGATTTATGGACCAAAGGCAACCGTTACGGCACGGAATTCTCGGCCGATATGGAAATCTGGCCCAACCTGTATCCTGTTTTTGAAACCGGGTATGAAACCTTTAAACTCAAGACCAATTATGTCGATTACTCCAGCAATGGAAGTTATTCACGCATCGGGATCGACTACAATCTTCTGCAGGCTCAAAACGAGAAAGAAAAAGACATTTTCTTCATCGGTCTCCGATACGGTTTTGCCTTTGCAGGCCAGCAAGTCAGTCATTACCTGATCGACTCGTATTGGGGCCCTGAAACCGGAAGCTTTGGACATCAGACCTACTCGGCCCACTGGGGTGAAATCCTCATGGGAATCAAGGGCCAGATATTCCATAACTTTTACATGGGCTGGACCGTTCGTGGGAAATCAAAGTTCAGCAACAAAGACCTCGGCTTGCCCCCTGTTTATTTTATTCCGGGATACGGCAAGTCAGATCGGGGATTTAACCTTGATTTTACCTATTCGGTTTATTACAACATTCCATGGGACTTCCGAAAGGCGAAAAGTTTTAAGAAGCCTCCGGTAAAGCCTGCAGCAAAGCCTGTGGTAAAGAAGGAGATGAAGGCGCCCGTCAAGCAGAAGTAGCGGGGGAGAATATCTGAAGTTCCAAGTTAAAAGTTTAAAGTTCAAGATTTAAAGTTTAAAGTTGCGTGCCGATTTGGATGCTGCTGCAAAGTTTAAGATTAAATAACGGCAAGCTATTGATCGGCACGCAACTTTAAACCTTAAACCTTAAACCTTAAACTTTATCCATTGATTTCTTCTCTGAAAATAATCTTTCCAAAGTAGCTGAAAGTTAAAACCTTTTGCCCCTCATTCTCGTTTGATAGCATAACTGAAAATCAAAACTGTGAAGTGATGGCTAACCGAAGAATATTCTTAAAATCCCTTGCAAGCTTAACTGCCGGCATTACACTGGCTGGTGTTGCTCATGCAGAAAAAAATGAGAACGACCGCCTTGGTGAATTGCTTCCAAAACGAAAGCTGGGCCGCACCAATGAATATGTTACCATGTTGGGGACAGGCGGTTACCACATCGGCTGGACCACTGAACGCGATGCTCAGGAGGTTATTGAAGCTTCCCTTGAGGGAGGAATCCGCTTTTTTGATACCGCCGAAAGTTATGCCGATGGAACCTCTGAAACCAGGTATGGCAAATACCTGATCCCCAAATACCGCGACTTGATCTTCCTGACCAGCAAATCCACAGGACAGGATGCCAAAACCGTTCAACAGCATTTGGACGGAACCCTGCGCAGGTTAAAAACCGATCACCTTGACTTGTACCAGGTTCATGCCATTGCAACGCCTGAAGACGTAGATAGCCGTATTCAAAAGGGGGTCCTGGATGTTTTACTGAAAGCCAAGGCAGAGGGAAAGATCAGGTACATGGGCTTTACCGGTCATCAAAACCCCTTTGCCCATGCCCGAATGCTGGAAAGAACCAAGGAGAGTGATCTTTTTGATACGGTCTTGATGCCTGTCAATGTATTGGATCAAACTTATTTCAGTTTTACCAAAAATGCCATGCCGCAAGCCTTGGAAAGAAACCTGGGCATACTGTCGATTAAATCATTGGCTGATGGTCGCTTTTTTTCCAAAAAGGAACAAGCCGGCTGGACCTCTGATGATCCCCTGGTTCCCAATTACCTGAGCATCAAGGAAGCGATGCATTTTGTATGGTCACTGCCAGTTTCGGTATTGATTTCAGGCAATGAAAATGCCACTTTCATGCGCGAAAAGATAGCCCTTGCCCGATCCTTTACCAAACTTTCCGATGAACAGATCAATGCCCTGATTGACAAGGTAACCGACATCGCACTGGATGGTAAAGTTGAATATTATAAAGTCAAGGAAGCCTGAAAAGAAGTCAGAATAACCTCCCAAAAGGGATATTTTGCCACAAAGCAGCTAAAGCATTAAGGTATTCTATATTTTGTGTACCTTAGTGCTTTAGTTGCTTTGTGGCATTTCTATTTCTATTGACTTTTTACAATGTACTTCACGTTCAGCGTTCAAAGTTGGTTCTCTGTTGATAACACTTTAAGGGCTGGATTTCCAAATTCAATTCTCAAAGGTTTAGCCCCAATCACTCCGGTCAAGAAAACAATGGTAGTAAGCCTATATTTTCCTGCCAAATTAATATCATGGTTATACCCTCCCTATACCCTCTTATTCCTTTCTGTAAGCTTTCTGTAATGTATCTGTAATGTATCTGTA
>DMFR01000156.1 GCA_003450125.1 Prolixibacteraceae bacterium | reverse complement strand
TAATCTGTGGTGAATTCCTTTTTGACTTATTGTCTTGGTGGCATATCTTCATTTATTTATGTTTTTAAGACGCGGTTAAAAACCGCGGCTCCCTTATTCGGCAACAACCAAATTAAAATCAAGGATAAATTCGTCGTTGATGACTTTATCGCCCAGGTTGTCGAAGAATGATTTTGATCCATAGCGAACATTGTACTTGCTGCGGTCGACGGTAAGACTTCCCTTATAAACGGTAGCTTTGCCGTCTTTGGAAGAAGTAGCGGTGAAGGTTGCAGGATTGGTAATCCCTTTGATGGTCAGATCACCCGTAAACGTGAGGTTGGCCCCGTTGGTATTAACTTTATTGATCACCAGTTCAGAGGTTGGATAAGTGACTACCCCAAAGAAATCATCGGATTTTAAATGGCCAATCAGCTTTGCATTCATTCCGGCATCGGTCAAATCAACGTCAGCGATAGAGGGCATATCCATCACTATTTTTCCACCGGTTACCTTACCCTTGTTCTCTTCCAGATTGCCTTCCTTCACTGCAATGGTGCCGTGATGTTCGCCTGTTACCTTTTTACCGGTCCAATTTACCACGCTTTTTGTTACATCTACTTTCTGTGTTTTGGCAAATACGGTGGTTGTCATTGTAAGGGCTAAAACAAATACGCCTAAGGATTTTAAATTGATCGTTTTCATCTGTAATAATTTGTTTTTTAATTGTCAGATGGAACTCGCCAATAAACATTTTCGTGTTTGAGAAGACTTTCTCATGGCTCGTTTCATAACTGTTTAAATATTAAAATAATTTATTTTTACAGTTACAAAGATAGGGGGCAGGAAGTTGTGAGAAAATGGACTAAAAAAGGATTTAATGGTATTTTTTTCTGCTGTGTTCCCTGAACTCCTTTAAAGTGGTACCGGTGTACTTCCTGAAAAAGCGGCTGAAATAAGCAGGATCATCAAATCCAAGGTCAAAGGCAATCTCTTTTCCAGACATTCCACTGGAGAAAAGAAGTTTCTTCGTTTCATCAATTACCCGGTTGCGGATCAGTTCTCCGGCAGTAATTCCGGTAGTGCGTTTAGCCACTTCATTCAGGCACGATGGGCTCATGTTGAGCAGTTCGGCGTAAGCAGATACATTTTTCTGGGTCTGGTAATTGTTCTCGATCAGCAGTTTAAACTGGATGATGGTGGAGTCAGGCGTTACACTGGGTATTTCGATATGAGCCTGGTTCTGCTGGTCGAAGATACGACGTGATTCCAACAGGAAAAGGTGCAGCAGGTTCAATACAATATCCTGGCTGTAACTGTCCGGGGTGCGCAGTTCATCAAAGATAAGATCATTGATGTTTTTTAGTTTCAGGCGGGTCTCGGGAACAATGGTGATCATGCTTTTAAAGTCAGGATTGTTGAAAATCCGGTATTCCTTCAGTGGAACGTGGTTCTTCTGGTTGTACTGGATAAATTCCTCGTTGAACAGGATGTAAGTACCACCCACCGATTGATCGATATACATTCGGTGTTTCAATCCAGGGGGGACGAACAGGATGGTATCGGCTTTCAGGCTGTATTCTACGTATTGGGTGGCATGGGTAGCCTCGCCGGATTCAATCCAGAAGATGGAATAGAAATCGTGAAGGTGAGGCATCAGGTTGTGCTCAATTTCCTCCTTATCAAAATCACAGATCTTCCGGATGGTAAAGATCTTCTGGTTTCCTTCTTCAAAGAGCATTGAATTCTTCATTGGTAAAAAGATTACACGGATTCAAATGGATTGCGCGGATTCCCTACTGGAGAAGACACGGTAGCAATTCATCTTACATTCGAAAGCCAGCTTCTGCTTCCAGGCCAGATCTACGATATGTTTTATCTGTAAATATATTTATTTTTAATGAGGTAAACAGAACTTGCATTTAAAATCTAAAGTCTTATTTTTGTTGAATAAATCAACACCGGTTATACCAACTTCCTCTTATATTGAAATTTGAATAATTAATTCTAATTTTACGTAGAAATTCCAGAACAAAAATAGGACCTTTAATTATAGATAAACTTATAGTTCGTCCTGATTGTTGTTGAATCATTAACAAAACAATATAACTGATGAGAAGTTCAATAAATCGACCGACTGACGAGGATTCTGATGTATCCGGATTTCAAGTATTTAAGAAGCTAAACGAACAGGAACTGACTCAATTGAATTACGACAAGACCTGTTCGATGTACAGCAAAGGCAGTATTATTTACAGGGAAGGAAGTCGGTTAACAGGTTTTTACTGTGTGACAAGGGGTATTTTAAAGATATTCAAGACCGGTATAGATGGAAAAGAGCAGATCATCCGCTTTGCCAAAAAGGGAGATATCATTGCTTACCGGTCACTACTGAGCCAGGAATTGGCCTGTACAACGGCCAAGGTGATCGAGGAAACCGTATTGTGCCATATTCCCTATCAGACGCTTTTATACCTGATCCAGAGCAACTGGCAGTTTTCGCACCACATGCTTCAGATTGTGTGTAAAGAATTGAGAGAAGCCAATGATTACATCACTGATATTGCCCAGAAGTCAGTTCGAGAAAGATTGGCCGAGGTACTTCTTCTTTTGA
The DNA here is from genome assembly GCA_003450125.1 of Prolixibacteraceae bacterium. GTDB lineage: Bacteria > Bacteroidota > Bacteroidia > Bacteroidales > Prolixibacteraceae > Aquipluma. The sequence continues at coordinate 6,281 of DMFR01000156.1, read as the reverse complement.
AGGAAAACTTTGACCTTGACAATGCCAATACCCTTCAGATTTCCCTTACCCGTGAAGAACTGGCCAACATGGTTGGTACAGCTACCGAAAGTGTGATCCGCCTGCTTTCTGAATTTAAACAGGATCAACTGATCGACGTTCAAGGCCGGAAGATCAAGTTTATCAACGTGGCAGGATTGACCAGGGCTGCTAACCTGTAGGATTAACTTTGGGAAAGTTTTATAAACTTTATAAAACTTTCCCAAAGTTAAAAGTTACTAGAATTAAACAACGTATCGTTTTCCTGGTAGTACTTCTTCAACGCTTTATTCAGGTCTTCAGAGGGTTTGATGATGTTGTAGTCGCCCCAGAAATTCTCGTCATAGCGGTTAATCATTTCAGTAAAGATGTCCTTTGAATTAAACAGTTCATTTCGTTTAAAGTGGGTTCCATCGTCAGGCTTGAAATCGGTAATCAATAGATCGGAGGTACTGTGGAATACAGAATTGATTTTGTCCTGCTTGCTTCTGACGCGGAAACTCATGGAAGCCTGGGCAATGCTCAAGTGCCACTTTTCTTCAGAACGGCGGTATTGAACCAGGTAACGCACCTGTAGGGGACGGACAAAAAAGTCCTTGGGCTTTTTCTTGATCAAATCATTCTGAGCCAACTTTAATCCTGAACGGTTCAGCTCAAAATCGGCCTGTACCAATGCAAAGGAGGACATATCAATCAACAGTGTACCCTGGTAAAACGGGTTGTCCACTTTTTCTTTGGGCTTGAAATGAATCACATAGGTTGAGCGATCGTTGAAGTCAACAATTTCTTCAAGCGTATATTTATAGAAGGGAGTAAATTCAGGGTCAAGAAACGAATCCAGTGTTTTTACCACATCCAGTTTGGTAATATAATAGGGTCCTCCCTGGATCTTGAAATCGACCAGCTTACAAGGTTTGACATTTAAGCCTTTGCTGCCTTTGATGATCTTCACCTTATCTTCGGTGAAAACGTTGCCATAAGAGGATTTCACGATATCCATCACGGCTTCAGCCACATCAATGTAATTTTTATCCTGCTTGAGTACTTCCCGGTAAAAGGAGGTCATGATTTCAGGGTCCTGCGGGTAGTTGAGTCCTATTTTTGAAACGATACGGCTAAGAATATCTTGCGGACTGATATAAGTGACCATAATTTCCCCAAGCTGGAAGGTAGCGGGTTGAAGAAGAATCGTTACCGCATCCTTGCCGATTTCACTTACGGGAAGATGGAATTGTTTGTAGCCCAAACACGAAACAACAACTGAATCATTGGGCGTTGTAGAGGGTATTTTCAATTCAAATTCACCATCGCCATTGGAGATAGTTCCAATGTTGCTCTTTTGAACGGATATGGTACTAAAGGGTAAAGGGTCCTTCTGGTCACGATCAATGACCTTTCCACGGAAGGTGATTATTTGATGTTTGCCATCAGTTGCTGCTTCCTTATTTGTTTCACTCGCTGTATCAGGGGGAGTAATAACTATCTGCTGATCGAGGGGCTGATAGGTAAATTTAGAATCTAAAAGCACGTTCAGGATATCCCTGATGCTTTTAGAGGTAAATGAAGCATCTATCTTTTTATCTGCATGAATGATAGAAGGGTCATAGGAGAAGTAGACCTGTGCCTGTACAGCTATTTTTTCCAAGACTGAAGCAAGGGTTTCATTGTGGGCCTCGATGCTGATTATTTTGTCCAGTGCGGAGTTGTTTTCCTCTTGTCCAAAGGAAACCTCCAAGGACAAAAGGAAAACAATGAGAAAGAATCCGCAGGCTCGATTCATGTCAGAACATTTTTTTCAGAAAGAATTCTGTTTTTATCTTTTCTCCATTACGAAGCACCATCATTTTTACTTTCTTGTCTTCGCGGCTTTGAAACAGCAAATTTATATCATTTAATGTTAATGATTTAAGACCGCTATTATTTACATCAATAATCTGGTCATTCTCCTCAATCCCGGCATAATAGGCAGGAGAGTTCTTCCGGATATTGCTCACTAAAAAGATGGGGGCTCCGGGCATCGGATTGGTGACTTCCAAACCACTCATATTGTAATTAAACTCTTCTTTGAGGTTATTGTTTGGCCGCAGGATCAATCGTTTGTTCGGATAATCCATGGTGACGTAAAACCTACGAAGGATTTCACCTCCAAGGGTGCCATTACGGTCGCTTTTACCCATAAGTTGATCCATCAATTCATCGTTGGGAAAAGCGACAATAGGTTCATAGAGCACCAGTGGTCCTACCCAGATGGCTCCAATACGACCTTTCTTTCCAAACAAATCACCATTCAGACCTCGGCCTAGAAAGGTCTCAATATTATTCTCCGGAAGTGATATCCGGTTGTCGGACTTGGTTGATAACCAAAGGGCATCACTGGCTCCGGTATCTACCAACAGTTTTACAGGAACATCCTGATTCTTGTCCGTTACGATACTTGTTTTTACAAAGGGCTTGTTCTGTTCAAAAATCAGGGGCATCACAATGTCTTTATCCCGTTCCTTGTAAGAAAAGTATTCGGGTTTGATCAAAGTGAGTTTCTGTGCCGTATAATCAATCTTGACCACATAGTCTTTGAACAAGTTAAAGCCAATCATCCCATGTACAGGAATACCGAGAATTTGGGAAATCTGGAAATCTTCGTTGATCACCATGTGTATTTCCTGATCGTAAGCCACCATTCCCTTGATATTGATCGTATTGTTTCCCGACCGGAAGGCCGTTAGGTTTTCACCCTCGCCCAGTCCTTTGATATTGAGAGGCTGCAGGTAGTTAAGGCTAAGTTTGTTGACAAACGGCAACTCTGTGATGATCGGATGGCTCACCCCTGTATCAAGGATAAAATTCAAGGTATCTGAATTGTTGATGGCCACCGGAATGATAATCAGGTTGCTGGAAGTCTTGAAATCAATGGTAATTGACTTTTTCTTCGGATCATTAAATATAAAGCCCGTTTGATCGCTGTAACTGCGGTTCTTTTTCTCGTAGTCCCTGCTCTTGTCCAAAGGTACGTAATCGCGAACCACAAGGATGTTATCCTGTATTTCAAACAAAAGGTAAAAGTCTTTCATCAGTTGGTCCAATACAAACTTAATGGGCTTGTTCGATACATTCAGATTGATGTTCTTTCCCTGAATCAATTCCGAATTGTAGGAATAGTCGAGCTTGAGATACTTGCAGATGCGTTCAATTACATTGGAAAGGGGTTCATTCTCAGCATAGATACTGATGTTTTGATTCAGTACGTTGGGGGTCTGATCGTTTTTTTGTTCCTGTTTTGTATTTTGTTTGGTACTTTGTTTCTTAACAGTTTTCTGACTAAAAGCCGTCAGTGGTACTGATATCAACAAAACGCCTAACAGGAGAAATAAGAAATGGGATATAATTCGTATTGTTTTCATGTGGTTATAATTGTTTTTTATTTGTCACATGGAACTCGCCAATAATCATTCTACCGTATGATAAAGATTTACTCATGGCTCGTTTCATGGCGTTTGAATTAACTTTAGGATTTTGCCTTTAAGATATACTGTCCGTCCATCTTTTGTGTTTCCAACTGGAAGGTAGTTTCGATGACTTTCAGTATAAAATCAAGCGGATAATCATGGAAATGGGCCGTAAGCAGAAGCGCGTTTAGATGAGGATCATCTAAACGGATCTTTACTTTGTACACCTTTTCAAGATTACGTATCACCTCGCCGAGCGAAGTTGCCCTGAATATCAGGTCGTGGGTTTTCCAGGCCAGGAAGTTAGGGTCCTCATTGGTGGCTTTCTGCAATGCATTGCTCGAATATACCAGGGTTCCCTTATCGCCCGGATTCAGGATCAGTTCATCAGATTGTTTTGAAACCGCCTCCTTGTTCACTACCTGTACCTTGCCGGTTCTAACAATCACCTCCACCTGTTTATCATCGGGATAAGCATTCACATTAAAGCTGGTACCGATAACTTTAATCTGTGCATTTCCGGCATGAATGATAAAAGGTTTTTCCTTATTGGGTGTTACTTCAAAAAAAGCTTCGCCTTCAATGGTCACTTCACGTGTACTGTTGGCAAATCTTTTGGGATAGGTCAAAAGAGTGTTGGAGTTCAGGCTTACCAGTGTTCCGTCAGGCAAGGTAATTGTCTTTACTGGCTGATTGGCAGCTAATGATGCTGTTATCTGTCTGGATGCACTCCAATTGGAAACAAGATTGTATCCTGCAACTGTTAGCAGGGCAGCTACCAATAGTGCTGCGGCAATGCGCATAAATGGCTGGGCAATTAATCTTCTTACCTTATAAGCATTGCTCTTTGATTTGTTATGAATCTGTTGCTGTACTTTTTCCCAGGCAATGTCCGATGGGTATTTTTTCAATTCAAAGTAAAGGTCAACCTTTTTTGTCATCTGGAGCAGCTGTTCCTTTTCTTTGGAATCAACAGGCCATTCATCCATGTAGGAAGATTGATCTTCACTTGTCAATTGGGTATCCTGGTCGTAAATGGATTTGGCCAGCAACTCCCATTTTTCTTCTATGTTGTGATTTTCTTTCATATGTCTTAATGACATTGGAAGAGGGGGTTTACCCTTATTTAAAGGCAGGCTATTTTTTGAAAATTAAAAGCAGTGATACCAAATGGTTGCTGAAATCCTTTAACTGGTCACGCAAATGTTTCAATGCCAGACCCATTTGCGCTTCTACCGTCTTAACCGATATATTCAGTTCATTGGCAATTTCTTTGTATTTTAAACCCTGTTCACGGCTCAGCCTGAAGATCTCCTGTCGCTTGGGAGGTAGCGACTCAATACTTCTTTCAATGCGTTCAACCAGGTCAACTTCCAGGTAAGACTGCTCGGGATCAATTTCCTGGTAAGCGGATTCCATCATTTTAGAGGCATATTGCTGCCTGATCTTCTGATGTTGGAGCTGGTTCAGGCATTGATTGCGGATAGACCTGAAGAAATAATGTTTTACGGAGGTCTCTATATTCAGCGATTGGCGCTTCTCCCAAAGGTGGACAAAGAATTCCTGAACAGTTTCTTCTGCCATTTCGCTGTCCGATAAGAATTGACGGGCAAAATGACACAAGGCTGAATAGTATTTCTGGAATAGCGCTTTAAAGGCTATCTGGTCACCTTCTTTCAGGTGATCAAAGAGTTCCTTGTCTGGGGTAAGATCCATAGTTTATCTACAATCTTTGGTAATATTGAGAATATGGATAAAGGTATAAAAAAAGTAAAGTATTTAAAGTGAACTAAAGTATTTAAAGTGAACTAAAGTTAATCAGCGCACCCAAAGTACTTTAGTTCACTTTAAGTACTTTAAATACTTTAGCACACTTTAAGTACTTTGAAAATATTCACGGAAATGTTTTGTGTAAAGGAATTTTCCATTATTTTTGCACCCGGTTTACAAACAAGCCCGGATGGCGGAATTGGTAGACGCGCTGGACTCAAAATCCAGTAGTAGCAATGCTGTGTGGGTTCGATTCCCACTCCGGGTACGAAAAAACCCCTTAACTAGCTAATAGTTAAGGGGTTTTCTATTTTAAGGGGAACGAATAGGGAACGAATGATGTTTTTACACCTTAAATACTTCAATACTGAAGCTCAAACGACAAAGAAAAAAGGCCTACATTTCTGTAAGCCTTAATCCTAATCAAAATGAAGCACATAAAAAAAACAAAAAATGTCGGGTGCAATTACCCTTATATATTTTATTCGACAAAAACAATTACGGAGATCACCGCTAAGACTCCAGCACCTAAACCAACTTTACCCCATGGGATTTCCTTAGCTGGTGGTGCTGTAGGTGGAGAAGTTGTTTCATTACGAGCATTTGAATTTAACGATTTTGTATCAGAAACAGCACTTTTAACAACTTCTTTCATTTTAAGTGTTGACATCGCAACCATATACCCATAAGTAGCTATAAATCGCCTTACTTCATCAGTTGTGTGTACAATAACATCTTTGTAAATCAGATAAGGATTCCCATCAAGAATAAAAGGATCCTTATCGTTTTGTACACAGGCGTAATCGTTTATGAATCTTAAAACTGGTTGCGAAGCGTTTAACAGATCGTTTCTGTTAATTAAACATTGTACTTTTGTCAAATCAGTTGTATTGATTCTAACTCTTGCTGGAATATCAGCTAACTTAATAGTATAATATACCCTATCCATCGGAACCATATACCCATTATTATCTAAAAATTTCCTTACTTCAGAAGAGGCGTATACCATATACTTTGTGTAAAGAAAATATGGGATCAAGTGCAAAAGAC
>DMFR01000169.1 GCA_003450125.1 Prolixibacteraceae bacterium | reverse complement strand
GGATCACATGACATTGTTGTGGGGAACGATATAAAATTGAATCTTTGTTAAAAAAAACAAGGATCAGATGTCAGGTACGAAAGATCATTACCAGGAGTTAGTTAAACTACTTTTACCAACCGAGATATTCGATTATTTTGAGATAACAGATCTGGTTGTCCAGGATCGTGCGGTTACAGTTTTTTTTGATGAAAGAGATGTCAAACCGGCAGCCTACATGGATGAGAAGCTTACATCGAAGGGTTTCCATCCCGAATCCATCATCCAGGACTTCCCGATCCGTGACAAGGCTGTATTCCTGCATGTACGGCGGCGAAGGTGGCTTGTCGAATCGACCAAAGAAGTAGTCAGCCGGGACTGGGATTCGGTAGCTGAAGGATCGCGTTACACCAAGAGTTTCGCGGATTTTTTAAAAGGTATTCTTGGACAATTACCCCATTAGCAGCAATAGCCTGGAGAAGTTCTTCCACATCAATGGCAATCTTTTGGGACAGCAATACAAGGAACACTTAAGCGATTACAAGACCTGGGACCAGAAGGACCATGCACGGGAGTGGATGCTTTACCCTGAGAATATGGGCCCCTACCTGAGCCTGGATGAAACTTCACTTTCCAATGGAGAACTTTATACGATTTTGACCAACAAACAGGGTAAAGGCAAAAAAGGAACCCTGATAGCGATGATCGAAGGAACCCAGGCGGATGATGTCATTGCTGTTTTAAACCGTATTCCACAGCATTTGAGGCTGCTTGTCAAGGAAGTAACCCTGGACATGGCAGGATCAATGAACAAGATCGTCAGGCGGTGTTTCACCAAGGCTTCGCTGGTGATCGACCGGTTTCATGTCCAAAAACTGGCTTACGATGCCCTTCAGGAAATACGCATTGCTCACCGTTGGGAGGCTATCAACGAGGAAACAAACGACTTGGAGAATGCACGCCTGAACAATGAAAAATATGTGCCCGTCACCTTTGCCAATGGTGACACAAAAAAGCAGCTACTTGCCCGCAGCAGGTACTTGCTGTTCAAGTCTGCAGAGAAATGGACAGAGAAACAAAAACAAAGGGTCCAGATCTTGTTTGGACAATACCCTGACCTGAAGAAAGCATACACTCTCACTCATTCACTGCGAATGATATTCGCCCACACAACCACTAAAGGAGTGGCTTACACTAAACTGGCAAGGTGGTATAATGACATTACTGATTCAGGTTTCGATTCTTTCAACTCAATATCTGCAACAATTTATGCCCATTATCCAAACATCCTTAACTTCTTTGATAATCGCAGCACCAATGCATCGGCTGAATCTTTCAATGCCAAGATCAAAGCGTTCAGAGCTACCCAAAGAGGAGTTACTGACATCCCTTTCTTCCTATTCAGACTGTCTAATATTTATGGATCAAGCGGAAATGTTGTGGAGGAAAAGAAATATTTTTTTCTTTGTTGAAAAAAATCAATGGAATCTATTGTTGATAAGAACTTTCTTGACTTGATTTTACCAAAAGGAGTATTGGAATACTTTTTACTTACCGATTTCACATCGACCTCTGAAATTTGTCTTTACCTGGAAGAGAAAAACGTAGTTCCTGAAGAATACAAAAGTGACCGCCTCACTTCCAAAGGATTCTTCGATGAGATCACTATGCAGGATTTTCCGCTTCGTGGCAAAGCTGTTTTTCTGCACATTAAGCGAAGGCGCTGGCTGAATCACACAACTGGAAGTGTAGTTTTCAGAGACTGGGACATGGTAGCCAGGGGAACGCGAATGACAGAGGAATTCGCGTCTTTTTTAAAAGATATACTTGGATACCAGGCCGGTAAGCTGTAGCAGTGTTGGCGATTTCTATCAGGTAGATGGCAAGCAGCTTGAAGAGCAATACCGTGATTATCTGAGTGATTTTCATGATTGGGAGCAACTTTTGCATGCCAATGAATGGATCCTGTTTGAACAAAACCTTGGAACCCACCTTAGCCTGGATGAAACAGCCCTTTCACAGGGAGAACTTTACACCATTCTGACCAACAAGGCAGCAAAGGGTCGCAAGGGAGCTTTGGTGGCTATGATCAGGGGCACCCGAAGTGAAACAGTAAGGGCGATCCTGGAAAAGATACCACTCAAGAAACGCAGCAAGGTTCTGGAGGTGACCCTGGACATGGCTGCCACGATGGAAAACATAGCACGCTTCAGTTTCCCCAATGCACGGCTTGTCACTGACCGTTTCCATGTTCAAAAGCTGGCCTATGATGCCCTGCAGGAAATGAGGATCAGGTACCGGTGGGAAGCGATCGACCAGGAAAACAAGGAAATAGATCTGGCCAGGGAAACAGGGCAAAAGTATATCCCTGAGGTTCTTGAAAATGGGGATACCTTAAAACAATTGCTTGCCCGCAGCCGATACCTGCTGTTCAAAGCTCAATCAAAATGGACATCCACCCAACATGCCAGGGCAGAAATCCTGTTCAACAGATACCCTTGCCTTGAACATGCGTATAAACTTGTGATGCAACTGGGTAATATTTACCACAGTGTCAAACACAAAGGAGTCGCATTCTCAAGGTTGGCCAAATGGTATGATCAGGTGGAAAAATCAGGTTTTCAGTCTTTCAATGTAGTTGTTCGCTCCATCCAGTCTCACTATCTCAACATCTTGAACTATTTTGAAAACCGCAGCACAAACGCATCTGCTGAAAGCTTCAATGCTAAGATTAAGGCTTTCAGAGCATCATTCAGAGGTGTAAGAAATGTCAGCTTCTTTCTTTTTAGACTATCAAAAATCTATGCATAAAATATCAGCTCCACAGGTTTTCCGCTTGATCC
>DMFR01000138.1:8328-11947 GCA_003450125.1 Prolixibacteraceae bacterium | reverse complement strand
TATTTACAATTTATATATTTACAATTTACAATCTCTTCTGTCTTCAATCTTCCGACTTCCTTCAATACCATCCTTGCTCTTTCACTCCAACAATGCCTTCACTATTCACAGAATTCAGTATGCGTGTCGCAGCTACCAGATGTTTGCGTTCAGTCATATTGTAAAGCGGATCATTGGGATCGATGCTGTTGATGCGAACCAAACCGGAGGCATGAATATATAGTCCTTTTCCTAGATACATTCCCACATGGATAATGTGCTGTGCATTTCTTCCGAAAAAGAGAAGATCTCCCTTTTGCAGGTTGGCTATCTCCTTAAAATCAATGTGCTCTCCATATCGTGCTTGCTGAGAGGCATCGCGAGCTAAGATTACTCCCTGGGTATACCACGCAATCTTAGTCATTCCGGAACAATCAACCGCTTTGCAGGAGGTACCTCCCCACATGTAGGGATTTCCAAGCATCTGTTTGGCAATAGACAACACTGCATCTACATTTGGTTTTTGGACAATCCAATCCTCATAAGGTAAGCAATCCGTTTTCTTCACATAAGCCATTCTTCCATCGGGAAATTTAATCTGAAGATAATTCTTTACTTCGGAGACTGATTCAAACAAATCACCCAGAACCAGGTCTGAAACAGAAGAAGCATTTCTTTTGGGGGCTGCAACCGCCCTCCCTGCTATTTGATTGAAAAAACAGCGTTTGCTGTGCTTCCACAAAGTCATTTCAGCTTCAGTCTTCATAGAGATTCCCATCTCATCCACCCAGCCAATGTATAGATCGGGTGTTTGAATATGAACCCATCCATCTACCGATTCCAATACCTTTACCGGAGTACCCATCAATGCCTGGGAAACCAATTCTGCTGCATGATCAGGCCCTGAACGGATGTTGGATACAGAAAGCGTTGCCAGGGCCCACGTCTTCTCTCCCATTGACAACTCAGGCAAAACAAGGACCGAATCAGTATATGCTATTTTCAACTTCGAAAGAGAATCCATTACCTCCTGTTTGGCCTTGGGAAGATTGGTCTTGCCTTTCATAACAATTTGTCCTGAATCATCCGTAACGTTCACATCAAAAAGAGCGGTCCTTTTGTCCGGTGCATATTTCTGACTCACAGAATCGATGATCCTTTGAACCATTTTAAAGTCATTGTTATCAGCAAAAGCTTTGGAACCCATGACTGAAAGACTAAGTATAAGGACTATTTTAAACATACTGGATGACTATTTATACAACAAATATTTCTCTCTAAGGATTTTAAATTGTGACAATCCGGGTTCCCATGATTCACGAATCTCCTTTTCAGATTTCCCGGCCATGATCTGTTGCTTCAGCAGGGAGACACCTGCCAGCTTGTCAAAGTTGCCGATTTCATTGCTTTGCCTGAAATCAAAGAACTTTTCTTTGTGGGGATAGGCCTTGTACAATTCGATTAGCCATGAAATATTGATCTTGCCGTTTTTGCGCAATTCATTGGTATCATATTTACGGAGGTCAATGCCATAGCACACCTGGTTCTTAAAAAGCGGCGTTTCACTCATTCCCTTAATGCTGACAGGGGTAAAAGAAAAACTATATTTCCCTTTTAAATCAGGATTACCCAATACGGTAAAAGGGAAATGAGTACCACGTCCCTGGCTGATAATGGTTCCTTCCAACAAGCACAAGGAAGGATATAAAAGAACTGATTGCTGCGTATTCAGATTGGGTGAAGGAGCAACTGGCAACACATAGTCCATGTCGTGTGAATAATGGGCCATAGGTATAACGGTGATTTTACACTGAACCTTATTTTGAAGCCATCCTTCCCCATTGTACATCAGGGCAAGTTCACCGATGGTCATTCCATGGGTGATGGGGAGGGGAAACCGGTCCATCCCTGATTTCAATTTCATATCCAGAATGGGTCCATCAATGCAGAAGCCATTCGGATTGGGGCGATCCATGATCAATAACTCTTTGCCATTTTCGGCACAGGCTTCCATCACTGATGCCAGCAAGTCGATGTAGGTATAAAACCTGGCACCCACATCCTGGATATCAAAAATCATCAAGTCAACATTGGAAAGATCCTGTGGGGAAGGTTTACTCTTCTTTCCATAAAGCGATATTTCCCGTAAGCCTGTCTTGCCATCAATGCTGTCTGCAACGATTGCCCCGGCACTGGCTGTTCCCCTAAAACCATGTTCGGGACCAAAGATCTTAACAATATTTACCCCCAAAGCTTGCAGACTATCGACCAGCAAAGTTTTACCGATCCTGGAAGTTTGATTGGCAACAATGGCAATTCGCTTTCCCTTTAAAAGAGAAAGATACTGATCGGTTTGCTCCGCTCCTGTTTTAATCCCCCCTTCAGGTGATGCATCTGCACCAAGCGAAGCGAATAGAATGACAAAGGCAAAAAGTAAAATATATACTCGTTTCATGATTACTATTTTATTTTGAATGTTGAATCAAATTCCCGTTTAACTTACTCTTAATTTCCACCGTCAAGATAGCAAATAGTTCTTGATTTACGCTCACCTGGGACATTATATCCACAATATCTTCTTTGGTAATTTTATCAAAATCCTGTCTTCTGGGTACTACAAAAACTCCGCCAAGATCAACCGACCCTGGACTAATGAGGATCTGCTCATCCCCTCTAGCAAAGAATTGAGTGGGCCGGTGAGCTTTCCTTGGAAACAAATGAATCGTCCATTTTCCTTTTGCCCACGAACATAGCACATTCATCATGGGTTCGAATTTATCGGGTTGCAGTTCCCTGAACTTTTGATAAAAAACAGTTATCACTTCCATTCCTTCAGTGATAGAACTGGTTTCAATTGAAATCATTTTGCGCAGGTAATTCTCAAAAGCCCATACATGGGTATTTACGCCTGAAAAAAGCAATTGCCCTGATGTGGTCTTTAGCTTTTCAAAGTCTTGATTGACGGGCATAAAATCACTTTCCCCAGCCTGAAAATGTAGATGATCGGGAGCCGATGCGCCGCTTTCAGGACCATTGTACAACACGGTAAAACCTTCCATTGCAGCGGCCAGTTCGAGTAATGCAGTTGCATTGACTAAAAAGCGCTGGTCGATGTGGGTATTGGATGAAATGGTGAGATGGGTCTTAAAAATTGGATAGGGATTCACCAGTATCAGGAATTGGTCGCCAAAAGCGATGGCTTGCTGCTCTACCGGTCTATTTTCATTGCAAAGAAAACATTTGCGCTCTGCAATAGATTCCTTGTCCACTTTGGCTGCAGAAGAACGTATCCTTTCAGTATTAAACTGAACTTTTATATAAAAACCTTCAAACTGAAAGAATTTGACTTCCACAGAGTTCAATCCCTGGTAATTATCCTTTGCCAGCAGCCAGCTTTGCTTTTGCGCCTCCGCAAATTCAGAAAGAACCTGCGCTGCGCTTTTGTTAGTATCTATTAAATTTAAAAATTGATCCATGATTTTCGTTTTTCGTTAGACCTGACAGGTTTTAAAAACCTGTCAGGTCTAACGTTATAATTTATTTCATCCCCCAGTACTTCAAAATCTGCCCCATTAGTTCATCCCTTTGCTGATCCGTTGAAATGGTTTCGAAGGGAAAACCCATTGCTACAACATGATAG
>DMFR01000138.1:0-8079 GCA_003450125.1 Prolixibacteraceae bacterium | reverse complement strand
CCTTTGGGTTCAATGGCATCGGGCGATTCAACCTTATAGATAGTTTTGTTAGTTTCCTGCACAAAGCTAAATTCATATGTAAACTGATCTCTCATTGCATTTACTGGAAACACCTTCCCGCTTTTACTGGCATGACCGGTCATCGGCTTGTAATGCAGCACATCACCGGCAAACTTACGGGCAAGGGTATCGCCACAAAGATCCAGATCGGACCCTATATAGGCTCCTGAAAGAAAGATATGGGCATGATCCATACCAGATGCATATTCAGCAATTGCCTCCCTCATTTGGGGCGTAAAAAGCGTAAAATCCTTCTTCCGGATACCAATGCTACTTTTGGTGGTTTTCTCTTCCCCGAAGATTAGGTCTATGGCGGAGAAAGCATTTTTATCTAAGTGTTTCTGTTCAAAGGCCTCATCGCTCATTGAAATAAAACCAAATCCATTGTTCCTGAAAGACAGTCCGTGAATAAGCGGATAATCAAACGAATTACCCTGTACGATATGTGTTTCCTGATCGGAATGACTGGAACCAAAGCCTGATGCATCGTCATCTTTAAAGGGCGATTTGCGGTTAAAATCATATTGCTCGCCCACAAAAGAAAGGTCGCTTTTATAGGCGACCCCTTCATCTTCGCAAGTCAGGAAACCGGCTTGTTTGCCATTGTCAAAAGCCTCTGGGCCGCATATACGGTCAAAGGCATTGACGATCAATACTGGTTTCTTTCCATCAGATGGCAAGCTACAAGCAAGTATTTCAGAAGGAAAACTTTCTCCTCCTTCATTGAGGGCCGTTACCTTGAAACTATAGATGATTCCCGGAGTAAGGTCACTGAGTAATAGTGCAGGTTCATTCACTAGCTGGCCATTGTCAAACCCTCCCTGTTCGATACGGGTATATACTTTATAGGATTTTGCTTCCGCTGAAGGCTCCAGTTCATCTGTCACAGGCATCCAGGTAAGGCGCACCGCTTTCCCTTCCAGGCTCATCTGAATATGGTTGACCGGCAAGGGCTGAACCACGTACATTTGCCCATTCTGGAAAGCTAAGAATTTCAATATTCCCTTGTAATAAGCACGACTTACATCAAACTTAAACCTTGGATCCTGAGCAATCACCATGTCGGCAAAGTTCTGATGGGAAAGAAATTCAGAAAGCACCGTCGGAACTTTTGGCCGGACAGCCTCAGAATATTGACTGTTCCACATTCCCCGGCGTGTCCATTGCGGATCATACAACTTCTTGATATCGTCCACCACCTGAGTCTGAACAATATCAGCCAAATCGCGGCTTGCCCATTTAGATTGCCCATTGGGAAATGTTTCAGGTGCAAATGTCGTATTGTAGATCATCAGGCTCCCTACAATGGAACTGTCAGGCGTTATTCCGGCATCGCTATGAAAAGCCAGGGCCATGTCCATTGGTACATTCAAGCCTTTCACCTCCGGATGTCCCGTTGGCCCATTGGGTGTTCCCATCAGGTAATTCACCCACTCGCCCCGGCTCTGGTAATCGTCCTTGTAATCGCTTTTTTTCTTGTTGATGCTATAAACCAGCGAATCCGGTATTCCGGCATATTGCAGATAATACCGCGCCCCTTCCTGGTAACGCGGACGTTGACTGGAATAGGGAAGCCAAAGTGAAGAATCCATTTCAAATCCCTTTTCATTTCTTACTTCAAGTAAATGATCCATCTGCTCAATTTTACCACGAACAATGTTACCCATTCCCCCACCTAGTTTCACTGCATCAGCCGAAACCCACTTACCGGTTTCATTGGACTGATTGGTCAGTTCAATCCTTGCATGTGCAGGATCAATTCCTTTCTCAAACCGGAAAGTCCCCAGGTAGATCCATGTCCCACCACCCATGGTCTGATTTACCAAAAAGCTTGTTTTTCCTCCTGAATGGAATACCGTATAATGGGCATCAGTTACATTCTCCCCATTGACAGGGTATGAAATATACAAGGCATATTCACCCATTTCGGGGATTTCAGGGATATAACTGATTTTAGAGTCTTCATTTTTACGGGCAAACATCTGCCTGGTCTCACCCATCTGGAAAGGATTTTCACCCTCCATCAAAAACGGCACTTTCAATCCGAACCCTTTTTCACTTCCAGAAAGAAAGTCATGTCCTTTTTCCTGGTAAACGGAACCTTTGGAGGAACCATCCTCATCGATAATAATTTCATTTCTTTGACTGTCCCGCTCCCGGGGAAGAAATACCCGGGCCCCTGCATTTTCAAGCATGGGAGTGATGTAGGGAACCACAAAACTCATGGTCCACAAATCTTCTACGGTCATAAACAGACGTGCACGCTGCCACTCCCACCGATCAAGTGTATTTTCGTAATACCAGCCATGACTGTGCCATAAGGCGATATTCCGGTTGTATAAGCCTGCAGGAAATTGGATGCCCCCTGACATATTCCTTACAATGGGCAATCTGGGTGGCGCCTGATTGCTCAGTCGTGTGCGATCTGGAGCAAGGGTCTGATCCCGATAACAATTAGGGATCAGTTCATGAATCTCCTTTCCCATCGTCTCTATAGAAACGGAATAACTCCTGAACCTTCTACCCAGCAAACCCTTGAATTCATCAGTGAATTGAAGAGTATTTTCAGTCCGGAAAGGAATATAGCTAAACATATCCTTCATCACCAATAAGACCTTTTTAGAGGCCTGATCCACCAATACCGTATCGGCTTTGAATTTATAAGCTGTGCCCTTTGAAGCTAACCCTGCAAATGCCGCAGAAGCCTTGTTGGCCTTTTTGACCAGGAGTTCTGATTGTGTCATACATGCTGGAAGGATTAATCCCAAAAGAACAATCAGAAGTCCGTCAGCTAAAGCAGACGGCAATTGATAGTGCCGATTTTGATCAGAGTGCATATATGAATTGCCATTCAATTTATTGAATGGATTCTTAAATATTTTCATATCCTCTCCTTTCTTTTAGTCAACAACAGTAATCCTGTAAACATGATCAACCCATTGAGCAGCAATAGCTCGAACCCAAATTGATAACCCCATAACCAGGCCTTCGAATTGATGTTGATCACATAAGTCAGCACCGGTGAAAGCAATCCAAGTAAAGGAACATAGCGGTCGTAAACTTGTTTTTTTGTCAATATACCAAAGGCAAATAGTCCAAGCAAGGGTCCATAAGTGTATCCAGCCACTCTAAAAACAGCCGTTACCACGCTTTCATTGTTGATGATCCTAAACAATACAATCACCAGGAACATGAGGACAGAAAAGCCTATGTGCACTTTGATCCGCTTTGGCTTACTTGCAGGATCTTTAGGATCGAGATTCAGGAAGTCGATGCTAAAAGAGGTCGTCAATGCTGTCAATGCGGAGTCTGAACTTGAATAGGTGGCTGAAATGATACCCAACAGAAACAGGACTCCTGCTATCGTACCAAAATGATTGAGTGCCAGCAAGGGGAAGAAATCATCTGTTTTCTCAGGAACGGCAATCCCCATCCTTTGAGCAAAGATATAGAGCATCACACCAAGACTTAGAAACAGCAAATTGACCACTATAAACGCTCCGCTAAACCAGAAAATGTTCTTTTGAGCGTCACTTTTGTTTCTGCACGTTAAACTCTTCTGCATGATATCCTGATCCAACCCATTCATGACGATCACAATCCCAAGTCCTGCCATAAATTGCTTGAAGAAATTGGTTTTCGAACGCCAGTCCCAATCCAGCATTTTGCTGAATGGATGCTCATCTATGGCTTTAATCATCTGACCAAGACCCATATTCAGTTGGGTAGAAATGATGATGATGGTTAATACGACCGCTGACAATAAGAAAGTAGTCTGTAGTGAATCTGTCCATATCACCGTTTTAATACCCGCGCGGAAAGTGTAAGCCCAAATCATAAAGATGGCAATGGCCACTGTCACTGCAAATGGAATTCCCAATGCGTCAAAGAAAGCCAGTTGCAATACTCCGGCCACCAGATACATTCGGAATGATGCCCCGATGGTTCTTGATACCAGGAAAAAGAAGGAACCTGTCTTATAGGATCTCACTCCAAACCGCTGGTCGAGATAAGTGTAAATGGACACCAGTTGAAGTTTATAATACAGCGGAATGAGAACCAGTGCAATTACCCAATAGCCTACCAGGTTACCCAACAAAAACTGAAGGTAAGTCCAACCCGAATGACCTACTTCTCCAGGCACCGATATAAAAGTCACTCCTGAAATAGTTGTTCCGATCATGGCAAAAGCTACCATATACCATCGGGAACTTCGGTTTCCGGTGAAGAACGTCTCACTGTTCACATTCTTGGAGGTAAAATAAGATACCCCCAGCAACAATGAGAAAAAGGTCAGAATGACTATAAAGACAATTGTAATGCTCATATTTTATGTGCTGTAGCGTAAAAAGGAATGTAAAATATGCTTTTTTAAAGGTATTAATAGTATTGATAAAACCACCAGGAGGAGGGATTTATTTGGTGATTCGTTCGAGAAAAACAATGTTAATTTTTAATTCCTGAAAAACAAACATTTGCAACCAATTATTCCATATTCCGATATGGAATATTATCCAATCACGTATTCCTAATCTTAATGGATGAGTCGGGTTTATTCTAATCCTGAAAGGATTGAATGTGAATAACCTCCAATACAATTAGAGGTGAATCCAATGAAAACGGCTTCCCAAATTATCCCTTAGGCTTTTTTAGTTTTTTGATGTCCTAACGAACCTGTCGGAATTTCCGACAAGTTCGGTTTTGCTCCAATTCTCCCTCTTCGAAAACATTGGCAATGTGTTCTGCTATGGTGCTTCTACCTTTGCCAAACAATGTAGCCATTTGTTCCTGAGTTAGCCAAACGGTTTCTTCCTCCAGGCGAAAATCTATTTTGATCTTCCCATCAGGGTTCTGGCAGATGAGTATTTCGCTGTTGTTCATGTTTTTTACTTTTTATGGTCAATCATTATGAGTTGATCGTATGAGAAGGTTGTCGGTGATCTTGATTATCTTCTTACAATGAAGCCATAAAGTTAAAAATCTGTTTCCAATAATTCATCCTCTCATGCCAATTCAAGCTGTTTTAGCGAAGTTGCGAAAGAATCCTCATTTTGCCTGTAATGAGATTAATTATAAGTTAATACTTTTAAGTATGTTATACAACACAGACTTTCCATTTGTATTTTCAACAAATCCATTGTAGTTTCGCAACAAAATAGGAATTAATTCGTTTAAAGATATAGGTCGGCCACGGTAGAACCGTTTGTACTATTGGGGTCGCAAAAAATCCTCGGTTGTAAAACCGGGGTTTTTTATTTTCTGACAATTCCGAAAGGATCATTTCTACATGCCTCCTTTAATAAAATTGGTTCTAACTTCTGAAATTGAAGCTCCAAAGAATATTTCCTCAAACTTCCTTTTGGAAATTCTTTCCGATACAACAAGTGGCAAACAACATCAACGGTTTGAATAAAATAGGAATGCTGTGATGAACGCATAAAAATATCTTCGATTATACTATCTGTAGGTGCTTGGTAAGTCCCTCCAAAATACGACGGCGTGGGATTATAAACTCGCATCTTTCTTAGAAGCTGCATCAACACTAAACTATTCGTGTCGTCAGAAATAATAATTCCTTTATCGGTTGCCATTTTCTTTAGGAAAGTATCATAACGTTGAATTAATCGTTGCCAGGCTACTTTCTGAATTTCACCTATCTCTTGATAATCAGCTTTTAAAAGACAGATATTAATAATTTTTGCAGTATCAAATATCCGTGGAATTTCAGCTCCATATTCCTTTAAAATATTGATTCTATTTGTTTTGCTAATACTTTTATATTCTTCGAGTTTGTTTATTCGTATTAATTCTGTTGAGTGAATCTCCGTCCGTTGATTTAATCCATACTTTGTTTTAATTGATTTGCGAAATGCTTTGAGCCGCAAAAGGTATTTATCCCATTCATTCTGATTAATGATTAAACCTGTTAGGATAAAATGTGGAGAACTATGTACCCCCATACCCGGATCCCCACTTTCATCAACATACATCAAATACATTTGAATGCCTTTTTAAGTGAATAATTGCCTGTTAGTTAAACTTACGGCAATATACTCAATTATTGGCAGGATTAAAAAAATCCCAGTCCTTCATTTCCTTGATATTATTTATTTTATTCACCTCAAGGTTAGAGTAATTGGTATCATAAGTTTTGCCGTCAGCAGCAGTTATTCGGAAATTCCGAACAACTGAATTTTCTGTCATTTCTCCTTCTTCAAACAGTATATCCTGTAATTGTTGCACCAGTGGTGCTACATTTGTTTCACTCACATTATCAGGCTTTTGTAATTGTGGCACCAGTGGTGCCAAAATTATATAAATCTTGTATGCTTCATAAAACCGGCACATTTTTCCTTCAATAGCGTCCTATTGAGTGGTGTGTCGGAAATTCCGACATACCACATTTTCGTCTAATTCGCCCTCATTAAAAACATTCTGAATGTGTTCCGTAATGGTTGTTCTCCCTTTTCCAACAGCGTAGCCATTTGCGCTTGGGTCAGCCAAACGGTTTCTTCCTCCAGGCGAAAATCTATTTTGATCTTCCCCTCAGGGTTTTGGTAAATGAGTATTTCGCTGTTGTCCATGCTTTCTACTTTTTATGGTCTATCATTAATCAGTTGATCGTATGACAAGGTTGTCGGTAAGTTTTGTCATCTCTTTACTATGAAGCCAAAGTTATCAATTATCTATGTTTTTAAGAATCAAGTTGATCTTATCAATCAAGCTCTGTGGTCCTTGTCCATTATAGCCTGTTTCGTGAAGCAGCACTTTGCCTGATTTACTGACAATTACAATGGTTGGAAAACCTTTCTCATAATCTGCAGGGATATTAAATTCCTTTTTCAGCTTATTATTGTGGCTGTTTTGCTCGTCCGAAAGTTTGTTTTTGTATGGAAAATCCACATAAAGACACAATATTCGTTTTGCGGCATAGAGCACAAATTGCTCATTGTCAAAAACGTCCCTTTGTAATTCTTTACCTTGTTCGCACCAGTCAGATCCCTGAAAGAACAACAAGATGGGTTTATTTTCATCCTCAGCAAATTTGGTTACTTGTTGATAATCGAGGAACCAAACCAGTGATTTTGGCTGCTGTGCCTTAACGTTTATACTGATTGACAAGAAAAGAGCAAGCACGAAAATTGTAGAGTAGAGTTGCTTCATAATTTTCTTTTTATAGGGGATATTCAAATCTTCTACAAATAAAGAAAAATTAGGATCATTACATGTTTTAGGAACCATAAAAAATCACAATTGACAGCATTCAATTTTACACAACAGATTCCATAATCAGTAAACGAGTATCGAAAATAAATTAATGTCGTGTAACAGCTAATATGACGATTCAGAAATTTACAAAACTCATGGGTACCAAAGGGCCAAAGGGCCAAAGGGCCAATAGGGCCAAAAGCCCAACCTTGAGTTTGCAGTATCAATTTAGTTAATAGCTTCATTATAAGATTGTATGCTCAATTTAAAGTTTCATTCTTAGTTTACAGTCTCATTCTTAGTTTTAGTTTATAGTCACGGTTAACAGTCTCATTATCTGTTCACTGAATTAGTTTTTATACTCAGCTTACAGTCTCGTCTTCGCTATAACATTGGCCCTATTGGCCCTTTGGCCCTTAGCAATAGAGATCCCGAGTCTCTGATATCAGGATGACTCGGCATGACGCTTCGATCATTATTCCGCATGACTTTAAATCGTTGAAAGAGACTATGTCATTTTAGCCCTGACATGACATTAATGTCGTGTAACAGCTAAAGCGAAGTGGCCTCTTGCATAGTTTGCCAGAACCTTGATCGAAGCGTCATTGCGAGGAACGAAGCAATCTATTGTCAATTAAATATTTACAGATTGCTTCGTTCCTCGCAATGACGCTCCGAATGTAAATTGTGCAAGTTAAGTAATTGGAACTCTTAATTGTCGTATAAAGGGCATTTAATAGTAGTTCTTAAGGTTACTAAGGTTGGGGTCCTTGGGCTTGATCAGGTTACTAAGGTTATTAAGGTTTGAGT
>DMFR01000168.1 GCA_003450125.1 Prolixibacteraceae bacterium | reverse complement strand
GATTAATCGTTAAGTTCAATAATAAGAGAAACGGTTTGAATGCTATTCGAAAAGAAGGGAGTATGAACGTTGGATTTCTGCCTTCAATTCATCGATGCCAAAGGAACGACTTTTGCGGATGGTCTCACGACCTTCAAAGAAAACAACAATGGTGGGTGCGGTAAAAATACGAAATTGAGCAGCCAATTCAGGAAGTTGATCACATTGAATGGTTACTGCCTTGATTTGAGGAAAAGACTCCGAGAGCATCTGTGCCACTTTGGGCTTCAAAACTTTGCATACAGAACATGCTTCGGTTGTAAAATAGGCCAAAACAGCCCCATTTTCCTCTATTACAGTACTGAATTCCTCGATGGATGAAATAATGTGCATTTGATTATTCATATTGCCCTGTAGCCAACAATACCAAGGTGCAGGCAATTTCAGGATAAATGCCAGCCGATTTAAGTTGTGCGATAAATTCAGGGTTCTCAGTCCCGGGATTAAAGATCACACGCCGAGGTTTTAACCCAATGATATAGGAATAATATTGTGGCTGGTTTTGTGGGCCAATATACAAGGTTACCGTATCAATATGTTCAAACTGTTCCTTTTCAGTATGAAAAGAGACTCCATCTACAGATCCTTTTTTCAATCCCAAAGCCACTACTGAATGGTTGTGCAATACTAAAGCCTTAATGGCCTTATAGGAATAACGTTCGGGATTTTCACTTGCCCCGATCACGAGTGTTTTCTTCATTTCAAATTTAATTAGCTTTCGACGTGCCTCTTCTACAGTATTAACCCTTCCATTTACTGAATCATCCAATCCCTTATTGACTTTATCTAAAAAAACCAGATGCTCAATAACTTTTTCAATAGTCACATTTTCAGGTAAACTATCAAGGGAATTCTTTATTTGTGCTTTTGTAATCATAACCAATTCAACTCAACTTTTCCAGTAACACCACTGCATGAACCGAGATGCCCTCTTCCCTTCCTTCAAAGCCAAGCTCTTCAGTGGTAGTGGCTTTAATAGAAACTGCATCAAGATCCATACCAAGAATGTGGGCAATTGTTTCTTCCATTTGGGGAATAAAGGGTTTGAGTTTGGGCTGCTGAGCCGCTACTGTTACATCTATATTTCCAACACGGTAGTTTTTAGCGGCAATGAGCTGATTGGTTTTATCCAACAATATTTTGCTGTCAATGTTTTTGAAGTCTGAAGAAGTATCAGGGAAGTGGCGACCGATATCGCCCAATTTGGCAGCCCCCAGCATCGCATCACACAGGGCATGAATCAGTACATCGCCGTCAGAATGGGCAATCGTTCCTTTGCTGTGGGGAATTAAAACACCGCCTAACCACAAGGTTTCCCCTTCAGCTAAGCGGTGTACATCGTATCCGTATCCTATGCGGAAATTCATTGACGGGGATTATTACCTTCGTTGCTTTTTAAAGGCATCTAAGTCAAATGACAACGTAAACCGGAGGGTATTGGCCAACGGATTGTTTTGAGCGACGGGCAATAAATAAGAGAAGTCGAGAGCAAAAACATTCAGTCTCAAACCGGCTCCTGCGGTAAAGAACTTGCGGTTACCCTTGCTGGCATCTTCGTAAAAATAACCTGCACGCAGGGCAAACTGCTTGTTATACCAGTATTCAGCGCCAAGAGAAAAAGTAATTTCCTTGAATTCTTCTTTTGCTCCGCCCGGGGCATCACTAAAAGAGGAGAAGATACCGGAAACTACCGATTTGGAGGAACCCAGACCGGTGAGAATATCGACGCTTGCAGTATCGGGCGTAGGCACCAGCAATTTATTGGCATCGAAGGCAAAAGTAATGGTATTGTATTTATCCATTTCCGTTTTATAGGAAACCCCTACTTTCATGTTGGCAGGAAGAAAATCTTTGGTTTCGCCATCGGTATAGGAGATTTTACCCCCTATATTGGATAGATTAATACCTGCGGCAATGGTAGACATCTTACGGTTCACACGGATCTCATTTTGATAATAGAAAGCCACATCAGTAGCAAAGGTACTTCCTGCATGGGTTTCTACCCCATTGACCAATTGTCCGCCGGTAAGATCGGAACGGATATAGCGAAGGGCTACGGCGCCTGAAAATTTATCAGACAGCAAACGGGTGTATCCCACATCGAAAGCGAATTCATTGGGATGTTGGTTTCCCAGTTCAGCGCCTAAGTCACTCATAAAGGTGATATCTCCCAGGGAGAAATAACGCAGCGATGCACTGACGGTTTGTTGATCATCCAAACGCTTATATCCGACCAGGTATGCCAAATTGATGTCTTTTACCAACTGACTCAACCAGGGTGTATAGGACAAAGCGACACCCATTTCACTTTCTACAAAAGCATACTTTGCAGGATTCCAGTGTTGGGAATTGACATCGGGTGAAAGGGCAACTCCGGCATCACCCATTGCCCCAGAACGGGAATCGGGTGCAATGGTCAGAAAAGGCACACCAGTGGTGATGGTATTGGCTCCGGTAGTGGAGGTTTTTTTTGTTTGAGCATTTGCATGCTGTATCTGTATTCCAAATAAAAGAATTACAGCCAGTAAAAGGTTTTTTTTCTTCATATATTTATTGGTGAAAATGATTTTGTAAATATACAGCTTTGTTAAGGAGTTGCATAATTAATTACAACTCAAAAATCAAACGGTTGTTCTTTTAAAAAAGTATTGAATATGAACACACTTCAACTAATTTTTAACGGTACACATATACCAATCTGCCCGAGGCGCTGCTTGTCTTTAGGTTTGTTGTAGCCGTAATGCGGTAAATATAAACTCCAGCTTTCATTTTTACCAATCTTTCGGCAGGGTTCCACACCAGGGGAAGGCTTTCAGTGCCATGCGAACTAATTTTGGTTTGCATTATATCCACCCTGGCCCCCGAAGTCTGGAAGATTTCCAGTGTAACATCGAACAATTCATCGGGTTGATTGTGGTTAAAAACAAAACTGGTCTGCTCCTGCATTGGATTGGGGTAGCATTGTACACTTTCAATCCTGAAAATATCTTTTACCACAAAATTAATTTCCTTCTCCGACGAATTATTCAGTACATCCCATACTTTTATTTTCAGCGTATGTGAACCCTCTGCCAAATTCGTCAAGGGGAAAACAATTGAACCTTCAGTATGTTTATCCTTGCTGAACTGAAAATAATCGTTCAGCACCATAATATTCGTATAATCACCGTCCAGAACGGCAGTAATGTCGTGTCCAATTCCTGTTCCGGCAGTATTGATACCTGTTTCATCAACAATATTTGCAATCAAAACAGAACTTGCGCTTACCTGTCCACCTGCTTTGAAAGTATTGGAATTCATAAACAAATCAATCGCAGGGCCTTGAGAATCAGAGATCGGGTTGTTGGATGTTCCCCCCACATAGAAATTGTCAAAATACCCCTGGGCATCCTGAGTTTCATTGTAGGCATAATAAATAATTTTGCCTTTGTCCAACTTGTAAGAAATATCCTTGGGAACGAAAAATGAAAATTCAAAATCACCGTTGGTCACACTAGCCAGTCCATTGTAAATAATATTATTCTGCACCGTGTAATTCATGGTTGGCTGCCCGGCATTGCCCAAAGTCTTTGCTGTTATGGCTTTGTCATATACGGTAGGAATAATGTCACCGGTAAACGAAGTCATTTTAACGCCGTTGTTATCAGCCACAAAACCTTTCACCGTTACCACCGACAGGGTCTTGATCGTATCGACGTCGGTTGAGGTACTTTTATCGTCCAGACTGGTGGTAATCACCTTAAATTCGGGTTGAGACAACTGGATGGCCGGATCAGCCAGGAGTGAAAATTTCAGCTGGTTGTCGTCCGTATTGGCCTCTGCTTTTGCCAGCCGCATGACATCACCCAGGCGTAAGTCCTTTTGAAAAACGTATTTGAAAAATGCCCTGTTCAGCCTGGAATTGGCATCTGAATAGACCAGCCGGGTGGTAGAGAACAGCCCCACACCCCCGCCTGAGGGATTAAAAAGGATATGTTCACCTGCAGAAGTGTCATTGTCATCAAATCGGCTGTATTCGCACGTGGCAGTTACAAATATGGGCAAACGGTTGTAATTGGTGAAGGCGTCAATAATCCCGATATCCAACACCGCTTCATCGGCCAGGTTTCGTTCATTGGCATGGCCGGTATAATTCATAATCAACGTTCCCCTTTTTACCCGGCTTTTAATGGCCTCGGTAACTTCAGGATACTTCTCTCCGCCAGCAGATAAAATCCGCTGGTAGGTGTCAAAATAGATCTTGTCGGTAAAGTAGGATGGATAATTTTTATTGACAAAATTGGCCAGCCCTTCCGCATCTCCCATATGAACATTTGTAAACCCATCTGCCACATTTCCATCATCAGCGATAAAAGTCACTGTATTGCGCCAGTTCCCCATTGCTTCCTGCTTACGGTAGTCTTTCACTTTATCTACCACATTTTGCGCATCCTTAAGTGTATTGGCAGGGATACGTCCAATTCCAAGGTCTATAATTCCTGCCGACCCGCCTTCGTTATCATCAAGGAAGGCATAGAAATCATCGGTGACATACGATTTGGTAATGGATAAAGAATTATCAGATTGATAGGTTGGTATCAGGTTTAGGCCCAGTCCCTGGATATTTCGGTTGTCAAAAGTGCCATCCCCCATGAGCAGGACATATTTCAGGGTATTCTTTCCCGAGGCCTTACCCCTGTCATAGCACATCTTGAAATAGTTACGCAAGCCTCCCGGATCGGGTAGGCCGCCTGAAAATTCATTGTAGACCATTTCAGGCGTTACCACCTGGACGGTCATCTGATCATTGGTTCGATGAAAATCAGCCAAAGTGTCAGCTGCAGGAAGAAGTTTTGGATTTGATACAATAATCATATCGGGCAGATCAGTCCCATGCAGGTTCTGATTGGGCACATTTCCATCCCCTACCAATTCAGGCGACGGAATGTTTCCCGAAGGATTAAAAGCCACATAGTCACTCATGAGGGCTGAATTGGACTTAAACTTAAGCAGCCCGTCGGTAAAGGTTGAGGGCATTTCAAGAACCTGTTGAGGATCGGTCACATCCCAAATCCGCGTTCCGGAGGTGCTGCCCGAGAGGATAAACTCTGAAACCGGAACAGCGGCGTTAACGCCCCTCCCCCTGAAATTGTACACGTCGCCAGTCATGCTCAGGGGGCTTTGATAATTGATACCGATATAATCAAGCCAAGCTGCCGAAACATTATTTTCAGCATTATAGGTCAATTTCATCTGGATGTTCTTTCCCTGAAGCACGACAGAAGTTGTTTTTAAATTATCCCTTGCATAGTCAAATTCATTTTGAAGACCAAACGGAAGATTCATCACTGTTCCATTCATGGCCACATCCATACTGTTTGAGTCTGAAGAACGTCCTGCAGCAGCTACCGTAATAGAGGCCGGCTTTGACAGATCCGGGTTATCAAGTGTTATCTTGATGGTTTTGGAACCATCCATACCGATCTGTTCATCAAACCACCGGCTTCCGGAATTGATCAGGTTCATCACTTCCATCTCATAAAAAGTATAGTTGGGAAAGCTCACCACTTGTCTGCCTGCACTTGCCGTCAGCTCAGGGGCCTTTTCAATCAGATTGGGTGACTGCTGATCGGAAAGGTAGAAATAGGTTTCTGTGGAATAATAATTTTGCTGATGGGAAAGAAATCCGGTTTCCAGGTTATAATTCAACTGGATATTTCCAGTCATATAAAAAAACAAACAGTCATTGTTTGCCTTATCTTTTCCCTTCCATACCGGATAGGGTAATAAATCATCGGCCTGGATATCCCGGTTCATGACCGGCACCATATACCCTCCGTTTCCATATAAGCTCACCTGATCCGGATTGGCAAAGCCCCAGCCTTTCAACTGGTCATAGGTAATTTTATAGATTCCCTTATTTTTTGCTTTTATCTTCATCCATTTTCCTGAACTGAGCACCGAAGAAGTTTTCCATGCATAGGAAGTGGTGGCTGATTTCAACCTGATTGAATTTTTCTCATTAATGGAAACGGTAAATTCAGTCAACTTCAGAATCTGGCCATTTCTTTTCACAAAAGGGAAAACCGATACCCTGATATGAGATCTACCCGCGGAAGTACCGACAAGGGAAGAAAAATTCAGTTCCTCCCCCAGTGTATCAGGTAAAATAATTGAAGTTGAATTGAAGGGTTCAAAAACTGCATTTGTAATGGTCACCTGCGCATCGGATGATTGAAGTTCGAAGCTTTCCACCCAGTAAGGCAGGTTGCTTTCTCCAATCAAAACAGCATCTTCAAATAATCCGCCAGCGGCAGAATATCCTGTACTT
>DMFR01000213.1 GCA_003450125.1 Prolixibacteraceae bacterium | reverse complement strand
AGTGAACTAAAGGAAATCTGAACTGTGATTTGTGAGATTCATATGATTAATCAAATGAATCTCACAAATCACAGTTCAGATTTCCTTTAGTTCACTCTAAGTACTTGTTATTTGTTCTCGGCGTTAAACGTTGGTGTCGTCAAGATAAAATCACCAATTCCGTTGGGAATGCGACCATAGGATTGACTTGAAGTTGCCACAGGGTATTTCACTTCATTAAGAATCACTTTCTCAGGAGACACCAATACCACCGTTTCTCCTAAAGAGGATAGTTTATAATTGGCGTGCAACCCAACTTGAAGAGTATCTGCGTCAGCCCAAACAATCAGGTATCCGTTCTTGGGAAGTTTGGTTCCTATAGGGAATTTCCATTTGGTTAACTCCTTTTTACTATCACTCAGATAAAACCCTGAAATGTCAATATCCACATTGGCAAGGTTGTACAATTCAATCCAATCATCGAATTGCCCATTCTGATCAGAACCATACTGGGTGTTTTTGGCCATCAGTTCATTGATGACAATACTTTTATTGATGTTGAGGCCTGGATCGGATTCTTTGTTTTCAGCCTTAAATGTAGGTGCAGCCCAGATAAAATTTCCAGTTCCGTTAGGTATTCTGGAATAGGATTGAAGTAAAGAGATTGCCGGAAATGTAACCTCTTGAATTACTTTCTCTTCAGGAGTAAGCAATAAAACCGTTTCTCCCAATGCTGACAGTTTGAAAGGGGTATGCAGACCAACCTGAGTTGAATCACCATCGACCCAAACAACCAGGTAACCGTTTTTGGCAAGAGTAGTCCCCTCGGGAAATTTCCATTGGGTCAATTTGCTTTTATTGTCAGTAAGAAAATAACCTGAAATGTCAATATCCTCATTGGCAAGGTTATAGATTTCGATCCAGTCGTCAAATTCATTATCTTGGTCAGATCCGAATCCAGTATTTTTTGGCATCACTTCGTTGATGACAATACTATTATTGATATCCTTGACTGGTTCATCTTTATCTTTATTGCAGTTAATCATCCCAACAGCCATCAGGACAATTAGTACCCATTGAATTCTTTTCATTGTTAATAGTTTAATGGTTATGGGTTAAATGGTTATGGGTTATTGGTTTGGTTTTGACCTATAAACGCTTTAAAGATCAATAAAGTCTTCGAAAGCCAATAATTTCTTTGACCTCTTTCAAGGTTGCCTGAGCTGATTCATGGGCCTTTTCAGCACCCCTTTTGGCTACTTTACCAAGATAAACATCGTCTTTCAAGATGTCCAGTATTCTTTCACGAATAGGAGCAGTAAAGTCTATAATATCTTCGGCCAGTTGCTTTTTCAGATCGCCGTAACGGATTTCACAGTTGTTGTAGGCCGCTTCGAAATGGGTTACCACATCAGGCGTTGAAACGATTTTCAGCAAGGTAAAGAGGTTCTCCACCGCATCAGCCTTTTTGCTATTAGGCTCCGTTGGTCCGGCATCGGTAACAGCACGCATTACCTTTTTACGGATATCCTTAGGATCTTCATAGAGGAATATTCCATTTCCTTCAGATTTTCCCATCTTACCACTACCATCAAGACCGGGAACCTTGATCATATCGCCCCCATCAAAAGTAAATGGCTGGGGAAGAGGAAACAATTCATTGTTGTACATGCGGTTAAAACGACCAGCAAACTTACGGGCCATTTCAAGGTTCTGTTCCTGATCTTTCCCTACAGGAACAAACTGTGCTTTATGGATGATAATGTCGGCAGCCATCAACACAGGATAGGTAAGCAGTCCAGCGTTTACATTTTCAGGGTTTGAACGTGCTTTATCCTTAAACGAAGTGGTGCGTTCCAATTCTCCTAAATATGCGTTCATGTTCAGGAAGGTATAGAGTTCCATCACTTCAGTCACATCACTCTGGATAAAGATAGTAGCCAATTCGGGATCAATACCGCAAGCCAGGTATTCAGCCAGGACTTGTTTCACACCAGCCTGAAGGTTTCCCGGTGTAGGATGGGTGGTCAACGAATGGACATCAGCTATAAAAAAATAGCAGTTGTAATCATGCTGCATCTTTAAGAAGCTGCGCACTGCCCCGAAATAGTTTCCAAGGTGTAAATTTCCCGTTGGCCTGATGCCACTGACAACAATTGGTTTACTCATGATTTTCTATACATTCAAATGGGCTGCAAAAATACATTAAGTATTTACAATTTAATAATTTACTATTTACTATTTCGCAAGTCATAGAATATTAGACTGTTGAAGAAATACGAATACGATAATATATCTAATTCACCAGTTGGCTAATTTCAATTCAAAAGAACAGGAGATTATTCTCCTGTATCATTGATATGTTCATCCACCATGGAATGAAACCCTTGTTCAAGATCTTCAAGAGTAGTCCCTTCATAGGTGATCAGGTCATTGATGCCTTCAATCTTTCCAAAGAATACCTGATCTTCCGCGTTAAAATGTACCGATCCGGCAAACCCTTTGTATATCAATACGTCCTTCATAATTAATGGTTGTTTATAATTGGAAGCTTAATACGTTAAAGGCAAAGGAACTTAAAATATCAGTTCTGAAACCATGGATTGAGAAAAGCTTTTTACTCAAATTCACAAATACTATGCCTGATTGCAATTCAGAATGAATAAAATCTTTCAAATTGACAGTATTTCTTGTTGAATTCTTAAAATATAGTATTAGATTTACCGGAGTAAAGTTGAATCATGAAGAATAATGTGACTTTAGGTACTTGTTATTGGTGGCGCTCATGCGAATTCCACCCGTAAACAATTATGCCTGAAGCATAAATACAACACTCAAAAGAGGGATATATTGTTTACGCAGTATATCCCTCTTTCTTTTTTAACCAAACAACATTAAATAACTATCAACATGGCCAGACAAAAAAAGATCTATTTAGATGAATCGGAAATGCCCAAACAATGGTATAACCTTGCGCCCGATCTACCCACTCCTATGAACCCGCCATTGGGTCCTGATGGAAATCCGGTAAGACCTGAAATGCTTGCTCCTGTCTTCCCTATGAACCTCATCGAACAGGAAGTATCACAGGAACGTTGGATTGACATTCCAGAACCCATCCGTCAAATACTATTCCAGTGGAGGCCAAGTCCCCTGATTCGTGCCTATGAATTGGAAGCTGCCTTGGGAACTCCTGCAAAGATCTATTATAAGAACGAAGGTGTCTCCCCTGCCGGAAGCCATAAACCCAATACAGCTGTTCCTCAGGCCTGGTACAACAAACAATTCGGGATCAAGAAACTGGTTACGGAAACAGGTGCAGGTCAATGGGGTTCAGCCCTTTCTTATGCCTGTGCCCAGATTGGGGGCATTGAATGCAAGGTGTACATGGTACGTGTAAGCTTTGACCAGAAACCTTTCCGCAAGATACTCATGCAAACCTGGGGAGGCAAATGCGTGGCCAGTCCTAGTATGGACACCCAGGCAGGAAGAGACATCTTAGCCGAATATCCAGATACCCCGGGTAGTTTGGGAATCGCCATCTCTGAAGCCATTGAGGAGGCAGTGAGCGATCCAACAGGAAAGACCCGTTACGCCTTGGGTTCGGTATTAAACCATGTGATGTTGCATCAAACCATCATCGGATTGGAAGCCAAGAAACAATTGGCTAAAGTGGGTATTAAAAACCCGGATGTGGTCATTGGCTGTTGTGGAGGAGGAAGTAACTTCGCCGGCCTTTCATTCCCATTTATGTATGATAAAATCAATGGAGCCAACATCCAGATCATTGGAGCAGAACCAGCCTCCTGTCCTACTCTGACCAAAGCGCCGTTCATATATGACCACGGCGATGTGGCTAAAATGACACCCCTGATGGCCATGCACAGCCTTGGACACAATTTTATTCCTGCTCCCATTCATGCAGGAGGATTGCGTTATCATGGCATGTCGCCTTTGGTTAGCGCTTCCCTGCGCGATGGGCTGATGGAAGCTACGGCGATCAACCAAAGTGAATGTTTCGAAGCTGGGTTATTGTTCCTTAGAACCGAAGGGATTATTCCTGCTCCTGAAACTACCCATGCTATTGCTGCCACGATTCGTGAAGCTTTAAAAGCCAAGGAAGAGGGTAAGGAAAAAGTGATCCTTTTCAACTTCTCAGGACATGGATTGATGGACTTGGTAGGTTACGACAAATATATGTCAGGCCAGTTATCGGATTACGAATACCCGGAACATGAAATAGAAGCCAACCTGGCAAAGCTTAAAGGATATCCAATGCCAAGATAGCTAGTTACTCAGGTGGTGACTTCAGGTCACCTGCTGAGTAAAAAAAACAATTACTAAGCATATAATTTTAAAAAAAAGCTTCCCACACAGGAAGCTTTTTTTTATTTATTCTACCCCTAATTGACTCCCAAACCAGGATCAAGTGCAAAAGACGGT
>DMFR01000344.1:10577-12780 GCA_003450125.1 Prolixibacteraceae bacterium | reverse complement strand
TCCGCGTTCTATTTTTTCTTTGTTTTACCAAGAGAAAATACGACATTATTTAGTTTATATTACTTATTAACAATCCAATACAGACATATTTTAATTTTCAGATACAAAAACAATTTCTTTCTTTCCTCTAAAGAATTTTCAACCCTTACTAAAATTATTACTTTTGGGAGGATGGAAGGCAACATCGGGGAGGAATTTCCGGTTAAGTAGTATAAAGCAATTACAATCACATGAAATTAGACATTCCGCAGAAATACAAATTCATAAAAACCATCCTTATTTGGTTGGTCGTTTTTATCGTCTTGTTACAGGTGGCTTATTTCCTGATTGAAACCGTTGAGACCAAGCGGCTTGAAAAGGAAGTGAAGAAACAGGTTGAAGTGGTGAAACCAGAGCCGGTGATGCTTTTCGACATCAATGTCGACTCCTATAATGTCGTCAGGGGAGAAGTCAGGTCAGGTCAGAACCTTTCGGATATATTGACCAGCAAGGGCATTTCAATGACCAAAGTGGATGAGATTTCAAAAAAGTCGGTCCTGGTATTTGATTCCAGGAAGATGAAAGTGAACAACCCCTATTACTTTTTCATGAATAAAAAAGATCCCTCCAAAGTGGAGTATTTTATTTATGAAATCAACCCGGTGGATTATGTGGTTTACCAAATGGGCGATACTATTCAGGTTCATAAGGATAAAAAGCCAATGGAAACCCTGACAAAGACAGCCAGCGGTGAAATTACTTCCTCACTCTGGAATGCCATGGCTGAACAGGCGCTGAGCCCCAACCTGGCTATGGACCTTTCTGAGATTTTCCAGTGGTCGATCGACTTCTTTGGAATTAAGAAAGGGGATCAGTTCAGTTTGGTGTATGAAGAAAATTTTGTTTATGGAAAATCAATTGGCACAGGACGCATCTTTGCAGCCCGGTTTGTCCATGCGGGCGAAGAATTTTATGCCTTTCGCTTTACCCAAAACAATGAAGACAGTTACTTTGACGACAAAGGGAAAAGCCTGAAAACAGCCTTCCTGAAAGCGCCCCTGAAATTCAGCCGGATCAGTTCCTTTTTCTCCAACAGCCGGTTCCATCCTGTATTGAAGATCTTTCGTCCCCATCATGGGGTAGATTATGCAGCCCCAACGGGAACCCCCGTGGTATCGATCGGTGATGGTACGGTTGTGGCCAAAGGTTACCAGCCGGCAGGAGGTGGAAACTTTTTAAAGATCAAACACAATGCAACCTATACCACTTCCTACATGCACCTGAGCCGATTTGGAGAAGGGATTTCCAACGGGACAAGGGTACACCAGGGACAGCTGATCGGGTATGTTGGTATGACAGGACTGGCATCAGGGCCTCACTTGGATTTCCGAGTTTTCCTCAATGGCACCCCGGTAGATCCGCTAAAGATCAAATCGCCTCCTACCGAACCTATTGCCGCTAAGTTGATGAAAGACTTTAGCCTTCACCGCGATTCGATGATGGTCAAACTGAAGAAATAAATGAAACAAATTCGCTTTTCATTTCGTTTTAAGCTATATATTTACACTAAATTATGAATCAAATGAGTAAAACAGAGATTGATAAATTTGCTGCCAGAATTAAGGCTTATGGAAAAAAAGTTGCTTCCAGTAAAAAGAAATCTGAAGATTTTCTATATAAGATTGGCGTTACCACAAAGGATGGGGAACTAAGTATTAATTACAAAAACCTATGTACTCCTCCAGACCGGGTTTGATTATAGGCTTTCATGGATGTGATGAATCAGTAGTTCACGATGTAGTCCATCGCAAAATCGACCTGAAAGAAAGTCAAAACAATTATGACTGGCTGGGTCATGGAGTCTATTTTTGGGAAAACAGTCCTGATCGTGCTTTTGAATTTGCAACCTTCCTAAAAAACAATCCTTCCAAAGCCATTAATCCAATTAAAAATCCCGCAGTAGTTGGAGCTGTAATTGATTTGGGACTATGTTTCGACTTAATGGACTACGGGATGCTCCAACTCTTGAAGTTAGGTTATGAATCTTTTAAATTGATATTGGAAAAAACAGGCCGTAGATTACCAGAAAACAAAACAGTGGGGAATTCAGAAGATCTTCTTTTAAGAGATTTGGACTGTGCCGTTTTTGAAACCATCCACCAAATAAGAAAAGACGACAGTGAACCCTTGTATGATTCAATAAGAGGTGTTTTTTGGGAAGGTA
>DMFR01000344.1:538-10447 GCA_003450125.1 Prolixibacteraceae bacterium | reverse complement strand
GTTTTTTGGGAAGGTAATGAATTATATCCCAATGCCGGATTCAGGGAAAAAGATCATATTCAAATATGTGTCCGAAATCCAAACTGCATCAAAGGCTATTTTCTTCCAAGGGAACTAGACAATGCATTTTCCCTTGTATAAAGTCACCCTTAACAATTCTATTTTATCTTTCGTTAAATTAGTATAATTCTATATTTAGATCCGTGTCCCATTATTTATTGCCAGTTATTTAGCCTTTTTCCCTTTCAATCACATGCGGACGGGTAGCTTTTTATATCCGATTCACGCTTAAAATCTTTACATTTGCAACAATGATTGATCAGTCTACCATAGAGCGGATATTGGATTCATCCAACATTTCAGATGTTGTTTCAGAGTTCGTCACCCTTAAAAAGCGGGGTGTGAACCAGTTGGGTCTGTGCCCTTTTCACAATGAAAAGACACCTTCCTTTACGGTTTCTCCGGCCAAGGGAATCTTCAAATGTTTCGGCTGCGGGAAAGGGGGGAATTCGGTCAACTTTATCATGGAACTCGAACAACTCAGCTATCCTGATGCCCTGCGATGGCTGGCCAAGAAGTACCACATCGAAATCGACGAGAAGGAGGAGACCCAGGAAGAGCGGCAAATGAAGGACGAGCGCGAGAGCATGATGATTGTATCGGCCTTTGCACAAAAGTATTTCAGCCGTTTTTTATTGAAGGAAAATGAAGGCCGCACCATTGGCCTTAGTTATTTCCATGAAAGGGGAATCCGTGATGATATTATCGCCAAGTTTGAATTGGGCTATTGTCCCGACGGGAAAGATTTCTTTACGGTAGCGGCCCAAAGGGAAGGCTACAAGATGGATTACCTGGAGAAAACAGGCCTTACCATCAAACGGGACGATTGGGTGCGCGACCGCTTTGGAGGAAGGGTCATTTTCCCGGTTCACAATGTGGCAGGACGTGTAATAGCCTTTGGGGGCAGAACCCTGACCAACGACAAGAAGGTAGCCAAATACATCAACTCCCCCGAGTCAGAGGTTTATCACAAAGGCAGGACCCTGTACGGTATTTACCAGGCCAAGCGTGATCTTACAAGGCTTGACAAATGTTATTTGGTGGAAGGTTACACCGATGTGTTGTCGTTTCACCAGGCTGGTATTGAGAACGTGGTAGCCTCCTCGGGAACATCGCTTACCCTTGACCAGATCAGGCTCATCAGGCGGTTTACACCCAACATTACCATTGTATATGATGGTGATGAAGCAGGCATTAAGGCCTCGCTCAGAGGAATTGACATGGTACTGGAAGAAGGCATCAACGTGAAGGTTTTGCCATTGCCCCCGGGAGAAGACCCCGATTCATTTGCCCGTTCGATGAGCGCCAGTGAATTGACCGAATACATCAAGCAGAAGGAAACGGACTTCATCAAGTTCAAGACCCAGCTATTAATGGGAACGGTCGAAAATGATCCGGTTTCAAAAGCTAAACTGATCAATGAGATTGTCCGATCCATCTCGGTTATTCCCGATAACATCACCCGAACCATTTACATCAAGGAATGCAGCCGACTGATGGATGTCCAGGAAGAGGTTCTTTATTCCGAGATAAGAAAAATTCAGAACAAGCAATCGGAAGACCATACCCGTAAAGAACTTCAGGAAGTACAGATACAGGCCTCCAGACCTGCAGCCCCGGTTGGGGAGAAGAAAATAGTCAATCATTTTGAAACCGAAGAGCGTGAAATCATTCGCATACTGCTGAAATTCTTTCATGAGAAGGTATTTGAAATTGAAGACGAAGAAACAAAAGAGGTAAATATCTGCA
This sequence comes from Prolixibacteraceae bacterium, assembly GCA_003450125.1. Classification (GTDB taxonomy): domain Bacteria; phylum Bacteroidota; class Bacteroidia; order Bacteroidales; family Prolixibacteraceae; genus Aquipluma. The sequence continues at coordinate 8,638 of DMFR01000344.1, read as the reverse complement.
CGGTAGGCATGTATGTCCTGTCGGAATTACAGAACGATGGACTGACGTCAGTGAATCCCAGTTTCCAATTCGTGGTCTCAACCCTTGAAGAAAATATAGACAATAAAAGCTTTGATCCCATCAAGTTCTTCACCCAGCACCCTGATGTAGAAATAAGCCAGTTTGCAAGCAATATCATGGCTGATAAATATGTAGAGAGCAAACGTTGGAGCAAAGGCGGTGCATTTATTGAAAGTGAACACGAGCTGCTGTATTTATTGGTTCCCAAACTGGTTCAGGAATACAAATTAAAAAAGGTCAAGATGATGCTCAAAAAGCTGGAACATCAAATCAATGAGACCAGTAAGAACGGTGAAACGGATAAAATGATGGAATGCATGGGTCAATATATAAAACTGAAAGAAGTGGTCAGAGATCTGTCAGCGCTGCTGGGATTCCGAACCATTAGTTGACTTAGTTCAGCCTACTTTCCTTCAAAGGATAGAGGATAGGAAATATACTAAAACCAAATACATCAAGCTAACCATGAGAACACATTTTATTGAAGACCGGAACGAAATAGATGCCATCCTCAAACAGTGCAGAACCTGTTACGTGGCCATGTCGGATAACGATGTTCCCTATGTACTGCCTATGAATTTTGGCATGGATGGCGACCGGGTCATCCTGCATTCAGCCCAGGAGGGCAGGATGTGGGAAACGATCAAAAAGAATCCAAAGGTCTGCATCAGTTGGACATTGGGGGAAGGTATCGCCTGGCAAGACCAACAAGTAGGATGCAGCTACCGCGTTCAATCCAAATCAGTTCTCATTGAAGGTACAGTAGAGATCATTGATGACTTTCAGGAAAAAGAGCGTTTGTTCAGGCAATTTATGACCCAGTACAGCGACTTGGCCTTTAAATTCAATGCACCAGCTATCCGCAATGTGGGTGTTTTTGTAGTCCCCATCACTCGCTTAACGGCTAAGGTGTTTGGGGAGAAAGTGAAAAAATGATTGACTATTAGACAATTTACAATTTACTATTTTTAACTTCAGGGTTAGATGGTTAGATGGTTGAATGGTTGAATGGTTGAATGGTTAGATGGTTAGATGGTTGAATGGTAAATCGTTAAATAGTAAATTGTCAAATAGTCAATCATTTCGTAACTTTAGGCACTTCTTATAACTTCTTTAATATGATTTTAGTAACCGGTGGAACGGGACTAGTGGGAGCACATTTGCTCTATGAACTGACCAGTTCAGGAGTTCGGGTAAAAGCCCTGAGGCGGCAGCAAAGCAATACGGCCTGGGTAAAGAAAATCTTTTCCTACTATACCACCGAAGTTGAAACCCTTTATTCGCAGATTGAATGGGTCGAAGGGGATATCCTGGACTATTTTAGCCTTGAAGAAGCCTTGAAGGGAGTGACAAGCATTTACCATTGTGCCGCCATTGTTTCATTTCATGGTGACGACAACGACATGATGCTTAACAACAACGTGAAAGGAACAGGGAATCTGATCGATGCCGCCCTGCACAATGGGGTCCGCAGGTTTTGTCATGTCAGCTCGATTGCTGCATTGGGTAAAACACAGGATGGAAGTAAAATTACAGAAGAAACCTATTGGACGCCTTCCAAACGTAAATCAGGATATTCGTTGAGTAAGTTTTTCTCTGAAATGGAAGTGTGGCGGGGTATTGAAGAAGGATTGGATGCGGTGATTGTGAACCCTTCTATCATCATGGGACCAGGCAATTGGGACATTGGTAGCCCCAAGCTTTTTCAATCCATCTGGAAGGGACTGAAATATTACACCAAAGGGATTTCAGGATTCGTAGATGTACGCGATGTGGTAAAAGCCATGATTATGCTGATGGATGACCAGCATTTCGAGCAGGTAAAAAATCAAAGGTTCATCCTCAATGCCGGGAACATGAGCTACCAGGATTTCTTCAACAAAATAGCCGATGGACTGAACAAGCCTAGGCCCCAAAACTTTGCATCGGATATCAAGCTTCATATCGCATGGAGAATGGCCCAGGCGGCCAGTTTCTTTACCTGGAAGAGACCTGTCATTACAAGGGACGCCGTATCGGGGACCAATCAAAAGAACCATTATTCAGGGGAGAAAATTATTGGTACAACAGGTTTTGAGTATCGAAGCCTTGATTCTTCCATTGCAGATATTGCCGAGATATTCTTAAAAGATGTCGTCCTTCCTTCCGGGAAGAAGGAGAAAAGTACGAAGGCAAAGATGACTGTTTAATCTCTCGAGGGCTTTAATCATAAACCCTCTTATAGAAGACAGGTTGGGCTCTTTCATATCAACCTGAACTTTTTTCATTTCCATATCGTTAAGAGGTGAATCCTCAGGATGAAATTTTCACATGGATGAGGTTATAACCAAATATTTTATACTATATTCGCACACTTTTTCAGAATACTATCCAGTCTATCTGGCTAATTTCTAAACGCATAGATTGTTAAAAAGCAAATTTTACAAGGTCAAATTTAAGAATGATGAAAAAATCAGATTTATTAAAAGAAACGATCGAACACATCGACATTAAGTCTTTTGATTCAACACCAATCATTGACTCAATGCGTAAAATGTCCTTCACCTCACGGGATACTGCCAGTGCAGCCGACATTTTACTGAAGATGGTAAACAATACAGAATGTACCAACATCCTTACCCTCGCCGGGAGTACCAGCGCGGCAGGTTGTATGCAGATTTATGTGGACATGGTCAAGAATAGAATGATCGACGTAATTGTGGCTACCGGGGCATCCATTATTGATATGGATTTTTTCGAAGCTTTAGGTCACAAGCATTACCGTGGAACAACAGAAATCAACGACGGCATCTTGCGTGACCTGTATATCGACCGTATTTATGATACTTTCATTGATGAAGAAGAATTGCAGAATTGCGATGGGACCATCAAGGAAATCACTGATTCTCTTGAAAAGAGACCTTACTCTTCCCGTGAATTCATTTGGGAAATGGGTAAGTGGCTGAGCAAGAATTCAGTGAAAAAAGACAATTTGATCCAAGTTTGCTATGAAAACAATGTGCCGATTTTCTGTCCTGCTTTTTCTGATAGCAGTGCCGGCTTTGGATTGGCCAAACATCAATGGGAGAACCCAGAAAAGCATGTATCCATTGATTCTGTGGCTGACTTCCTGGAACTGACAAAGATAAAGATGGCAGCAGGCGTAACAGGTTTGTTCATGATTGGTGGTGGAGTTCCAAAGAATTTTGCACAGGATACTGTTGTCTGTGCTGAAATCCTGGGTAAAGAAGTTCCGATGCATCAATATGCCGTGCAGATTACTGTTGCTGATGTTCGTGATGGAGCTTGTTCTTCTTCTACATTGAAAGAAGCAAGTTCATGGGGCAAAGTTCAGGTAACTGACGAACAGATGGTTTTTGCAGAAGCTACTTCGGTGCTTCCTCTAATTGTTAGCTACGTTTACCACAAAGAAACCTGGAAAATGCGCCAATTGAAGAGCTGGAGTAAATTGTTTGTAAAAAGTACCGTTAAAGTATAAATTACACTGGCGTAAAAAGCCAATTCTATATTTTAATAGCTTCCTTGCTTCATTATAGCAGGGAAGCTATTTTATTTCACATCCCTTGCGGCCTTATCACTACAAAGATAGGCTTCTTTCATTTGTACATAAGGTGCTAATAACGTGAGTCCGATCTAATCGGAAGTCAGGCAATTACTTCATTTACCGGTTTTGATCCTGTTCTTGGCACAAACATTTGGGATATTTCCGACAATCCGACAATCCGACACCTGTCAATTTTCTACTACCTCAAAGGATAGTTGTTGGACAATCTACTTATTAACAATACATTAACGATTTTTTACCCTGTTGATTGCAAACACATGGAATGGGGTAGTTGTCGGATTGTCGGAATGTCGGAATTGAAGCAGTAACTAAGGCATCCAGGCCTGCTGATCGATTTTTTGACAAATGACATAAAGAGGCATATGACCCAATCCAATCTTTGAAGATGTGCTTCTGTTTCAAGGCATTCCTTTGATCGAACTCCAATTAATGTTGTGTTTGTGGATCATTTTTTTTTATTGTCTTTTGGTGAAGGGAGTTCACTTTTATTGTAAGTCCCTTAAAACAGATATATTTGTCTAAAATATTCATTTCAATGGAATGGTAAATATTAAGATAGTCCTGATTCTTATTTTGTGCTCCTCTTTTGTAACCGTTCATGCATTGGCACCAGTATTTTCACCCGATCATACAGAAATGAAACCTCATCGGGTGATCAGGACCTGTTGTTCATTTGGCACCGAAGTGGAGCTTTTTGCAATACCCGGATTCAAATTGACTGAAACCACCAGCCTTGAAAAAATAGGGCCTCATCATTACCTGGGGGATGCAGGTGAGGGAAATGGGATCATTTATTCCAGACGTGGTGGTTTTATCGACATGGCCCATTTGCGCGACCAGTCTGACTGGACAGCCTACCTATATACGCAGTTGCTGGAAAACAGAACGAACGGAACCTTGTCGTTGATCCTTGGATACGAAGGGGGCGAAAAGACCTTGCATGTCAGCATTCCTTCCAAAATGAATAATACGGACCTTATATACCTGGCCGGAAAAATAGCCTATGATTTATCAGTCTGGCATGAAATTGCCACCTGGTTCGGAGCTTCCAGTATTCCGTTTGTTCCCGAACGCTATTCCAGTTTTTCCATTGAAGATCCTTATTCCAATTTATTGGGCGTAAGCATCGGAATTAAGGCTTTGCAAAGTGAATTGCCTTATGAGAAGGCTGTAACTGCGATCATTAAAGAAACATTAAAAAACCTTGATGCCGTTCAAAACGAAGCAGAGACTTTTCTTGCCATGGAAGATGTCCGTGACATCTGGTGGACGCGTGACAAAAAGTTACCTAGCAGCAAGGTTCTCATCCAACGCCAGCTGCAGGTATATTCATGTTTGCAGCCCTGGCTTGTACCCGGTTGGATTGGTAAAAATCAGCAACCCTATGAATTAAAAGCTCAAGACTTTACTTCCGATGGACAAGCCCTCAATACTTTTTATCAATTGGACTTCAGGCTTAACTACAAATTTCCATTTCATAAAATGTTTCCCGAACGCAGGGACAGAAACATTACACAAAACGATTTTGACCGTCTTCTTGCACAAGTTGCGAGGGAACTAACAAGAAGAGACAGCCCGTTTAGATAACCCTCCTATACGAATATTTACTATTTACCCATTTACTATTTACTTGCCCGCCAGAAAATAGTAAATAGTAAATCGTCCAATTGTCAATCATTTTACATTTTTGTTAGTGTTCATCCATAAAATTAATCCTCCTCCAGCCAGGCTTTTCCTGGATCGATTTTCTTGTTCCGCAGAATGCGGGCCTTTAGTTCGAAAGTCCTGATATGGTCTTTGTATAAATTATGGATGTTCATCTTGGCGACATCTAGCGAAGCATCCGTATTATCATCCCAGCGCCGGCACAAATAAAGGGGTTGATAAATGCGTCCGATTTTATATTTACCTGAAATAGCCAGACCCAAGGCATAATCTTCTCCATAACTTACATTGGGTACCCTGATTTTACGCAGTATCGGCGTATAGAAAGCCCTTGGGGCTCCCAATCCGTTGATCCGAAGTGCATTGTTTGGCCCGTTGTCATCAGTCCATTCCCGGTGGTCAATGACCCCTGGAGGGATTTCTTCCAGGTTAAAATTGGTCATCCGGTAACTGCCAATGACCATTGCACAGTTTTCCTCATAAAATTTATCCACGATGATCTGAAGTGTATTCTCATCCACATACAAGTCGTCGCTGTCAAGCTGTACAGCAAATTTACCACAGGCAGGATGAAATATCCCTTCATTCCAGCAACCCCCTATTCCCAGGTCGTGTCGTTCGGGTATGAGATGAATGAGCTTTCCTTGCCGGGCATATTCATTCAATATCCCGGCAGTTCCGTCAGTTGAATAATTATCAATTACAATCAGGTTGAAACGGAAGGTTGTTTTCTGAATAAGTACTGAAACGATGGCATCCCTGATGGTCCTGACCCTGTTTCTAACTGGAATGATGACCGATACTTCGTAATCAAAATCTTCTGAGAAGGAGGTCTCAGGAAAAGGGGCCAGCAACAAAGCGCCTATATCCCTTAAATGAGCTGTACAAACCTGTTCCATTTCCAATTGACGTTCCCGGGCAGCTGCTTTCACATAGTCAAATTGTATTTCACCTGATGCCCTTACATCGGTTTCAACCATTGTAAATAGATATTCAGGAACATGAACCAGAGCCCCCATTCTACTGGCTCTCAACCGTAAGGCGTATCTACCCCCATATTTCAGCATCTCGTAATTTTCATACCTGAAAGCTTTCAAGACCTCTGCCCGGTATAGCCTGACAGGGCCGAAATTAAAATCATCACGTAAGCTGCCCGGCTGATAGTCGATTAAGGGATGAGGGGCAAGTTGTCCCTCTTTCATTTCCATGTAATCGGCATAGGTCATTGGAGCCTCCGTATATTCAGCTATCTGAACCAGCCGCTCGATAGCTCCCTGTCCAAGTTCTATGGCTGACTCCCCCAGGGCAATCAGTGCATAATCCGATTGAACCAACTTGGCAATATGCCTGATGGTCGAACAGGAGCCATACTCCTGGACAACGACCTGCTCACAGTTTTCCAGACTAACAGACACTTTAGAAAGAACAAATACCTGGCTTACCAAGGGACAGGCCCTGAATTGGTTCACCAGCCTTTGACTGGCCTCTTCATTGCAAAAGGCAAGAAAACAATCTACTTTTCGAATCATGACCAGTATTTTTAAAGTTTCATTACTTTCACTTTACTTGTAGCGCTTTCGTTGTGAAGGCGATCAAGAGCAGATACACGGATTTCATATTTTCTCCTTAATTTACGGGAATTTGGTTTAAAAACCATGCTTTTATCGTGGGTAATGGTAAATATATTTTCAGAATTCGTAGCATCAAAAGGCTGCCCTGCAGGGTTCAGGTATACTACGTAAGCAACGGTCTTATCCATTTCATTGGCGGGTTGCTCCGACTTCCATTTAAGTTTGTGTCCTCTCTTTTTAAAACGATAGGGTAGGGAAGGAGCTTTGTTGTCGATCCAGGGCATCTCCGGCACTATAGCAGGATGTTTGTATATTTTGTTTTGAAGGGTCTCTGTAAACCCATACAAATCGCGTTTAAAGTGTATACTGCTGTAAAAGGCGCTTCCTCCAAGGTGTGGAATCTGTCGGGTAACCTGTATTTGTTTGATCAGTTGATTGGGATCTTTCCATTCAGGAATGGTTGCATTGGCCTCCAGTTTATATACCGCATGACCGATGTACATGGCCCTATTGTAAGCATGATCTGCCCACCATTTGCTAAGGGTCACAAAATCAACCGATGGATGTCCAATCTGCCAATATAACTGGGGAAGACAATAGTCTATCCAGCCGTTCTTCAGCCATTTCAGGATGTCAGCGTTCAATTGATCGTAGTTGGTTGTTCCTGCGGTGGTTTCAGATCCTTCGGGATCGTCTGCCTTGTTTCTCCATACGCCAAAGGGACTGATCCCAAACTTGACCCAAGGTTTTGTTTTCTTGATTGTTTCTGAAATCATACGGATCATCTGATCCACATTGTCTCGTCGCCAATCTGCCTTCTGGATGGCTAAAAATCCTCGGTTGAATTGTGCAAAAGAAGCTTGATCAGGAAAATCTTCCTTCAGCGGATAGGGATAAAAATAATCGTCCATGTGAATGGCATCCACATCATACCGGGCCACAATATCGGTTACCACCTTAACGACGAATTCACGGGTTTGAGGCAGTCCAGGATCGAAATACAGCTTGCCTCCGTAGTTTACAATCCATTCAGGATGTTTGAAGGCAATATGATTGGCTGCCAGAGGTTCATTGGCATCCAGGGCTACCCTGAAGGGATTTAGCCAGGCGTGAAACTCCATGTTCCTTTGATGACATTGCTCAATCCAGAACTGAAGTGGATCGTAATAAGGACTGGGAGCTTTACCCGGAGTGCCTGTCAGGTACCTTGACCATGGCTCAAGATCCGATGGGTAGAAG
>DMFR01000344.1:0-430 GCA_003450125.1 Prolixibacteraceae bacterium | reverse complement strand
GATCGTAAAAAGGGCTGGGAGCTTTACCAGGAGTCCCGGTCAGATACCTCGACCATGGCTCAAGATCGGATTGATAAAGAGCATCTGAGGCTGGCCTGATTTGCATGATAATGGCATTCATTCCATTTTTAACATGCATGTTCAGGATGTCCAGGACTTCTTTTTTTTGCTGATCAGTTGTAAGCCCCGGCTTAGAGGGCCAGTCAATGTTATTGACCGTTGCCACCCATACACCCCTGAATTCATGCTTTGGAGCCATTTGTGCATGCGCGTTGAAACAAAAAAGCATACCAACAATTAAAATAAGCCTGAACATAGCTACAAATTTAAATTCCTCACAAAATAAGGCTATCCTAATGAATTTACGCCTATAAATGACATTTTTTATCAAGGTCGAATTGTTGAAAGGTTAAATGGTTGGATGGTTGAA
>DMFR01000304.1 GCA_003450125.1 Prolixibacteraceae bacterium | reverse complement strand
ATAATCATCGAACCCATAGGTGATAAAATCTTCCCGGTCCCCCTTCATTGCACTAGCTGAAACGGCAATAACGGGGATGCTTGTTAAAACGTCCACTTTTCGTAGTTCGGCTAATAAATCTATGCCGTTCATCCCAGGCAAGGCAATATCCATCAAGATCAAATCGGGTTGATGAAGAAGCGCCAATTCAATCACCTGCTGCCCGTCCTCTGCTTCTATCATGTCACACTTACCATCAAGTAACGCTTTAATGGTAAGCATATTGTCTGGATTGTCTTCCACTACCAATACCACCGGAGTACCCTCAATAGGTATACGGGCTTGCCGATCAACCCGGGGCAGGGGTTCCTTCATTTGTGGAAACATCATCCCGGATACGGCTTGCAGCAATTGATCTTTATTGATATCCCCCTTTTGAATCAGTTGAAGAATACCATTGTTTTTCAGAAAAGCCAATTCTTCCTTGGTAATAAATTTTGCCGTCAGAATAATAACGGGCAGATGATCTGTTTTTTCACACTCCCGGATACGTTTCAACACCTCAAATCCATCCACCTCAGGCATCATCAGGTCAAGGATCATGGCATCGGGAATTTTATGGGCTATTTGTTCCAGGGCTTCGCAACCGTTGCGTGCCACCATGATATTGTACCCCTGGGTGGTCAGCATGTCCTTCATTTGAATAATGATCGGTTCTGCGTCTTCAACCAGCAAAATGGTTTTATCCTTTGCATTTGCTGAAGGATTGCTCAGCCCTGTCTTGAGGGCTACCGGGGCGGGTAGTTCCGTATTTATATATGGTTCTGCTGCCATTGCACACTTCAAAGGCAAAACCAGCGTAAAGACCGATCCTTTACCAGGAGTACTATCAACCGAAATGTTTCCCCCTAATAGGTGGGCATATCTCTTTGCAATGGCCAATCCAAGCCCTGTACCTCCGTATTTACGGGAATTGCTGCCATCGGCCTGTCTGAACTCATCGAAAATGTGAGGTAGATCTGCTTGATCAATGCCAATACCGGTATCGCTCACCCGGATATAAATGGTTTTGTCTTTTACCTGCGCAACGATGTCTACTCCTCCTTTCTCGGTAAATTTGACAGCATTGGCCACTATGTTTTGCAGGATATGGTGACATTTATCGTAGTCACAAATTAATTCAGGCTGGTCCTCCCCCAATGTATAATGAAGATGAATCCCTTTTTGATCGGCCTGTGGCTCAATCATCTCCACCACAGAATGAATCAATCCACCTACCTTGAATTTCCTGATTTCAATTTCCTCATACCCCGATTCGATGCGCGAAAGATCCAGAATATCATTAATGAGCAAAAGCAAATGTTTGCCATTGCGTTCAATAACGTCCAGGTAGCTGTGTTCTTCATCTGGAACTTTACCCGCCAACCGCCGGTTCAGTACCCCCGAAAGGGCAATAACCGAATTGAGCGGTGTCCTTAATTCATGGCTCATGTTGGACAAAAAGCTGGTTTTCATCCTATTGGCTTCATCCAGTTGTTTCTTTTGCATTTCCAATTCAACATTTTGCTCTGTAAGTTCATTGGTCTGTGCCGAAAGTTCCCTTTTCTGAGCTTCCAGTTCACCGTTTTGGATTTCAAGTTGTTGTGCAAATGTGATCACTTTCTGATAGGCAAGTATCCCGTCAATACGGGCGCTGAGCGTACTTAGAATCATGTTGAGCAGGCGCAGGTGGTTCTTGCTGAAACTTTGAATAGTGGCCAGTGAAATGACTGCCACAATTTCGTTGCCTGAAACTATGGGCAGGGTGATTATTTCGCGTGGGGTGAATTTTCCGCTGACGGCTGAAAACACTAAGCGGGTATCTTCTGGTATGCCCTTGATGTGCTGCAATTGACGGCTTGCAAGGGCTGCTCCGAATTCGCCTTCAAAATGAACGGCTGAAAAAGATTTTCCTGCTTCCGAATCCATTCCTATACTCTCAAATTGCTCAAATTCTGTCTTCTCAACATTCAGCAAATAGACCGCTCCCAATTGTGAATTTGTAAACCCAAGCAGATGGCTTAAAAGGGAATGGCAGAAATCGTGGGCATCATCTTCACGGAGCATCACTTCAGCAAGCTTTGCAGACTGCTCGTTCAGCATAAGCGTTGTTTCAATGGTATCCGCCAGAATATTGAACGAATCGGAAAGTTGTCCAAACTCATTTTTCGACTCATAAGAGCTGCGAACGGAGGTTTTGCCTTCCCTAAATTGTAGTTTAACCGCCACAAGTTCCTTTATTGGCCGATGGATATTCCGGTTAAGAAGATATACTATCAATGTTGTTAATCCCAAAATAAATACAACCAGCAACCCCAGTTGACGATTAAGGGTATTTTTCAGCACAGTAGTTCCTTTCATGAACTCGATGGCTTTGTTGTTGGCAAATTGATCGATCGTGCTGATACATTTCAATAAATGTTCCCGCTCGATGCCAACATCCCCTGTATTTTCGGTGCGGTCCATGGCTTCTTCGATCTTACCGGACATCCCTAAATCCCTGTTCCCATTCCGTAAAACCACCCAGCGTACAAAGGCCTTTCGCGCTTCCGCTATATCAGTTTGCGGTCCAAGATAAGCGTCTTCCAGTTGCTCAAACTGTTGTTCGGCATCCGTTTCATAAACCTTTGAATTGGCAAGAGCGGTCTCCCTATCCTTGTTATTATGGGCCAACAGAAAGTTCCGAAACTCCAAACGCATCCCAAGGATATCCCCATTTAAATTTCCAAGGGCTTTACGCACGGTAAATGGATGGTTGTAAATGTTGATCGTATGTTGCTCCATTTTATTGGTCTGTTGCCACGAGATAGCGCCCAAAACAACGATTAGCATCACTACAATGCCAAAGCCCAACTTCATTTGCGTTCCGATTCTTAAATCTTTAATTTTCATCTGTTTATATTTTTAAACACATAGAAACATTGGACACATAGAAAAATTAATTACCACAGATTACTCAGATTTATACAGATCAATCTTTTTGTTTGTGTCAATCTGAGTAATCTGTGGTGAATAATCTTTTCTATGTGTTCTATATCTCTATGTGTTTATTTATCATTTTGTTTATCATTGTTTTATCTTTTTTGAAATATTCCCGAACTGTGAAATACCTCCCGGTAGTTATTCTCCTTCACCATTTCCCGTTCTGTTTCCCCGGTAATGAGGAAACCCCCGGCTGCAAGACAGTTTCCGGCCTTGTCAATGATGCGTTGCCGGTATTCACCCCGATAATAGAACAACAGGTTACTGCAAAACACCATGTCGAAATTGCCATAAACACTCGCCGGAGGACAATTGCCCTGCTCAGACAGCAGATCAAAAACAGAAAAATCGATGTATTTCTCTAATGAGCGTTCAACAATAAAATTATAACCCTGTGTGGTAAAGTATTTCCTGATTCGTTTTAGGGATACATTTTCTACGGCCGCCGCTTGGTACACCCCCCTTTGGGCCTTGTGCAATTCATCCACGTTTATGTCAGTAGCAAAAATATGGCAGGCCATCGGGTGTTTGGCCCTTTGAACTATTTCATCCAAGAGAATGGCGATACTATAGGCTTCCTGACCCGAGGCGCAGGCGGCGGACCAAATCCTGATTTCAAGTTCATTCTTCTTTATCTTCTGACCGATCAGGGCAGGTAAAATAACATGCTCGAGAAAACTATAGGTAAGTGTATTTCTGAAAAACGCGCTGTATGAATTGGAAAGCAGGTCAATCATTTCAGAAGATTCCCCCGGCACTTTATCCAAAAACAAAAGGTAATCATCTTTATCTTCGATGGATAAGGCTGTCATCCTGGTCTTTATCACTCTTTCAAGGAAAGAAGTTTCATACATCGAAATATCCAGCTCATGCCTCACTTTCATAAAGTGAATGCTTTTTTCAATCCCCTTATTCATTTTTTTTCTTCATTCATCCGTCATTAAGATCCGTCATGTTTCATATTGACGAATTGTAAACAGTCCATCTGGAGGCCATCATAACCTGCAAATGTTTATATTTCATGCCCGTGAAACTGGCTTACTAACAGGCACTAAAATAATTTATTAATTTGATTCCTGCAAGGAATAATATTCCTTCAAATTAGAACAATATTTTATGTTTTTGAGAATTTCTTTCAAGCTTCATCCTGGCTTACAAGGGGTATCTCCTGCTATCTGAGTACTGTTTGGTTGTATCTATAAGTACTGTTTCTGTACTGTATCTGTACTAAAATGATAATCTTAGTACAGATACAGTACTCAAACAGTACTTATAGATACAACCAAACAGTACTCAAACCCTGCTGAAACCCGGTTCGATCTGGGAGGAAAGGCATGGTGCATGAAATTTAATGAGGATTCAATTTACGAATCAGGTGGATTCCTGTTAGTCTTACAGGTTTGTGAATTTAACCTGTAAAGTGAGGTCATTACGGATTGACAGGTTCCGGTTTTAAAGGGGAATGTAGCCGAAAAATACAGTGAGGGGGGGTGAAGCTCAAACGTTATTGTTCGAACTGATGCACGGAGGAAGAGGGCGTTTTTTTTATGTTCTGGGGAATGTTAAAGTAAAATTTACTTCCTTTCCCCGGTTCACTTTCCACCCTTATATCGCCGCCATGCTTTTCAATAAATTCCTTGCAAAGGATTAAGCCCAGGCCTGTACCCTTTTCATCTTGTGTGCCTGGTGTAGAATAGCCCTCTTCAATATTGAACAACTTTCTGAGGGCCTCCTTTTTTATCCCGACACCATTATCGGCCACCATGACAATCATTTGGTTCTTTTCCTGCATGGCGGAGATCACAATTTCACCACCCTTGTGGGTGAACTTGATGGCATTGGAAATCAGGTTTCTCAAAGTGGCGCCAATCATGGCTTTATCGGCAACCACAGACAGATTGGGGACAGTTTCGGTGTAAAGGGCGATTGATTTCTGCTCGGCTGAATCTTTTAATAACTGGGCAACGGATTTAATCAGGGCCGCCAGATCAACAACTTCAGGATTAAACTGCATCCTGCCCACTTTAGAACGCGACCATTCCAGCAGGTTGGTCACCAATTCCATGGCCCGCTGGGAAGATTGATGGATAATTTCGGCATATTTCTCCACTTCTTCATAATTCTTTTCCTGAATCCGTTCTACCATGAGTTCACTGAAGCCCATGATGCTGTTGAAAGGGCCCCGGAGGTCATGGGCGATGATGGAGAAAAACTTGTCTTTGGTGGCATTGAGTTCCAGCAAACGGGTTTCACTCTCGCGAAGTGATTTTTCCAACTGCTTGCGTTGGGTAATATCACGGATATTGCATTGGACCACTTTGATATGGTCAGCCAGGTAAACATTACCGACAAATTCGATACTGATCGCCTTTCCTGATTTGGTGAGTAAAGGCATATCTTCATAGCGGATCATTCCCTTGATCTGCAGTTCAGTATATGCAAACTGTGAATAGCCGATGTTTTTGAAGGTCCCAATTTCCCAGAGTTCTTTTCCGATCAGTTCGTCGTAAGAATATCCCAGCAATTGGATTAAAAACGGGTTTACATCGATAATCTCCCCGCTGACGGCATCCAGGATCAATATTCCATCGAGGGCAGATTCAAACAATCGACGGTAACGGATTTCAGAATCCCTCACTTTTTCGGTTCCTGCTTTGTAATCGGTAATGTCAACGACAGTCATAAAGCATTTGTCATGATCATCTGCAATGATTCCCTCCAGGTGAACATAGGCTGAAGATTTCCCTTCCAGGAATAACCTCGCCTCACAAGATCGACTAGTATTGCCATCAAAAACCAGCTTTAGGAACTCATTAAAGACAAGCCGGCTGTTGGAGGTAAGGAAAGATTTGAAGTCCTTGGCAACCAAATTGGCACGTTCCTTTCCAAGCATTTTGGCTCCCATCAGATTGATTTCTATGATAGTACCATACGCATTGAGGGAAAAATACCCGGCTGGAAAAAAATCATACAGGGCCGTATATTTTTCAGCATTGATTCTTGCAAGCTCTTCAGCCAACTTCAACTGTTCATTTTGCATTTCCAGTTCAAGCTGATGAATTTGAAGTTCATGGACTAATTTTTGTATCCCGTCGTTGGTAAAGGCCCATGCTTTTAATTCTTTCTCTTTTTTTAGTATTTCTTCAGCTCTTTGTACGAGTGAAGCGGAGTCAGGTGAAATATTACCTTTTCTTATATTCATGTTTCGTTTAAGGCATCATTTAATTTCTTTATAACTACCTATTTACTCAAAAATTGATTACCTTATTATAACGAATAGAGGTTAAAATAGTTTCAAAATCATTCACTTGTAAAAAGAAATAATTCAACTTCCTAAAGTTCATTCCATCTATCAAAATATGGACGGTTATTCTAACCTCCATTCGATTTGAGCAAAAAAAAATAGCAGGAGGTAGTTTTAAAAATCGGGCAATGGGGTAGAAGAGTTCATCCAATCATAAGATAAATATAAAAGGAGACCGCCTAAACGGAAGAATCAGGTGCTTGGTGTCGTGTTACAGCTAATAGGACGCTAATGGTGCGTAGCACCTTTTAAATATTTGTAGAACGTCCTGATTGAATGTGCAATTGCAGGTGCAGAGCACCGAAATATTTCAAAATGACAAACTGTTCAACTGTTATTACGGTGCCCTGCACCTGTGGGTTCTCCGTATTTTATCTGTTTCTACAAATATCAAAGGTGTGCTGCACCCACCTGATACCCCTTGGTGAAATTCTAAGGTTGTTGCAGTATCGCTTTAATTGAACAAGGTCATTGCAACAAATTAAATGTAACAGAACACTAGGCACAGGGATTCCATCCTTTTGTAAGAAAGGGTGAACGGTCAGAAGACCAAACATCTACCAGAAAGCCTGGAATCCCTGGTGCTGATTTAACTCACAGGATCAGTCAATGGAATGGTAAAATGGAACCTGGAACCACTTTTCTGTTCCTTGGTGCCATAATCACTTTCCACCCATATTCTACCCTTGTGTTTGTCCACAAAGTCTTTACACAAGATCAATCCCAATCCGGTGCCTATTTCATCCTGGGTGCCGGTGGTTGAATAACTGACGTCGATGCGGAACAATTTGTCAATGGCTTCCTTTTTAATTCCCACCCCGTTGTCAGCAACAGTTATCCTACATTCCTGCTGGCTGGATTGGGCTGAAATCACAATTTTGCCGCCCGGATGGGTAAACTTAACGGCATTGGAGATAAGGTTCCTCAAGATAGTGCTCACCATTTGCCGATCGGCCACCACTTCCGTATGGGGTTCTATCTCCAGATCAATGAAAATTGATTTGTATTGGGCCGCATCGTTAAGTAATGAGATCACATCATTGGTAAGTATTGAGAGGTTAATTTTTTCGGGATGAAATTCCATGGCCCCGGTTTGTGAACGCGTCCATTCCAACAGGTTCATCAATAAATTCATCGCCCGCTGGGAAGAGTTCTGGATTATCATTGAATATTTCCCAATTCCTTCATAATCTCTTTCCTGGATCTGACGGGCCAGCAGATTACTGAAACCAATAATGCTGTTGAACGGGTTTTTCAGGTCATGGGCGATGATGGAGAAGAATTTATCTTTGGTGGCATTGAGTGCCATCAAACGGGCTTCACTTTCTTTCAAAGCCTTCTCTGTCAGTTTTCGTTCGGTGATATCGATTGTAAAACCTGCAATCAAGGTAGGTTTTCCTTCAATTTGTATTGGAAATTTAATGACCGAATAATTGCGTCCGTCCAGTTCTTGTTCGGTTTCAAACTTTATTCCCTCGTGCAGAACCTGGAGGTCGCTTTGGTGCATAATCCTGGCATATTCACCAGAGAAGAGTTCATCCGCCGTTTTGCCAATTAATTCTTCCATTTTTTTGCCCAGCCTGGATTCATAATTACGGCTCATTCGCAAAGTACGGGCCTTTTCATCTTTAAAGAAAATATAGATGGGGCTGTTTTCAAGCATCTGGTTGAAGATGGCATCCCTTTCCCTGATATCTTCCTCGGCTCTTTTGAGATCAGTCAGATCAATATCAAAGCAGAACAATTCAGGGGCCCGGCCGGGCGTTTGAACAATAGCATGACTGGTATATACGTCGACCTGCGAGCCGTTGCGTCGCAAGAGCGAGAACTCTCCCGGTTGTAGAGGAAGACCCGAGGCAACCATTTTCTGAATGGCCTCGTTGAAACTCTCGTGCGCGTGAGAGGGAACAATTAGTTTTATGATGTTTCTTCCAATAGCTTCCTGTGCGGTATAGCCATATAAGTGTTCCGAAGCATGGTTCCAGTATTGGATCCTGCCATCCGGAGAATATCCCTGAACCGCTACTGAGCTTACGTTTTGCAAGAGGCTTCTGAATCGAATTTCACTAGCTGCCAGCGCCTCTTCGGCCAACTTGCGGTCGGTGATATCGTGGATAATCGAATGCAGCAAGGTACGGCCTTCCATTTCAATGGGACAGGAATAAACTTCTACTTCCCTGATGGTGCTATCGGCCAGTTTGTGTCGGAAGTTGTAATACAATCTCTTGCCAAGGCTGGTATCTTCCATTCTGGCTTTCAACTGGGAGTTGGACATCATGTTGATATCCTCTATGGTCAAGGCTCTAAATTGCTCACGGGCATATCCATAAAACCGGCAGGCGGCAGAATTGGCATCCACGATGTCACCATTAACAGGATCGATCAAAAACATGGCGGCACTACTCTTCTCGAAGATGGCATGGTACAATTGCTCGCTTTTACTGAGCATTTCCTGCACCTGCTTGCTCTGGGTGATATCACGTACGATGGCACACATGCGTTCATTTTCACCCATCTCGTTTTTAATCACAAATGCTCTTAGCTCGACAGGGAATATCGTTCCATCCTTTCTGATGTATTCCTTTTCATAGACCTGGGAATAGCCTATAGGCAAGATTTGTTCTTCAATAATACTTTGTTCCTGGTTATGCCATTTTTCAGGGGTAAAATCGTTAAAATGAAGTTGGAGCAGTTCCTGTCGGGTATATCCAAGCATTTGGGCAAAAGCGTTGTTGCAATCTACCAACCGGCCATCCATGCTGACGCTTGCAAAGCCATCGATGATACTCTCATAGAGGGTACGATACTTAATTTCAGAATTACGCAAGGCTTTTTCAGCCCTTTTACGTCGGGCAATATTACGGGTAACACCGATAATGCCCACCAATTCACCCTCTTTATTAAACATGGAAGAGGCCGATACATCCGTCCATACAGTGGATCCATTGTTGCAATTATGTTCCAACTCCATTTGAAATTCGCGGATAGGTTTTCCTGCCTTCATGGATTCAAAAGCTTCCAGGATGGTTGATTGTGCAGTTTCAAATGATTCACAGGTTAGGATTTCTTGAATGGAGTGGTGCATCGTTTCGTTAACCGTATAACCGCATAGTTTTTCAACTGAAGGGCTGATATAGGTGAAGCGGTGGTTCAGGTCCATGGTCCAGATGACATCCAAGGCATTGTCGGCCAGCAGTCGGTGGCGCTCTTCGCTCATCCGCAAGGCTTCCTCGGCTTTCTTGCGCGAGGTGATTACCACACTAATGGCGGTAACGCCCGTAATTTGTCCTCCCAAAATAATGGGATTCAGATAAACTTCATAGGAATGAAGTTCTTGCCCCACCTGGTTGGAATATTCGAAACTGACCCGTCTGCCCAACAAAGCCTTGTCGTATTTTAATTTCCAAAGGTGGTTTAAATGAGCGGGGAGAATGCTCAATGCATTCATGCCATTTTGCAATTCAACATTGTAGGAGGCAAAACATTCGTCGCGGAAGAAATTATTATAGATGATCAATCTGTATCTGTTGTCGATAGACCAGATGGATTCATCCCGGTTGTTAATGAGCGAAGTCATGTTGGTTTCCTTTTGGCTTAAAACGTCTTCCCACATTTTGCGTTCGCTGATGTCAACGGCTGTGATAAGGCATTGGCGTTCATCTTCTGAAACAATCCCTTCAAGGTGGACATGGAGGAAAGAATTCTCACCGGCCAACAGCGATAATTCGCAGGTCTGCTTGAAAGGGGAATTAAAAATATCGTTTAAGAAATTGGTAAAGGCAAGCTGATTGTCATAGGGGACAAATTGCCTGAAGTTGGTGTCGATCAGGTTAAATCGTTCTTTTCCGAGCATTTTAGCCCCGCTAAGGTTGAGTTGGCTGATGGTGCCATCGTGCTTGAGGGTAAAAAAACCGGTAGGGGCAAAGTCGTAAAGGGCAGTAGCGTTTTCTGTTTTTTGGATCGCCAGCATGAGTTCCTCGTTCTGCATTTCGAGTTCAATCTGGTGAACCTGTAATTCATGGAGCAGTTTTAACTGGTTGGCTTGAGTGTGGCCATCTTCTTGATAATCGGCCAGAAGCGTTTGGTGATCGACGTATCTTCTTTCTAATGTTTCTTCGGCTTTTTGACGAAGGGAAGTAGGATTGGCAGAATTAATATTTTTCATGTTTGGGTACATTTGATATTAAAATTCAACATCGCTCTTTCAACAGTTTAATAACTATTTCTTTAAAACGGTTAAAAAGGTTTCCCCCAATCTTCCCTCATTTCTATTTCTTCACCCTATTTAATCGTCTAAAAGGTTTCCTTTAAACACTTCCACACAGTATATCATTTATCGGCACCTGGATCTTCTGGTAACCGAATTCATTTATTTCTATTTATATCCTCTTTGTTTAATCCTTAACGTTAATTAATCTCTTTAGTTTCATTTATCGTAAATAAGCTGTTCAATAAATACTTTCAATTCAATTGTTCAACGGAATAGATTGAAAACTCTTTTTGATTTTTACCCTTACGCAACAGGCTAAGTTAATTATTTTTATCATACTCTCTAACTTCATCTAAAATTTATTTTTATAATTAATTTTATTTCCCGCATTTCATCTTAATCTGTCTCTTATACACATCTCCGAGCCCACGAGACTAGGCA
>DMFR01000166.1:1130-2910 GCA_003450125.1 Prolixibacteraceae bacterium | reverse complement strand
CCAGAAGATTCAGACCAGAAGCTGAATCTGCCGATGATCTTGGATTCCGTTGTGAAATGACACGTGTTGGAAGTCCTGACGGATTTTAATAACTCTAATGAACTATCATACAAAACCTCATTTGAAAAAGTGAGGTTTTCTTTTTTAATAAATTATGGAAATAGCCAGCATATACCAACGCTTCCAACAACATCCGGTCGTTACCACTGATTCGAGAAACATCCCGTCAGGCAGTATGTTCTTTGCCCTGAAAGGCGACAACTTCAATGGCAACAAGTTTGCTCCGGAGGCATTGTCCAAGGGGGCTGCATTTGCTGTTGTGGATGAACCGGAGTATGCCACCTCCGACCAGATGATCCTGGTGGATGATGTATTGCTGTGTCTGCAGCAACTGGCCAGGTATCACCGTGAACAATTAAAATTACCCGTTCTGGCCATAACGGGAACAAACGGGAAAACAACCACCAAAGAACTGATCGCCGCGGTGCTTTCAAAAAAATTCAGGATTCAGTTCACCCAGGGGAATCTAAATAACCATATCGGAGTTCCTCTTACACTCCTTTCCATTGCTCCGGAAACGGAAATAGCGATCATTGAAATGGGGGCCAACCATGGGGGTGAAATCAAGACCTTGTGCCAGATTGCCGATCCTGATTATGGCATTGTTACCAACATCGGCAAAGCTCACCTGGAGGGATTTGGCTCCTATGAGGAGATCATCAAAACAAAGAGCGAATTATATGATCACCTGAGAGCGAAAGGTGGAAAATGCTTCATCAATATGGACAATCCGCTGCTCATCCAACAGGCAGAAGGCCTTGAACAGATCGGCTACGGAAGATCAACCAACTATTATATGGCCGGCGAACCGG
This sequence comes from Prolixibacteraceae bacterium, assembly GCA_003450125.1. Lineage (GTDB taxonomy): Bacteria > Bacteroidota > Bacteroidia > Bacteroidales > Prolixibacteraceae > Aquipluma. The sequence goes on along the minus strand of DMFR01000166.1, from coordinate 2,038 downwards.
CTTCAAACGGCTATCACCTGGTGGTAAAAGCGCTCTTCCCCAAAGGCTGGCTCTACCTGAAATCCAATCTGATCGGGGATTATAATTTTGAGAACGTGCTCGCGGCCGCCTGTGTAGGTCAGTATTTTGAAGTTGACCCTTTGCTCATCCAGCAGGCCTTGGAGGAATATACCCCGTCAAATAACCGTTCACAACTCATACGCAATGGAAAAAACATCCTTATCATGGATGCCTACAATGCCAATCCAACCAGCATGATGATGGCCCTTTCCAATTTTGCCGCCATCAAAGGCGATCGCAAATGTGTCATCCTGGGAGATATGCTTGAACTGGGTGAAGCTGCTGCGGCAGAGCACCAGAAAATTGCAGACTTTGTTGAATCACAAGCCTTCGAGGAGGTATTCCTGGTCGGTCCCCAATTCAAAAATACGCTCACGGGGAAGGATAAAATGAAGTTCGACAATGTAGAACTTCTTTCCGGTTACCTGAAAACGCAACCCCTCGAAAACAGATTTATCCTTGTCAAGGGATCCAGGGGCATACACCTGGAGAAAATCCTGGGTTTGCTGGCTTAATGGCCCTTAACTCGCAGTGCAAAAGAACCTACCTTAGGCCGGATGGGATAGATTGAAATGAAATCTATCCCTTAATTTTTGCCCCATCATCTTACTTATCAATTTAGTTAATGAACTTGTTTATTCAATTGAAAAATGGGTAAACGGCAAGAGCCTTGTCCAACAGTGGGAACAATACCCATCTGTTGCAGCGCTAAAATCCCTGATGTCCAAATCTCCTCGAATATAACAATAGAGTAGCCTTTTCCCGTATAGGCAGTTAGTTTCCCCTTTACACAGTCAATACAAACTCCATACAAAGTCCATACAAACTCAATAGTAAATAGGGTGATA
>DMFR01000166.1:0-862 GCA_003450125.1 Prolixibacteraceae bacterium | reverse complement strand
CCTATTTACTATTGAGTCTGTATGGAGGGAATATGGACTTAATATGGAAGCATCAGGGTACAGGTAAAAGGAAGAATGAGATCAAGGCATTGCTGAAAGGCGGAAGGATGGGTCAATTTAGAGGTCCATGTCGGAACCCAGGTGCGAAAGGTACCCGCTGTGAAAAAAGGTTTCATGGATCCCCAAAGGTATTGCCAATATTCCTGGAGCCCATTTATTTGCACAATTATTTAAAATTGAACAGTCCTTGCTGATCGGCAAGTTACCTTATTGAAAGGGCTATTGGCTGGCAGAACAGCAGTTGGATTGAAAATAAAACACAGACATCTACTCCGCATAGTTTAATTCTTTTCTATGTGAAGTATATGTCTGTGTATTTAATTCAAGAAAATGAGAAAAAGGAAAAATTAGGAGCAGCAAATCCTTTTCAAGATACGATCTGAACGGATTTGGGTTAATTGCTGGCCGGTTTTACTACTTTCAGCACTTCGGCGATGGCCTGTTCAAAAGTGGCCTTTGGAAGAGCTCCCATGGCCATCTGCGGCTGCCCTTCCACAGGGACGAACAACAGGGAGGGGATACTTTGAATCCCAAACATGGAGGACAATTCCTGTTCATCTTCCGTATTCACTTTATAAATGACCAGCTTGTCGCCATATTCTGTTTGCAGTTCTTCCAACAGAGGGGCTACCATCTTGCAAGGGCCGCACCAATCGGCATAAAAATCAATCATGCAGGGAGTTTTCCCTTCATATTTCCAATCCGTATTGAGTTCAAAGTTGAAAACTTTCTCTTTGAATGACTCTTTGGTCAAATGTTCTAACATAGTGTAAAATTTATAGTATAGATATGTATATATATT
>DMFR01000258.1:2852-9188 GCA_003450125.1 Prolixibacteraceae bacterium | reverse complement strand
GAAGACGGCATACGAGATCATGCCTAGTCTCGTGGGCTCGGAGATGTGTATAAGAGACAGTGTGTACCTTGTGTGTACCTTGTGTGTTAAATAACACAGCAAGTACACACAAGCTACACACAAGCTATACACAAGCTATACACAAGGTAATAACCTGGCAGGAACCTGGAGTAGACTTACCCCTACACTTCTAATCCAGCTGAATCTTTTTGAATTTTGGAACCAGCGCATGCATGACGAACCAGGCAATAATATAGGCAGAAGCACAAACCATGAACATGATGCCATAGCCAACACGGATATCACCTGCAGCCTTGTAATGGTCAAACAGTAACCCTGCTGATTTGGCGATCATGATACCGCCTACTGCACCTGCCATACCGCCAATTCCGGTAACCGATGCTATGGCACGCTTGGGAAACATATCAGATACAGTGGTGAAGATATTGGCCGACCAGGCCTGATGGGCAGAGGCTGCAATCCCGATGATGATGACTGCAAACCACATGTTAATGTCTCCCATTTTCTGGGCTGACAGCACCAACAAGGGGAATAAGGCATAGATAAACATGGCCGTCTTTCGGGCTTTGTTGGCATCCATTCCTCTTTCCATGAACCGTTTGGGCAGCCAACCTCCAAAGATACTGCCAAAGGTGGTCATGGTATAAACCAACGCTATTGGAAGACTTACCTGTGTCCCGGTTAAATGGTATTGTTCCTTTAGGAAAGCAGGCAACCAAAACAGGAAGAACCACCAAATGGGATCGGTCAATAATTTACCCAAAAAGAAAGCCCATGTCTGGCGGAAGGTGAGCAGTTTAAACCAGCTGATCTTTTTTAATTGCGAACCATCGGCAGCAACAGTTTCTTCCTTGTCACTTAAAATATAATCGTATTCATTTTGTTTCAGCTGACCCTTTGCCAGCTTCTTTTCAGGGGTATCATACATGACTTGCCAGAAAAACAACCAGATCAACCCAATGGCTCCGGTAATAATGAAAGCCATCTGCCAGCCCATCGTAACTGCAATCAGAGGTACAACCATGGGTGCAATAATAGCCCCTACGTTGGTTCCTGAATTAAAAATACCGGTTGCAAGGGCACGTTCTTTCTTTGGAAACCATTCGGCGGTCGTCTTGATGGCCGCAGGAAAGTTACCGGCTTCCGGAACCCCCAGTGCCGCACGAGCAACGCCGAATCCAAAAGGAGTTCTTGCAAAGGCATGGCCGATAGCCGCCAGGCTCCATCCAAACAAGGACAACGCGTAGCCTATTTTGGTACCAAATCGGTCAATAATGCCCCCTACCAATAGCATACCTGTAGCATAGGCCACCTGAAAAGCGATCACGATATTGGCATATATGGATTCATAATGCGCAGGGTCGCTTCCAAAGAGGCCGTCAGCCTCCAAATAAGGCTTTAACAAACTGATTACCTGCCGGTCAAGATAATTGATGGTCGTTGCAAAGAATACCAAGGAACATATCGTCCACCGATAATTTCCAATCTTTTCGAGTTCCTTCATTCGCTAGTTTTATAGGTTTGTATTTGTTAGTTTAAGCTTTTAGGTTTTTGATAATTGCCATAGTTTCAATGCATTTTTGCGTGATGGCCTGATAGTTGCCCGATTCGATCACCTCTTTGGGGAACAATTGCGAACCCATTCCTACGCAATGTACGCCGGCCTTAAACCAGCCTTTCAGGTTCGCCTCATCGGGTGAAACACCACCTGTGGGCATCAAGCTGGCCCATGGCATAGGCCCTTTAACACCGGATACAAAATCAGGGCCTCCTACCGCTGATCCGGGGAATACCTTGACCACTTCGGCACCCAGCTCATGGGCACGGTTAATTTCGGTGACAGATCCGCAACCTGGACTCCAGGCAATTTTCCTGCGGTTACAAATACGGGCAGTCTCTTCATCGATCAATGGGGAAACAATAAAGTTGGAACCCAACTGGATATACAGTGCAGCTGTGCCACTATCGATTACAGAACCGACTCCCAGGATCATCTCCGGCGTTTCTTTTAAAGCCCATTTGGACAATTCACCAAAGACTTCATGGGCAAAATCGCCCCGGTTGGTGAACTCAAATACACGCACACCGCCATCGTAACAAGCTTTGATCACCTGTTTGCACACTTCCGTATTCTTGTGATAAAAGACAGGCACCATGCCCGTTTCCTTCATCTTCAGCGCCACTTCTATTCTCGTAAAACGTGCCATTTTAGTTAGTTTAAAGTTTCAGGTTCAAAGTTTAATGTCAGTTCAAAAATTCAAAAGTTCAAAGTTTCAGGTTCCAGGATTGCGAAGCTGTTCGGATAAGCTTGGGTTTGGTTAAATCGTTAAATCGTTAATCTTTAATCCTTTATTGGTTCGCTGTTTAAAATAGTAAATTGTAAATGAATAAATAGTAAATTATTTTTATCTTGCTACCCGCCCCGAGGCATCGCCTTCCATCAGTTTTTCGACTTCCTCAACACTTACCTGGTTGTAGTCGCCATAGATGGTATGTTTCAGGCAGGAAGCGGCAACGGCAAAGTTCAGGGCCTTCTGATCATTGCCCGCATACATGATTAAGCCGTAGATCAAACCTCCCATGAACGAGTCACCACCTCCCACACGGTCAACAATATCGGTAATCTGGTAGGTGGGCGCTTCAAACAATTGATCGCCATCCCAAAGCACACCCGACCAGCTGTTGTGATTGGCATTCACTGAACCGCGAAGGGTCGTAATCACCTTTTTGCAACGCGGAAATCTGGACATGATCTGTTTGGAAACAGATTCATAAGCCCCCGCTTCCACATGACCACCTGTCACATCTATCCCTTCAGGCTCTATGCCCAGCACCTTCTCGGCATCTTCCTCATTTCCAAGGATGATATCGGTTCCGGCAACCAGAGCAGGCATTACTTCACTGGCTTTCCTTCCGTAATTCCAAAGGTTCTTGCGATAATTCAGATCACAGGAAACCGTGATTCCCTTCTCATTGGCTTTCTGAATGGCTTCCAGACAAACATCAGCAGCTCCCTGCGAGATGGCGGGGGTAATTCCTGTCCAGTGAAACCAGTTGACCCCTTCAAAGACTTTGTCCCAGTCAATCATGCCTGATTTTATTTCAGAAATGGAAGAGTGGGCCCGATCATAAATCACCTTGCTGCCACGGCTAACTGCCCCTGTCTCAAGAAAATAGATGCCAAGCCGCTCTCCACCATAGACAATTTGATCCACTCCCACCCCATATTTTCGCAAATCCATTACACACGATTGTGCAAGGTCATTCTTAGGCAAACGGGTAACAAAATCAACGGGCATGCCGAAATTGGCAAGCGACACAGCTACATTGGCTTCACCTCCGCCAAAGGTAGCCGTAAGATTATCGGTTTGACTGAAACGCAAATAACCTGGAGTTGCCAATCGCAACATGATCTCACCGAATGTAACTACCTTCATATTTCTTCAGATTTCACGGATTAAAACGGATTACACGGATCCCCTTCCCATTAATAGGCAGCGCACCGAAACCGTTTCTATTTTCATTTTAAGGCATGCATTAGATTGTAAATCTAATAATATTCTCTTTAAGTTCAATTCAAGCAATGACAGTCTATTATTGAGTCCACTCCGAAAAGTAAAAAAATAAGAATTGCCACGAAGTCATAAAGACCCAAAGGCACACAAAGTACTGATTATCTATATTTTTGTTTTTTTTAATGAACCTTAGAGTCTTAGCGCATTTGTGGCAAATTATACATTTCTTAGTGGGCTTATTATTTAAAAATTGAAATAGTTCTTTGCATTGTTGAAACTTATGTTTTCTACCATTTTCCCAAGCAGTTCCATGTCATTGGGAATTTCGCCATTCTCTACATCATTGCCCAACAGGTTGCAGAGAATACGGCGGAAATACTCGTGCCGGGTATAAGACAGGAAACTTCTCGAATCGGTCAGCATACCCACAAATCGGCTCAGCAGCCCCAGATTGGACAAGGTATTTATCTGTTTTTCAATGCCATCCTTCTGGTCCAGGAACCACCATCCTGAGCCATATTGAATTTTGCCCGGAATACTTCTATCCTGAAAATTACCTATCATGGTGGCATATACTTCGTTATCGCGAGGGTTCAGATTGTACAAAATGGTTTTGCTCAATTTGAATTCACTGTCCAGACGATCCAACAACTTCGAGAGTGGTTCCGCAATGGGCTTGTCACCAATGGAATCGAAGCCTGTATCAGCGCCTATCAGGTTGAATTGACGGGTATTGTTGTTGCGGAGTGCACCTATATGGAACTGTTGGGTCCATCCTCGCAAATGATCCATGCGACCGAATTCAAACAACATACAGGATTTAAATTTCTGTATTTCCCTTGTAGTCAGACGATAGCCGATCCTTATCTTTAGAAAAAGGGCATCTATTTCCTCAGCAGTATACTCTTCTGCAAAAACGGTATCCAAACCATGATCGGACAACCGGCAGCCATTGTCATGAAAGTAGCGGTGCCTTTTATTGAGGGCCACCATCAAATCATCAAAGGTCTTGATTTCCATTTCTGAAACACTGGCCAGCTGGTTGATGTATTGATTATAGGAGATGGGATTATCTACCATCATGGCCTTATCGGGGCGCCAGGCAGGCAATACGGCCACTTCAAATCCATCGGCCTTGATTTTCTGGTGGTATTCAAGGGAGTCAACCGGATCATCGGTGGTGCAAATGGTATGCACGTTGGCCATGCGGATGATGTTCCGGCAACTGTATTCGGGAGTCTGCAGTTTTGCATTGCAGGCATCATAAATGGCACGTGCATTTTTTGGACTCAGCACCTCATCAATGCCAAAGAACTTTTTCAATTCCAGGTGCGTCCAATGGTAAAGGGGATTGCGCAAGGTATAGGGTACGGTCTCAGCCCATTTCTCAAACTTCTCCCAGTCATTCGCTTTTCCGGTAATGTACTTTTCGTCCACCCCGTTGGTGCGCATTCCACGCCATTTATAATGGTCGCCAGCCAGCCATATTTCAGTAATGGTGGTAAACTTCCGGTCCTCAGCAATGTCTTTTGGATTGATGTGACAGTGGTAATCGAAAATGGGCATCCTGGCAGCATGTTCATGGTACAATTTCTGCGCAGTTTCTGTTTGCAACAGAAAGTTTTCATCCATAAATGGTTTCATCATATTTTGATTTACTATTAGACAATTTACTATTTACTATTTGCAATGCTGATTGATAATTTGCAATTATACAATTTACCATTTACTATTTGTAAAGCTGAACCGGGCGGATAAATAGTAAATAGTAAATCGTCAAATAGTCAATTTTTTAAAGGTTGAACAACCGTTTTAAATGCCTGTCATAGATGTTCTCTTCCACGCAGTTGCCAATGACATCGGCATGTTTTTCCAGCAGACCGGTATAAGTGGTTCCCATTTCGGCGGCTACCTTATATCCTACATGAATTAACTGGCGGAAATTGGCATTGTATTCCGGGTGACCAGGAATATGACGAAGGGTATTGGCAAATTTTTCACTGCTCCATCCAGCCACCTCAGCGACGGAAGGCAGTTGTGAATCGTCAATTTCGATCACATCGGCATAGGGGGCACAAAGTTCGTCTTTCCGTCCCAAAGCAATGGTGTAAATGGCTTTTGCCGCATCGAGGGCAACTCCCCCGGCAACAGCCAGTCCGATCACCTCTTCAAGCCAGGTGGTACCGGCAGTTTTCACATGCAGGCCCTTGCCGTATTTCTGAATGATACCGGCCATAATGGGATAAATGGTAAATTTATCACTTCCGGAATGAACGCTCAGCTTCAGTTCTTCAGGAAGCCCGAATTCTTTCACCGCAAAGTCAATCACCAGCACATCTTCCTCAAACTCTTTGGCAAACTGTTCCACATCGCCTTTATAATCCACTCCCTTGTTAAAGCGTCCGGTAAATTTGGGTGCAATGGTTTGGGCAGGAACCCCTTTATCAGCGAGCATCTTGAGAATAAAAAACAAGTCAATGGGTGTTTGGGGACTTTCCACTTCATCCATCGAAACTTCAGTAATAAAATTGCCTTCCCCCTTGGCAGCTCTCAGGTATTGATAGATTTCAGCAGCCTGTTGGGTGGCAGCCAGGAACTTTGCGGTAATGCTTCTGAGCATCTGGTCAGATACTTCCAACGGAGTTTCAATTCCAGGAATGGCAAGCTTTCCGAGGTATTTTTTGCAGGAATTTACAAAAGCTTCAACCTCTGCGGCAGGGCTTTCCTTTCCGATAAATGCCGCCACATCGAGGGTAAAGAAGTCGGCCGTTTCAACAAAGGGAGCCACATTGCCCAGGTT
>DMFR01000258.1:1175-2784 GCA_003450125.1 Prolixibacteraceae bacterium | reverse complement strand
TATGGTCGGCATCCACAAAATATTTACCCTTGTAGCCCAATGACTTCACAGCAGCATCGGCTTCTTGCCGAACGTCAGAAGGATGTGAATGAACATAGAGGTGTTCACGATTTGACTTGTTCCAGACAGGGGTAATCTCCAATCCTGATTGATTGGCCCTTACAATTGCCTTTAACTGTGCAAGGCCCTGATGGGAAAAACGGTCACCTATTCCCAAACTAAACTTATCCAATTTCATATATTATTTTTTACAGATATAAATCAAAGAAACACGTTCCGTGTACGAACACGAAAATAGATACTTTATCTGAATTTTGCAAAGTTGAACCCATAAAAGAGGCTAAAAATGTTTTAAAATAGTTTTTCCGTGTTCGCACACGATGGTTTAAAAAAAATTCTATAGTTTTGTTCCTGCAATAGAAATTTATCTTTTAAACTTATATTATCAAAGCAATTAACCGCACCAGAATCAAGGATATTGCACAAAAGGCCAGGGTTTCAATCGGGACCGTTGACCGTGTAATTCACAACCGCGGCGAGGTATCAAAAACCACCCGGGATCTGATACTTTCTATTATTGCTGAGCTTGAATACCAGCCCAATATGCTGGCCAGTACCCTTGCCTCCAAAAAGACCTTTTCATTTGCCGTATTTATTCCTGAACCGATTTCTGTGGAAGCCTATTGGAATAAACCCCTGGTGGGGGTGCGCAAAGCATTTAAGGAAGTCCATCAATATGGGGTCAATATCCATATCTATCTGTTCAAGCAATCGGATTCACAAACTTTTATTGACGAAGCCGAATTGATTCTTCAAAGCAAGCCCGATGGAGTGGTACTTGCTCCTTTTTTTTCCAGAGAATCCAAACTGTTCATTGAAGAGCTTCAAAAACGTGAAATCCCTTACGTCTTTATTGATTCCAATCTGAAAGACAGCGAGAAATTAAGCTATATCGGTCAAGATTCTTATCAATCGGGTATGCTGGCCGCTAAATTGCTGGATTATTCACTGGCTGAAAATGCATCCATCCTGATTCTTCATTTTGCCAAAGAGATGGATAACCTGAACCATTTGGTACAGCGGGAAAAAGGATTTTACGAATATTTCAAGACCAATGATCCTCAGGGCAAACGAAAGCTGATCACCCTTGAAATTGCAGATCCGGCCTCCAATCTCTTTACTGAAAAGATGGAAAATACTTTGGATAATAACCTGGCGGTGAAAGGTATTTTTGTAACCAACTCACAGGTGTATCACCTGGCGAAATTCCTGGAGCAATCAAAAAGGTCAGGTATTAGGGTCATTGGACATGATTTAATCAGTGAAAACATGGCCTATCTGAAAAAGGGCAGCGTTGATTTCCTGATTTGCCAGCGCCCTGAAGAGCAAGGCTATAATTCGGTGTTTGCCCTTTTCGACCATATCGTTTTGAAGAAACCGGTGAAGAGGGACAATTATACCTCCATCGATATCATTACCAAAGAAAATCTGGATTATTATAAATAAATAAACAAATAGAAATGTCAACAATCAGTTTTAATGACCTGCACGGAAAAGTATGTGTGATCACAGGTGGATCCGGTGTCATCGGTACGGCAATGGTTAAAGC
>DMFR01000258.1:348-1045 GCA_003450125.1 Prolixibacteraceae bacterium | reverse complement strand
GTTCGGGAGTCATCGGTACGGCCATGGTGAAAGCAATGGCCTCTGTGGGGGTAAAAATTGCCATCATCAGCCGTCAGCCCCTTGAATTACTGGCAACAGAGTTATCCAATGAATTTGGAAGTGAAGTGATTTGTGTTCAGGGCGATGTGCTCGACAAAGAATCCCTGGTGCTGGCCAAGCAAACCATCAATGAGAAACTGGGAGACATTGACCTGCTGATCAATTGTGCGGGAGGCAATCACCCTACGGCCACCACCAAGGTGGAACAGATGGATGAAAACAGCCTGGACCATCTGGAAGATACCTTCTATGGTCTTGAAATGGATGGGTTCGACAAGGTGTTTGCCCTCAACTTTAAAGGAACCCTGGTCCCCACAATGGTGTTTACAACCGATATGCTGAAGAATAAAAAGGGAGTGGTGCTCAATGTATCGTCGATGAATTCATACAAGCCACTGACCAAAATACCCGCTTATTCGGCTGCCAAAGCCTCCATCAATAACTTTACCCAATGGCTGGCCGTACACCTTGCCAAAGTTGGCATACGGGTGAATGCCATTGCCCCCGGATTTTTCATCACTGACCAGAATCGCTTTCTGGTGCAGGACCAGGCAACGGGTAATTTCTCTGCCCGTGGACAAAAGATTGTAAACAATACACCCATGGGCAAATTTGGCGAACCGGAAGATTTACAGGG
>DMFR01000258.1:0-204 GCA_003450125.1 Prolixibacteraceae bacterium | reverse complement strand
GGCGAACCGGAAGATTTACAGGGTGCTACCCTATTTCTTCTTTCCGACATTTCGTCCTTCGTTACAGGCATCGTAATTCCGGTAGATGGCGGATTTAGCGCATTTGGGGGAGTATAGAAAAAAGTTCAAAGGTTCAAGTTCAAAGTTCCAGGATGGGGCTGTGCGGGAGATTGAAGATCTTTTAAATGGTTGGATGGCTGGATG
>DMFR01000276.1:2338-2646 GCA_003450125.1 Prolixibacteraceae bacterium | reverse complement strand
GCTTGAAATCATTGATATCGCGCAAATAAGGATACATGTTGCCCATGATATCGATAATGGTCCGGGCGGCCCTGTTTCGCTCATTGCGGTCTTCAAGGGTCATGATATGGTTCACCATGTTTTGTAAGTTTCTCCCATACTCAGGTAAGGGCAACTTACTGCGATCAGAATTATAATCCATGTAATAAAATAAAGTTGTTACTTAAAAATCAGGCTGCTATCTTAAAGTGGTAATTCAGTAGAGATAATCAGGATGAAGATGAATACTATACAAATTTAAAGCAAAATAGTTTTGTAGACAAATAAAA
>DMFR01000276.1:480-2081 GCA_003450125.1 Prolixibacteraceae bacterium | reverse complement strand
TTACCCGTGTTCTGGAAAAAAACCGTTGCCTGCAAATCGGGCATTTTGCCCTCCATCTGTAATACTTTTCCCCGTCCGAACCGCTGATGTTCAACAATCATTCCGGCCTGTATCTCCTCAGGGTTACTATAGTCAAACGTATCACCCTCCTTTTTTGTTTCACGAAGCTTGGATAATCTTTGATACAAGTCAGGTTGACTGACCGAGGCAGACTTGAGTCCCGGAGCCACAGCACTTTGTTGTCTGGGTCTGGGTGCCGAAAATAGGGTGTCTGAACTGTCGGAATAGAAATTGGGATCCTTTTCAACGGGCATATTCAAATACCGGGCATCAATTTCATCGATGAAGCGGCTTTTGTTGCAGAATTCCAGCTTGCCCCATTTGTACCGCTGGCGGGCGTAACTGATATAGGCATGTTGTTCGGCACGGGTGAGGGCGACATAAAACAACCGACGCTCTTCCTCGAAATCCTCCATCGTCTTTTGTCCGTTCTGGTTTGATGGGAAAAGGTTTTCTTCCACCCCGACAATAAATACATTCTTGAATTCCAGTCCTTTGGCCGAATGGATGGTCATCATCGTCACCCGGTCATTGTCCTCCGGCTTATCCGTATCCTGGTCCGTCAAAAGGGCCACATCTTCCATGTAATTGTTCAGCTTGTTGGGCGTCCCTTCTTCCTTTGCAGAAATTGAAAACTCCTGGATACCATTGAGCAATTCCTGGATATTCTCAAACCTACTGACTCCTTCGGGCGACTGATCCTTGTACAAATCTTTCATGATCCCCGTACCGGCGGCTATTTCACTGGCCAGTTCGAAGGCATCATGGGTTTCCAGCTTTTCCCTGAAGGCTTGGATGAGATGGGTAAATTCATTAATTTTAGAGGCCGTTCCCTTGTTGAACTGTTCCAAAAGCTGGGGGATATTGGTTACAAAATCCCAGATGCAGATGTTCTGGCTGGCCGCAAACTGTTCCATCCTGGTAAGGCTGGTGTCCCCGATGCCACGGGCGGGATAGTTGACAATGCGTTTAAAGGCCTCGTTGTCTTTGGGATTGATCACCATCCTGAAATAGCTCAGCAAATCCTTGATTTCTTTTCTTTGGTAGAAGGAAAGGCCCCCGTATATGCGGTAGGGGATATTTCTCTTGCGCATGGCCTCTTCAAAGATACGCGATTGGGCATTGGTACGATACAAGATGGCGTAATCCGAAAACATAAAATGATCGCGCATCCTCGTATCAATAATCTCGTTGGAAACCAGGTATCCTTCCTCGTTGTCGGTAATGGCGCTCATGACCTTGATCAGGGTGCCTACTTCTTTCTCGGAAAATACATTCTTCTGAATCTGTCTTTTGTTCCTTGCAATGATGCTGTTGGCAGCATCCACAATGGTCTGGGTCGACCTGTAATTGCGCTCCAGCTTATAGATCTTGTGCTCGGGATAATCTTTCTGGAAGTTTAAAATATTCTCAATTCTGGCTCCACGGAAAGAATAGATACTCTGGGCATCGTCACCTACCACGCAGATGTTTTTGTGAAGATCGGCCAGTTTTTTGATGATCATGTACTGCGAGTGGTTCGTATCCTGGTACTCGTCCAC
>DMFR01000276.1:0-254 GCA_003450125.1 Prolixibacteraceae bacterium | reverse complement strand
TTCGTATCCTGGTACTCGTCCACCAATATGTAGTTGAAAATACGTTGGTATTTGGCCAGTATGTCAGGATGATTGCGGAAAAGCACATTGGTTTTCATCAGCAAATCATCAAAATCCATGGCCCCGGCCAGGAAGCATCGCTTGGTGTATTCCTTGTAGATCACACTGATCAGGGGCATTTTGATGCTCTGGTCATACTCGGTGGTTTCAGCCATGGTGGCATACATTTCAGAAGACACCAGGTTGTTCTTGGC
>DMFR01000410.1:7574-9669 GCA_003450125.1 Prolixibacteraceae bacterium | reverse complement strand
AAATTGATTTGTAATATAATATTGCGACATCCACTGTTAATCATTCAATTAATCATTCAATAATATTGCTCGCGTGTCGAACTACTTTTTGCCAAGATCCTTCACGTAGTGCCCAAACTTCAGTAAAGCGACGGTTAACAGTTTTTCCAGCATCGTCACGGTTAGCATCTAGTGCTGGAACAACTATTTCACTACCTATAACAATGGCAGTGTTGCCATAAAACCGAAAAGCATCAAATGTACGTTTGTATGAAATATATTTAATAATATTATCTTTTACACGTTCGATAACCGTGTTTTTATTAATGAACTGATTAAATGGATTAGTAACGACAAAATCATTTGGATAAAACTTTCTAAATCCTGCTGTATCTTGGTGCAATACTAATTGTTCTTCTATTGCATAGAGACGTTTGATTTCTTCTTCAGCTTTGGATGGATCAAAATTCCTATTAGAAACTTGACAGTGTTGCTGAATCAAACAAAAAGAAAGTGCAATTGCAATTACAAGAATTTTCATTGAAGTATTTTTAATATGAGTAGACAAACCTTAAAATAAACAGTTATCCAGCTTTGTTGTTTGTATTTTTATAATAAAAAATTTGTAATAATTTCATCTTTTGTTCAGGTCCTAAGACATGGCAGATGTGGGGTTTATAAAACCTAGCGTTGGAAGCTACATGCAAAGGGAAATTGGGGGTGATGTACAATCAAGCCGATAAATCTACAAGATCGTTGATCTGTTGGTGTTTTTCTAAGATTTAAACCTGAGAGTTGAGTGCCAGGAGCTGAATTTTTCGAAGGGTAAAGATTATATTTGTTCAGAGGATGAAAATAAATGCCCTTCCTGGGAAAACATTTATAAGGCTCAAAGGGGTCAAAATTTTATTGTAACTTCTCATAATTATGAAAAGAAAAGAGGAAAAGTTATCAATAATTCTGATTTCTTAACCTCTTTTTCGTACACAAAGTCTCTTTTGCTTCTTGTAACTATTTTAAATTAAGTTACTTGCGAGTCGGGGTAGCCGGATTTGAACCGACGACCTCGTCGTCCCGAACGACGCGCGCTACCAAGCTGCGCTACACCCCGTATACATTCATTGAACTTTAAATGCTACTACAAAAATAATATTTTTTCCACAACCAACATAGAAAGATTACATCCATTAAACATGAATGAATAAATCTTCCGTTGATTTTCTAACCTTGGTCAAATATTGGTATTTATCTTCTTCTGAACGGTAACCTAAAGCTAGAATTACTTTTGACTTTAGTCCATATTGTGAGAGGTTAAGAATAGTATCATATTCTGCTGTATTAAAACCTTCCATCGGACAAGAATCAATTCCCAGATTTGCAGCAGCTACAAGTCCAAAACCCAGGCCAATATAAACCTGCTTGGTCAGCCATTCTTCGAGTTGAGCTGCCGGCTGTTGAAGATGGCCCTTGATCATGGTTGCATAACCTTGAAGGGTATCAACAGTGGTGTTTCTGGTATCTGCTATCAATTGAATAAAATTATCAGCGTCTTTCTGATTAAAATCATAATCTACTGCAAATACGAGCAAATGGGAAGCATCTGTGATCTGCGACTGATTGTATGAAGCCTGACGCAGCTTCTTCCGAACTTCCGGATTTTCAACGACCAACACCTGATAAGCCTGAAGCCCTATTGAGGAAGCTGATAAACGGATGGCTTCCAATAACTTTTCAAGATCGCCTTTTGCAATTATTTTGGTTGGATCAAAAATTTTGGTAGCATAACGACGATTTAATTTTTCTAAAAATTCCATACTATTGTTTCTAATAATTTATGTTGCTAAATGTGACAAACTTAACCAATACGCCTAATATTCTTATCTGTTTGTCACCGTGGTAATGTTTTAATAACTTGCAAGGACAATGCCTTTAAGTCTTTGACGCTGCAAAGTTATTTCATTTACTGTAGCGGGAAATGGAAAAGTTATGGATTTGAAGGTATAAATCAACGATTGCATCAAAATGGCTGTACTTTATCTCTCTATGTACATATTGTCTAGTCTCAACTAAAATGCCGTTCAGTCTGCAAGAATCTTGATCGGAGCGTCATCCTGAA
>DMFR01000410.1:3618-7429 GCA_003450125.1 Prolixibacteraceae bacterium | reverse complement strand
TTCGGGATGACGCTCCGATCATGGGTCCGGAAGACTTTGAATCTTTGATTGACGTTCTGACATTTTACATGAGACACGTCAATAGAGTCTTGAACTTGATTCAATCGTCATACGATAGTCCATCCAACTCCAGTCTTTTAGTGTTCATTGAGTGTTGGTTGAGTGTACCTCGTGTGTACATGGTGTGTTAGCCAACACACAAGGTACACTCAATGTACACACAATCTACTCTCAATGACTGGAAGGCCCAGCATGCCCTTAGAAAATTGGAGACAAAATCAACATCAAATGGGGTATTGGAAAAATAAACTCTTTTAGGTAAGCCGATTTATGAGGTTGAAATAAAAAATCCGATTCAAAAGAGAACCGGATTTTATGTAGAAATATCTTTTTCAACTGTCAATCATAACAAGGCTTTGGATTGACCTATTTCGCTTAATCGTTTTTCAAACTTAACCGTGTTCCACGACCCATGGCGATCAAAAAAGGATTGGTAATTAGAACCTGGCTCACCCCGTTTTTCATCGCTCCGAAACCATTGTCCAGTTTGGGAATCATCCCTTCAGTGATCACCCCATCGAGTTGAAGTTCCTTGAAACGATCGTAGGTCAGTTCTGAAATGACTGAATTTTCATCCTCGGGATTCAACAATACCCCTTTCTTTTCAAAGCAATAAAACAGGTTGACGGTATAGTAATTCGATAATTCGATGGCTAGGTCAGCGGCAATGGTATCGGCATTGGTATTGAGCAATTGACCATGCCCATCATGGGTGATGGGGGCCATGACAGGCACCACTTCTTCGTTGAGCAAGATGCGCAATTCAGAAGTATTCACCCCCATAATGTCGCCCACATAGCCATAATCAATGGTTTTAACTGGTCGTTTTACTGCCCGGATCACATTCAGATCTGCGCCAGTCAATCCTATGGCGTTACAGCCTTTGGCCTGTAATCCGGCTACAATATTTTTATTCACCAATCCGGCGTAAACCATTGTAACGACTTCCAGGGTGGCTGCATCGGTGATACGGCGGCCTTCTATCATCTTGGTTTCGATTCCAAGCTTCTCTGCAAGGCTGGTTGCCAATCGGCCTCCACCATGAACCAGGATGCGTTTCCCCCGGATTTGGGAAAACTGGGCAAGCAATTGCTCCAGCGAATCCTTTTCTTCAACAACCTTACCACCAACTTTTACAATGGTTAATCTTTCCATAATAAGTGTCTAAAGTTAAAAGTGCCTAAAGTGAACTAAAGTCCTTAGAGTGCTTAGAGTGAACTAAAGTGCCTAAAGTTCGGATCGCCCAAAGTACTTTAGGCACTTTAGTTCACTCTAAGTACTTTAGGCACTTTTTATTTCGTCCAAAATCATTTTCAATACTGCCTGTGCAGAATACAAACGGTTTTCAGCTTCCTGAATAACAATTGAATTGGGACCGTCGATCACTTCATCGGTCACAATCATGTTGCGGCGAACGGGCAGGCAATGCATGAATTTTGCATTGTCGGTAACGGCCATCTGACGCTCAGAAACGGTCCATTCGCGGTCTTTTGAGAGGATCTTTCCATAGTCGGTATAGGAAGCCCAGTTCTTGGCGTAAATGAAGTCAGCGCCTTCAAATGCCTTCATTTGGTCATATTCAGGTTTCAGGTCGCCCATGAATTCGGGTGCCAGTTCATAACCTTCAGGATGGGTAACTACCAATTCGTAATCAGTCTGGCGCATCCATTCCACAAACGAATTGGGTACAGCCTGCGGCAATGCCCTGGGATGGGGTGCCCAACTTAAAACCACTTTCGGGCGAGCTTTGGTTTTGAATTCTTCAATGGTCAACTGATCGGCAAACGACTGAAGCGGATGACGCGTTGCAGCTTCCATGCTGATAACAGGAACTCCCGAATAATCAACAAATTGCTGGATGATTTTTTCTTGATAATCATCGTCTCTGTTTTCAAACTTGGCAAAGGAGCGAACTCCGATAATGTCGCAATAGCGCCCTATGACAGGAACTGCTTCGCGGATGTGTTCCGGCTTATCGCCATCCATAATTACGCCCAGTTCAGTTTCCAGTTTCCATCCGCCTTCATTGATGTCAAAAACGATGACATTCATTCCAAGGTTTAATCCCGCTTTTTGAGTGCTTAAGCGGGTGCGCAGGCTTGAATTGAAGAAGACCAGCAAAAGTGTTTTGTTTTTGCCGAGATCCTGATATTTATAGGGTGACTTTTTGAGTTCGAAAGCAAGTTTTAATGCTGCATCTAAATTTTCAAGGTCATGGACCGAGGTGAAATGTCTCATTTGTATTAAATTAATTTATTGGATCTATTGTCCCTCAATAGGTTATTTGATTGTGATTTGCTTTTTAAAGATACTGCAATTTTCAATTCTGAAAAGGATTTTTTTTAATCTTTATCATTTCTTTATTGATTTCACGGATTTAAACGGATTACACGGATTGCCTTGTGAAGGGAAGCAGCATAGCTTAATATATACTGGCTACTGGTTGCAAGCAGCAAGAATCCAGTAGCCAACAGCCAGTAGCCCTATTCGTCATTTCATCTGAGACACTACGCTAATATTATTTTGGCCTGATCTGTCCGTCGCCTTCAATAATCCATTTGTAGCTGGTCAATTCCTGAAGTGCCATGGGGCCGCGGGCATGTAGTTTCTGGGTTGAAATACCAATTTCAGCTCCCAATCCAAACTGTGCGCCATCCGTAAAGGCGGTTGAGGCATTGCAGTAAACGGCTGCGGCATCCACTGATTTTTCAAATATTTCAAGTACCTCTTTATTCTCCGCTATAATGGCTTCCGAATGTTTTGAGCTGTATTGGGCAATGTGATCGAGTGCCTGGTCAAAATCATCGACCGTTTTTATCGACATGGTATAGGATAAAAATTCAGTACCAAACGATTCTTCATTGGCAGGTAGCAAAAGAGAAGCAGGGTATTTTCCTTCAAGTGCCTGATAGGCTTGCTCATCGGCATAAATCACCACCTGGCTTTGTGGAAGAAGCTCAGTAATGATAGGCAGATCGTTTAGCCTGTTTTTATGAATAATCAGGCAGTCAAGTGCATTGCATACACTTGGACGACGGGTTTTTGCATTGTTTACAATAGCCTGGCCTTTGGCCGTATCACCCGATTCGTCAAAATAAGTATGACAGATTCCTGCTCCGGTTTCGATAACCGGAATGGATGAATTTTCACGTACAAAATTAATCAGGCTTTGTGAACCACGGGGAATAATCAGATCGACCAATCCATGTGCATGGAGTAATTCTGCAGTTGCTTCACGGCCAACAGGCAGCAATGAAAGCGTATTTTCATCAAGGTTGTGTTTTGCCAGCACCTCGCGAATCACATTTACAATGGCCACATTCGAATCGATTGCATCGCTTCCTCCTTTCAATACACATGCATTTCCTGATTTCAGACAAAGCGAAAACACATCGAGCGTAACATTGGGCCTGGCTTCATAAATGATGCCGATAACTCCAAAGGGGACGGTGATTTTTTTAATATGAAGTCCGTTCGGGCGATTGGTCTCACTTAATATTTGGGCAAGAGGTGATGGGAGTGAGGCCACATTTCTGATATCAGCTGCAATTCCCTTTATACGGTCAGCGGTGAGCATCAGGCGGTCGTATTTGGGATCTGTCGTTTCCATGCGGCTTAAATCTTTGGCATTTTCCTGAAGTATAAAGGCCGTGTTCTCAATGGCAGCAGCAGCGACATCTTCCAATACCTGGTTGATTTTATCAACTGACACAAGATTCAGTTTTCTGCTGGCTTTTAATACCTGTCCGAG
>DMFR01000410.1:2898-3523 GCA_003450125.1 Prolixibacteraceae bacterium | reverse complement strand
CTGGCTTTTAATACCTGTCCGAGTTGTTCTTTAACTGTCATGATTTCAAATATTTAAAGCCCCATCCAAGGGGGTGGATGGGGAATAAAACCCAGGATTATTTTTCCATTATAAATGCTGTAATTTAGGGGTTGATGAAAAAAATATGCATACACATTTCCCGAGCGAATTGATTTTAATCTTATTCCATTAGGTATAAATAATCGTAATGAACGACTGCTTTTTTGTTTTTATTTCCTTTGTATTTGTCCGCTTTTTCAGCATTGTATTCTGACTTGCCAATTCCAATCAGATGGCCGACATTGTCTTTTATTTTTACCAAATCGCCCTTTTCAAAAGTACCGCCAACAGATACAACACCAATGGGCAGAAGGCTGGTTGCCTTACTGGATAATAGAGCATTTCTGGCACCTTCATTCACCACCAATTCACCTTTGGCAAAACTCTCAGAATAGGAAATCCATTTCTTTACATTCGAAGATTTCTTATCTTCCGATAAAAAGGTGGTATGAACAATTTCTACATCCGTATTCATGATCCGGAGCAGCGTATTTTCTTTCATCCCATTGGCAATGTGAACGTTGATTCCACCTTTGGCCACTTTTTTCGCAATGTGGTATTTGGT
>DMFR01000410.1:0-2846 GCA_003450125.1 Prolixibacteraceae bacterium | reverse complement strand
GTGGTATTTGGTTAACATTCCACCTCTCCCAAAGTTCGATTTTGTCGTCGAAATTGCTTCATTCAACGGTTTGCTTTTGGAAGTAATTTCACGAATCACTTTTGATTCAGGCAATTCAGGCGAACGATCGTATATTCCATCTATGTTGCTCAAAATGATCAATGCTTCAGAACCTTCCATAGAAGCGATGAGTCCCGAAAGTTCATCATTGTCGGTAAACATCAACTCTGTTACAGAAATGGTATCATTCTCATTTACAATCGGTATTACCTTATTTTCGATCAGTGTTGAAATGCAGTTTTTCATGTTCAGGTAATGCACCCGGTCGCTGAAATTTTCTTTGGTGGTAAGTACCTGGGCACACTTCATCCCATATTTCCTGAAAGCATCAGCATATTTGTTGATGAGTATGACCTGACCAACTGCAGACCACAATTGCCTTGCGGAAACAGTATCCAGCTTTTTGCCATTCCCGATTTCACCTTTACCTGCTGCAACTGCACCCGATGAAACCAGTACTATTTCTACACCTTTTTTTTGAAGAAATGCGATCTGATCAACCAAATGCGAGATATTGGCATCATTCAAGGTGCCGTCCGACTTGGTGAGGACGTTGCTGCCCACTTTAACCGTTATCTTCTTATAGCGTAAATGTGTTTTCAAAACAGTAAATTATCCTTTTTCAATTTTATTGAACGAGGCGATTAGTCCTTGTATCAAGGAGGAGCTGAATCCCTTGTGCTCCATTTCATTCAACCCGGTAATGGTAATTCCACGGGGGGTAGTCACTTTATCAATTTCCTGTTCAGGATGTCTTCCTGATTCGAGGATCAGCCCTGTTGCCCCTTTTACGGTTTGTGCGGTGATGAATTGAGCCATTTCTGCCCCGAAACCTATTTCGATACCACCCTGCATCGCTGCCCTCATATATCGCAAAGCAAAGGCAATGCCACAGGAAGCAAGCACAGTTGCCGCAGCCATCAATTCTTCTGCTATAATGATTGCCTGCCCCAGCTGATCAAAAATATGAAGCACCTGGTTGCGCAATTCTTCTGATTTGACGTTGGTGGAAATCAAGGTCATTGATTCCTGAATGGCAATGGCTGTATTGGGCATTGCCCTGAAAATATGTGCCTTTGATCCGGCAGCTTCCTCCAATTTCTGAAGGCCGACTCCTGCAACCATTGAAATCAGGATTTGATTGGAATTTAAAACAGGCTTGATTTCCTCAATGATTTCCAGCACCTGGTAAGGTTTGATGGCCAAAATGATAATATCCGCATTCCGGGAAGCTTCCACATTGTTATCTGTTATGGCAACCCCTTTTTCCTGAAGACTTTCCAGCAGGTTTAACCGACGACGGGTAACCGTAATGGTCGATGGTTCTATTTGCTTTGATTGAATTAAACCAAAGGCAATAGCGCTTCCAAGATTTCCTCCACCGATGATGGTAATTTTCTGCTCAATCATTTTGTTTCAGAATTAATTTTCACCCTGTTAAATTAAGGATTTCAAAGCAGAAATAAAAGTGTCAGCTTGATCCTTGGTCAAAGTTAGCGGAGAAAGTAATCGAATCGTATTTGCACCACTTACGCCGGTAAAAATATGATGTTTTCTTAATAAAACATGACGAATGTCATTAATTTGTTGATTAAATTCGAGTCCTATCATTAATCCAAGACCTCTCACTTCCTTAATTCCTGGAATTTCCCTTAACTTTTCGATCAGGTAACTGCCTACGGTCTCTGCATTTTCAACCAGGTTTTCACTTTCCATGATTTCCAAAACGGCAAGACTTGCAGCACAGGCCAGGTAATTTCCTCCGAAAGTTGTTCCCAGCATTCCATGCCAGGGTTTGATTTCTGGTGCGATCAACACGGCTCCAACCGGAAACCCGTTGCCCATTCCTTTGGCTACGGTAATGATATCTGGCCTTACAGACGTATATTGATGGGCGAAAAATTTACCGCTTCGTCCATAGCCTGATTGTATTTCATCTAAAATAAGCAGTGTACCATATTGCTTGCATAGCTTTTCAGCCTGAACCAGAAAACCATCTGCCGGAACATGTATTCCGCCGATTCCCTGAATTCCTTCAATAATTACACCTGCAACTTCATTGGTCTTTAACTCTGCTTCCAACAATTCCAGATTGTTGAAGGGCAGAATTACTGCATTGCTGGTTTCATTGACAGGGGCAATGATTTTCGGATTGTCCGTTACAGCCACTACCGCAGAAGTACGGCCATGGAATCCCTTTTTAAAAGCAACTATCTTTTTACGACCTGTTACAAAAGAAGCCAGTTTAAGTGCATTTTCATTGGCTTCAGCTCCTGAATTGACTAAAAACAGTTGGTAGTCAGGACATCCTGATAGTTTTCCTAATTTGTCTGCCAATTCTTTCTGTTGAGGAATCTGTACCGAATTGGAATAGAAGCCGATCTGGTTCAACTGATCGGTCATCCGGCTGATATAATGCGGGTGGGAATGCCCCACCGAAATCACAGCATGTCCGCCATATAAATCAAGATATTTATTTCCATTTTCGTCCCAGATATAATTTCCTTCTCCCTTTACCGGAGTGATGTCTAATAAGGGGTATACATCGAATAGATTCATTTCTAAAGAGTTTCAAGTTTTAAATTCCAAGTTCCAGAGGTTCAGCAAAGTGCGGCACCTTAAGGTTGTGTGTATTTTTTTATTTCCCAATGACTTCAAGAAGTTATTGTCGTACAGCGTTAAAATGTCACTTTTGCATGAGTAATATAAATTAGAAAAATAGGCATCTGCCCAACCATTCCTTTATCTCATGCAAATGTCAAAATGTCAAAACGTCAAAATGTCAA
>DMFR01000292.1:2809-3166 GCA_003450125.1 Prolixibacteraceae bacterium | reverse complement strand
CAAAGTCAAAGTCGCCTTATCCGATTCCACTTCAGCCACCTCCTGATCTTTGGAAACCTGGTCACCGTCAGCAACCAACCATTTCCCGATTTCAACCTCCGTGATAGATTCACCGGGAGTAGGTATTTTTATTTCAATCACCATAATTCGTATCGTTATTTAGTTTTTTTCAAATTAAATTCTTTTGTAACCGTTCCACGGGTTACACCAGTGGCTATTCTTTCTGATCACTTCTCTCTGATCACTTCTTTCTGCTCACTGCGACTGCTCACTGCGACTGACCACTGTGACTGCCCCCGTCTCCTGTTTCCCGACTCCCGACTTCTGACTTTCTCCAAACACTCCATCCACAATCTC
>DMFR01000292.1:0-2728 GCA_003450125.1 Prolixibacteraceae bacterium | reverse complement strand
AAACACTCCATCCACAATCTCCTTCAGTCCCAGATTGTGCTGGAACATCAATCCTACGGCAGGGCTTGCACTTGCCGGTCGTGATATCAGTTCGAAAGGCACATCAGGCAAAAAGCGTCGAATATGAGGCCATGCCCCCAGGTTCGATGGTTCATCCTGTGCCCAGATTACCTTTTCTGAATGGGGATATTTTGCAATGATCGACTTGACGCGCTCCACATCCAAGGGGAATAACTGTTCCACACGCACAACAGCCACATCTGTAATGCCTTCCTCAGTCTGCCGCTTGTGCAAATCGTAATACAATTTCCCGGAGGTAAATACCACCTTACTAATCTTACCGGGTGCGCTGATCGCATCTTCAATAATTTCCTGGAAATAGCCATCCGCCAGCTCCTCTACTGAAGAAGTGACCATGGGATGCCTCAACAGGCTTTTAGGAGTAAAAATGACCAGCGGGATACGTACCTTCCAATGCAATTGACGACGTAACAGATGAAACATATTGGCAGGAGTCGTTGGAACCACAACCTGCATGTTGTTATTGGCCGTCAGTTCCAGAAATCGCTCAATGCGTGCACTCGAATGTTCAGGCCCCTGACCTTCGTAGCCATGCGGCAAATACAAAACCAGGCCGTTCATCATGCCCCACTTCTCGTAAGCCGACGAAATATACTGGTCGATGATCACCTGAGCTACATTGGCAAAATCACCAAATTGGGCTTCCCAGATGGTCAACCCTTTGGGATTGGCCAGTGAATAGCCATATTCGAATCCCAACACACCGTATTCCGATAAATGTGAATTGTAGGCATGAAATGGCGCCTGCTTTGCACTGACATTCTTCAGTGGGAAATATTTTTCGTCTGTATCTTCAACCACAAAAGCAGCATGACGGTGGGCAAACGTTCCACGTTCGGTATCCTGTCCACTCAACCTCACCAGGTAACCTTCCTCCAGTAAAGTTCCATAAGCCAGCAATTCACCCATGGCCCAATCCAAACTGTTATCCTTGATCATCTGCCTCCGATCTTCTACAATCCGGCTGATTTTCTTGAAAAACTTCTTGTCTGACGGTAGAGTGTTGATCCTGTCGGCAATGCGCAGTAACTCACTTTTCTTCACACCCGTCTTAACCGGCTTGATCAGATCAACTTTCTGCGGTTTAAGAAAATCCACGTATTCACTACTCAGAAAACGCCTGACTTTTACCTTTTCAATCTTTTCTGATTCCTTGTATTTTTCCTCCAAAAACAAATCAAATTCATGGTTCAATTTTAAAGCTTCGGCAAGGCTCATCACCCCTTCTTCTGCCAGCTTGTCGGCATAGATATCCCTGGGATTGCGGTGCCTTTCAATTTCTTTATACAACAAAGGCTGCGTAAACCTTGGTTCATCGCCTTCATTGTGACCATATTTGCGATAACACAGGATGTCAATAAAAACATCCGCATGGAACGTTTGCCTGAATTCCATGGCCAGTTTTACTGTGTAAATGATGGCTTCCACATCATCTCCATTCACATGGAACACGGGTGAACGGGTCACCTTGGCCACATCGGTACAGTAAGTACTCGAACGGGCTTCCAGGTAATTGGTGGTAAATCCCACCTGGTTGTTGATCACCAGGTGAATGGTTCCCCCGGTCTTATAGCCATCCAGTTGCGACATCTGGATCACTTCATACACGATTCCCTGGGCAGCAATGGCTGCATCGCCATGAATAACGATAGGTGCCACCTTATCAAAATCACCCCCGTAATGGGTATCAATGCGTGAACGGGCCATCCCCTGCACCAAAGCAGCCACTGTTTCCAGGTGCGAAGGATTGGGCATCAGGCTCAGCTTTACTTTCTTGCCATGATCGGTTACCACTTCATTCTCGTAACCCAGGTGGTATTTCACATCACCCAGCGAAATTTCCTGTTCATATTCTGTACCTACATATTCCTTGAAGATATGGGAGTAAGGCTTTTCCAGTATATTGGTCAGCACATTGAGTCTTCCCCGGTGTGACATGCCAATGACAAACTCACCGATGCCCAGCTCAGAGCCATGTTCAATTACCGCATCCAAAGCCGGGATCAACGCTTCCCCACCCTCCAGTGAGAACCGCTTCTGACCCACAAATTTCTTGTGAATAAAGCTCTCGAAACCAACCGCCACTTTTAAATGGTAATAAATATGATTTTGCTGTTCTGGGGTGAATAACTGTGAATTACGGGTCGATTCCATTTTCTTTTTCAGCCATTCTATCAACTCCGGTGTTCTCATGTAAACGTACTCCACCCCGATGGATTGGCAATACGTAGCCTCCAGGTGCTCAATGATTGCCTTCAGGGTGGCCGGTCCGATACCAATATCATTGCCTGCCTTAAATACAGTATTCAAATCCGACTGCTGAAGCCCGAAGTTTTCAAGATCCAAAGTAGGCGAATATTTCCTGCGCGAGCGTACAGGATTTGTTTTGGTAAACAAATGCCCCCGCTGGCGATAGCCGTAAATCATATTCAGAATCGCAAATTCCTTGTCTATTTTTTCATCGTGAACCGAACTCTCTTGGCCAATATAATTCTTACGGGCAAATTCAAAGCCCGAGAAGAAGTTCTTCCAGCTTACATCTACCGACTCAGGATCAATCAAATAAGAGGAATACAACTCTTCAATGGCAGCGACTTCCTGGTTCCCCACTTGCGAAAATTTATCCATAGTTGAATAATTGCTATTT
>DMFR01000293.1 GCA_003450125.1 Prolixibacteraceae bacterium | reverse complement strand
AGACAGTGGGTGCACCGTCAACACCTACCCACTGGTAACGATTTAAAATCAAGCCATTGACCATTCCGTCATTTCCAGCGAAGCCCGGATTAACAGATAACTGGGTCATCTTGTTAAATGTGAACTGCGGATCCTGCTGGGCAATTGCGGCTAAGTTAGCTATTATATATAAAAATAAAAAGCAAAATATTTTTTTCATAACTGTCAGTTGCAACTTGATCTCGCCCAAACAACGTAAAGTAAAGAATTAAAATAGTTACTTTTACCTAAAAAGCGATATTATCTAAAGTCACTGAACGAATATAATATTCATTTATTTTGTCTTTTATGCATTTTACGGATATTTTTCCACCACCGGTCTGGTATTTCACCATGTGATGCTTTCTGGTAATCCTCTTCATCACAAGGAATTAAATACATTTCACCGTTCCTTTTCTCAAAATCAGCAATTTCCATCCACCACCTGCCTGACAACCGGCTTTGAAAAAACCCTAAAGTCATATCCATATCAGACATATCGACAATAAATTGGTTGAAATTATCGGAATCATCTCCCGGATCTTCCGGTTTACGGTTCACGAAACCTTCCATAAAATGCCATATTACATGTGCCATCAACTTTGCCGAATTGCCCGAAAGGTCATTTTTGGGAATCAAATTGAAAAATCCTGCAATATTCAACTGATCACTGATCCCTGCATACCGGGCCAATTGACAGGCTTCCTCAGAATAAAGACCATTGGGTGAAGCAAAGGATTGCCCTGGGGCATCCTGATAACGTACCGCATTCAAATCAAAACTGAATACATTGGCATCCCTGAAGATCGGCTCCGTGCACGTCAGATCATAGCGTACCTGCCCGAGCCGTTTTATATCCCAGTAAAAATTATTAAACTGATCGATTTCCGTGGCATCGACAAAATAGTTCTGATGGCCCAGGGCCGTGTAGGAATATAAATTTTTCTGCTTCTCAAAGATCAGGTTCAGATAATTTTCTGAATTGATCGTTTTTACCCCTTTCCGGTAGTCAAATTTAGGATCCAAGGTCACCAAATTAAACAGCCGTCCGTCAAATGCCTTTGTGATCCCGAAGGTTAAATCCTGACTTCCCCCTAAAATAATAAGTGTCTTTTTGTTCTCTACAAAATAATCGCAAATATCGCGTAATGCAAAGTAAGAATCATTGACCGTATGACCAATTTTCAGGTTCCCCAGGTCAAGAACTTTAACCCTTGGACCTATCCGGTTCAGATTGTATAAGTGTTTCCTGATTTCATCGGGTGCTTTTCCAGCTCCGGGAACCAATGAATTTCTATCTTCCTCCACTCCTATTATCACCAATTCGGCCTTTTCAAGCTTGAGCTTCTCTGCATTTTTTTGAAGAAGTGCCCCCAATGAGAGCTTGCTATTTGTCCATTCTACAAATTCAAACTTCTCATAATCAACAGGATTAAAATAATGCTGAAAGTCCATTTAATCATTTTTATAAGGCACTGAAAATACAATTTTAAACAAAACAACAAGCAGAAAACTGCTGTACTATAAAATTATTTTTTTCGCCCTTTTTTAGCTACCGGTTGCTTTTCAATCAACTGCATGCAATCTTCATAAGTCAGTTTCGTAGCATCAGTGGTTTTGGGGATTTTATAATTGTTCTTTTTAAATGAAATATAGGGGCCCCATCGACCATTGAGCAGCTTCACTTCATGATTTTCTTCAAAAACTTTTATGACCGCATTTTTATCTTTTTCACGTTTTGATTCAATCAACTCAATGGCCCTTTCCAGTCCTACCGTGAATGGGTCATCCAGGTCCTTTTCAAGGGAAACAAAAACACTGTTATGTCTCACATAAGGACCAAACCGACCAATGGCAACAGTCACCGTTTTGCCTTCATATTCTCCAAGGGTGCGCGGCATTTTAAAAAGTTCAAGGGCTTCTTCAACCGTGAGGGTCTCCAGGTGTTGTCCTGGCCTGAGACTTGCGAACTGGGGTTTTTCCCCTCCTTCTACCACCTCGCCCAATTGGGCAATGGGACCAAATCGCCCGATCCTCACCGATAATTCTTTCCCCGATGTGGGGTCAACACCCAATACCCGCACCCCGTTGGCACGTTCGGCTTCATTCAAAGCCCCTTCAACTTTGGCATGGAAGGGATCGTAAAAACTACGGATCATTTCATTCCAGACCAACTCGCCTTCCGCAATTTCATCAAACTCCAACTCCACTTTGGCGGTAAAGTTGTAATCCATGATCAAATCAAAATACTTAATCAGGAAATCGGTAACCACCATGCCAATGTCGGTAGGAAATAATTTTGATTTTTCGGCGCCTGTCTGCTCGGTCTTGTTTTTTTCTGTAATTTTTTGCCCCGATAGAACAAGTTCTGTGAATGGACGCTCGTTTCCCACCCGGTCTTCTTTCACCACATATCCCCGGTTCTGGACCGTGGTAATAATAGGGGCATAAGTTGAAGGTCTCCCGATGCCTTGTTCTTCCAGCTTTTTAACCAAACTGGCTTCTGTATATCGGGGAGGTCTTTGGGTATACTTTTCGGTGGCATAAATTTTATCAGCGCGGAGGATTTGTTTGACCGCCAGTGGAGGCAACAATCCTTTGGTCCCGCCATTCTGTTCTTCATCATCGACTGATTCAATATAAACTCTCAGAAAACCATCAAAGATCAAAACTTCACCCGAAGCGATGAATTTTTCATTGGCAGTTGAAATATCGATGGTAACGGTTGTTTTCTCCAACTCGGCTTCTGCCATTTGGGAAGCAATGGTGCGTTTCCAGATCAGTTCATATAATCTTTTTTCCTGGCTGGTTCCTGCAATCTCCTCCTGGTCGATGTAGGCCGGACGAATAGCCTCATGTGCTTCCTGGGCCCCTTTTGATTTATTTTTGTATTGCCTGTATTGGTGATATTTCTCCCCCATTTCACTGACAATTTTACTCTTGGCAGTGTTGATGGCCAAATCGGAAAGCGTAACCGAGTCAGTACGCATGTAGGTGATTTTACCCGATTCATATAGCTTCTGGGCAACACTCATGGTTTGTGAAACAGAAAACCCAAGTTTCCTGCTTGCTTCCTGTTGAAGGGTGGAGGTAATAAATGGCGGGGCCGGGGATCTTCTGGCTGGCTTCTTTACCACATCGCTAATCTGGAATTCTGCATTTTTACATTTTTCCAGAAACGCATAGGCTTCTGCCTTGGTGTCAAAACGCTTACTTAACTCGGCTTTGAGTTCTGAAATTTTACCATCCGCTTCAGGGACCAGGAAATTGGCCGAGACCCTATATGCCGAAGTAGAAGTAAAATTAATAATCTCGCGTTCCCGTTCAACGATAAAACGAACCGCTACCGATTGAACCCTTCCGGCCGAAAGTGAAGGCTTGACCTTTTTCCACAACACGGGTGAAACTTCAAAACCGACTATACGGTCCAGTACCCTTCGGGCTTGCTGGGCATTCACCAAATTGATGTCAAGCGGACGGGGATTCTGAATCGCTTTTAGAATTGCATCCTTGGTAATTTCATGAAAAACAATTCGTTTGGTATTATCTGCCTTAAGCCCCAGGGTTTCCATCAAGTGCCATGAAATAGCTTCCCCTTCACGGTCCTCGTCCGATGCCAGCCAGATTGTTTTCGATTCTTTGGCCAATTTCTTCAATTCTGTCACCAACTTCTTCTTGTCGGCAGATATTTCATATTTCGGAGTGAAATTATTTTGAATGTCAATTCCAAAATCTTTTTTCTCGAGATCCCTGATATGCCCCATGCTGGAGGTTACAAAAAAATCTTTCCCCAAAAACTTCTCAATCGTTTTTGCTTTGGCAGGTGACTCAACAATTACCAGGTTTTCGTACATAGATCTATATATTATTCTGACTAATTTCAAAAATTCTGTGCAAATTAAAGAAAAGGAAACGCTAAGTTCAAAATTAAATCCAATAAATTTTTAATCATATTTATTTGAAAATGATTAATTTATTAA
>DMFR01000294.1:1909-10582 GCA_003450125.1 Prolixibacteraceae bacterium | reverse complement strand
GTATATAATAAATTGTTATCTTAAATTTGTTATGGTAAAATTAACCAATGAAAACCTCCAAAATTGCCTCCTGTCTTTTGGTGTACGGCTTTGCACATGCTCTTGTGGATGCATCGTGCATTGTATTGCTTTTGGGAGGAATTGATGTAAGGGGGGAATTGCTAACCTACGTTGTTATCTATAACCTGCTGGCTTTTGGTCTTCAACTGCCCTTTGGATGGATCGTTGACCGGATTCATTGGCCAGTTGTTTCGGCAGTTTTGGGACTAGGGATTTTGTCTGTAGGCTTGATGCTTTTTATTCATCCCATAGCAGCCATCATTCTTGCAGGAATCGGCAATGCACTGTTTCATGTGGGGGGAGGAACGGTTTCACTCAACCTTCGGCCGGGCAAGGCAGCCATGCCGGGAGTATTTGTAGCCCAGGGAGGCATCGGGTTATTTGCCGGTGGTTTAATCCTGAAGCTGTATGGATTTCATCCCGGGATACTGGCCCTTTCGCTGTTAGGCATGGGAGTCGTTGTATTTCTGATTAAAAGTCCATCAATTATTTATGAAATAGGGAAGGAAAAGTCGGTTAACTATCTGGAATTAACCATTTTGTTGTTACTGATGACCATTTGTATCCGCTCCGTTGTTGGACTGTCAGTGGATTTTACATGGAAGACGAACCTACCGCTTCTGGTTGGACTTACTGCCGCCATTGCCCTGGGTAAAGGGCTTGGTGGATTCCTGGCCGACTATTTTGGCTGGATAAAAATAGCCGTGGGAGGATTGGCAATTTCTTCCATTCTACTCTTGTTCGGACCACAGGTAGCCGCAGCCGGAATCATGGGTCTTTTCTTTTTTAACCTGACCATGCCCATTACGCTGGTGGCCATTTCAAACTTGTTGCCCGGCAGACCGGGCTTTTCATTCGGGTTAACCACCTTTGCCGTGGTTGCCGGGGCCTTGCCCACTTTCTTTAAAACCAAGGTTATTTTATCCACATCTCCTGTTATCCTCATTTCAATTATACTTTCGGCCGTCACCCTTTATTTTGGGCTAAGGCTATTACAATCAATTACAACCAAAACAGAAACCATACCAACATGAAAACACAGATTACAGTTTTTGTACTTATACTTTTATTAACGGGTAAAATATGCTATGGGGATGTGATTCCTGATCATTCGCATTATGTTGCCAAGTGTGTGAAAATTACCAATCTTGATGACTACCCCGATGTTTCATTGGTTGGATTTATCCCCCCTTGGGCAATGGCTTCTGATAATTATTTGATTTCTTCCTCACAATGCTTAACCAAAGGATACAAGTTCAATGATTTCAAGATTTTTGCTGTCAAAAGGGAATACCTGGTAGGGAAAGACCTCCAAAAATTAGATCTGCCCAGAGACCGAAACGCACTCCCATCAAACATTCAAATAGAGCCTTATTACGGTTACATGAATGATTCCATTCACATTTCAGGGTTGGAGCAGTATTATAAGATTGCAGGATTTTCTTCAACCCAGGTCATTTTATATCTCTGGAAAGAAGTAACAACGTTCAATGACGGGAAGCCTGATTTGATCAAGACCTTTACCTATGATGGCGACGCTTCGATGCTTTATCAAAAAATACAAACAGGAACCAGCTCAAAAGAATTAAAGCCCAGTTTTGAATTGTTTCCCAATCCGGCCAACAAGAAATTTCACCTGAGAGTCAATAATTTATATGTGGGAGATGTTCCCATTGAAATCGTAGGTCTGGATGGCAAGGTGGTCAAATCGATAACAGTAAATAAGTTCAGTTACAGGCTGGATACTGATATACAAATCGAAAATCTTCGCAAAGGTACTTATTCAGTATCTTTAAAATTTGGAAGAAGCGTGGAATCTACAAAGATGGTTATCAAGTAAAAGGGATTTGATGGAATATGAAATTAATTTTTTAAAAGCCCTGTTGCTGACCATTACGATAGAAACAACTGTTTTGTTTCTCTTATTCAAGGTTTTTTATAAAACCTTGAACAGGAGTAACTGGATCTTGCTGTTGACAGGGATACTGACAACTTTTGCCACTTTACCTTACCTGTGGTTTATTCTACCGCTTTTCATTCATGCTAAATTAGGATATGTGGTTGTAAGTGAGCTGTCAGCAATAGTTGCCGAATCGGTCATTATCCTTGGCTTGTTGAGAACAGGGTATTCAAAAGCCCTGCTGATTTCCCTTATCTGCAATGGATCCTCCTACCTGATAGGGTTATTCATCAGCTTCCCTTAACAGATCAGAAGATTGCAGCCAGGTGATGATAAAAGTATTTAATTGAAGAAAAAATTGTCCGATAAGTGTAGGTATTCTGTAAAATAACTTTGAAATATGACTTAAAAATCATAACTTTAGATGTTGTCAGGAAAAGGTTTAAATCCTGTATTGATTCACCCGATCAAGAGGGAATAAGCCACTTTCCCGTTATAACATTGAATGAAAAATAAAAACCAAAAATACGTTCATCATGAAAACTGTACTTTTAAGTTGCCTGCTTTTCACTGTATTCAATGTATCTGGATATAATAACTTAAAAATTGGGGACCCGAGAAGTTCATGGTGGACCAGTCCGGGTACGATTGAAAAAGCTTTGTTAACGGTTCGTCCAAAGGGATTGTTCATGGAATACGGCCTATACCTTACCTTTTCATCGAGAGGTTCAAACTGGACCAACCCGCAAGACACAGTAGAGGTAACCCTTGATTTCGACCTTCCTGAAAATGCCATCCTTCATGATTCGTGGCTTTGGATAGGCAATGATATTATCAAGGCCAAGATAATGGACAAGTGGACGGCCTCCTCCATTTATGAAAACGTGGTAAAAAGAAGACGCGATCCTTCCATCATCATGAAGCAGTCGGCCACCCAGTATGAGTTAAGAGTGTTCCCCATGGCCGGAAATCAGACCAGGAAAGTGAAAATTACCTATCTGATGCCCACCACATGGAATAAAAGCCAGGTCAGTTCTAAAATTCCCACAGCCATTGTCAATACCTCCTACAATAAACCAGCCAGTTTTCCTGTTGTCGCCTGGACCGATACGACCTGGACCAACCCACAGGTGATCAATGATCCAGACCTCAGCTTTGTAGCAAAAAGTGATACTACATTTGGGGATTTTCATGAAGCCACCATTCCTTCTTCAAAATACAACAATGCACTCAGCATCGGGTTTGACAGCCCACTTGTAAATGGGATGTATTTCTCTCAATACCAGAAGGGAAATGAGGGGATTTACCAATTGGCCCTGTTTCCCGATCAGTTCATCCAGACCCATATAAGCAAGAAGGCGGCCATCTTAATTGACTATGATGCCTCCAATACCCAGTTGACGTCCAAGGAACTACTTTCAATTGTAAAGAATGAACTGCTGAAGAACCTGAGCAGCACCGATTCGTTTAATCTGCTGTTTTCAAATCTCTCGATCAAACGTTACAGCGAAAAATGGGTGGCAGCTTCTAAAACAAACATCGAGGCTGCTTTTGCAGGCTTAACCAATCCTTTGTCGAGTTACAGCAATCTGGGCGCCCTTTTGGGAAATGGAATTGATTTTATTATTAAAAATGGCAATGACGGGAAAATTGTCCTGATAACAGACGGGAGCCAATACGGCGGATTCCAGGTAGCCAATACCCTGACCAATGATCTTATCAAACTGATGAACCCTAAAATACCCATTCATATTTCAGATTATCAATCCATCAACGCAACTCCCTACTATTACAACGGGCAAACATATTATGGCAACGATTACTTTTATTCCAATTTGTCCAGAATGACATTGGGTTCCTATCACAAAGTATTAAACAACCTAAGTATATCAGAAGCTATTTATGGATCGCTGAAGTACCTGGGAGGTTCGATCAACTCCTTTGACCTTCATACCAGTTTAAAGAGCGGTTTTTGCTACAGCAGGTTCACCATGACCAGTGAAAGCGATATTGCCTATGTCGATGAGGCCATACTCCAGGTAGGTAAATTCAAAGGGGAGTTTCCTTTCCTCATTGAAATTTCGGGTGAATATAACAATCAGGTATTTTCTGAAATGATGGAAATCCAAAAGCCGGCAGGCACGGACAATGATACTCTTTCAGAGGAAATATGGGCAGGCCAGTATATCAAGAAACTTGAATCAAGTACCCAGAGCAATGATATCATCAACGAAATCATTTATTCGAGTATAAACGAGCGCATTTTATCCCAATATACCTCCTTTATCTGTCTGGAGGATACCAATTACATCTGCAACAATTGTGTGGATGAATCACAGATTACGACGAGGGTTAAAACCTGGATTGCGGGTCAGGATTCCATGACCGTATATCCAAATCCCTTTGCTGAAAGACTGACCATCGAGCTGATGTGCACTAATTCAACTGAGGTGAAAGAGCTATCCATTGTTGATGTAACGGGTACATTAATCTATCGGTTTTCAACTGATAACTTACAAAAGGGAAAGAATATAATTACCTGGAATGGCATGGCTGCAACAGGGGAGAGGGTGAAGCCGGGAGTCTATATGCTGGTCTATAAGACTGCAGGGTATTCGAAAAGCATAAAGATAGTGAGGAAATAAGGGAGATGGGAGACAGAAGATGGAAGTCAGAAGATGGAAGTCAGGAGACGGGAGAATGAAGGCTGAAGATAGAAGAATTGCTGGGTAGCGTCGACTTGAAATTTACTACTGGCTAGTAGCCAGAAGCAAGTAGCAAATTTCATTTGTTTCGCTACACTAATGTCGTTATTTTATGGCTGCCAGGTAGGTGATAGCTGAAAGAAGGACATACCAGATGATGATCAGCGGAAGGGCATACAACTGAAGGAAAATCAACATCAGAATCGTGGCTCCAAGAAAGAGAAAACGGATGCCATTTTCTTTCAGGTACAGGTTTTTGAATTTCATGGAGAACATGGGCAGTTCGGAAACCATCAAAAAGGAGCAGATAAATATGGCGGTGAGCAGTACGAATTTGTTCAGGATGATGTTTGGAATAACTTCATTGGTTCCCCATTCGAGGATCAGACCTAAAGAGGCAAAGAAGATGGCATTGGCCGGAATGGGCATACCCAGGAACTGTTCGCTCTGACGGTCATCGGTATTGAATTTGGCCAGGCGGAAAGCTCCTGCAACGGGTATTAACAAGCAGGTATAAAGAGCAAGCCATTGGCTCCAGTCACCATGGATATCCATAATGGGTTGGTTTTTTCCAAACAGGGTAAATTCCATCATGGTGAAAACAATAGCAGCAGGGGCCAATCCAAAGGAGACCATATCGGCCAGGGAGTCAAGTTCCTTACCGATGGAAGAATATGCTTTAAGCAGGCGGGCAGCAAACCCGTCCATGAAATCGAAAACAGCAGCTGCAAGGATAAGTACAGAGGCCATGCCCAAATATCCGTCAACGGCATAAAAGACGGCCAGACTGCCGCAAATAAGGTTTAAGGCAGTGATGGCATTGGGAACCCAAAAGAATATGCTGTTCATACGGCTCATGAGTGTATTTGGCCAATGATGGTTTGTGACCCGGTGACTTTGTCACCTAATTTTATCATCAGTTGGGTATTCAATGGAAGGAACAGGTCAACGCGTGAACCAAAACGGATAAAGCCCACTTCAGTGGTCTGATCGACCAAGTCACCTACAGTAACGTAATTGATGATTCTTCGGGCCATTGCTCCTGCGATCTGGCGCATGACAATTTCCCTACCATCTTTTATTTTGATGGCCGTGGTAGTCCGTTCGTTTTCTTCAGCTGATTTATCTTTAAAGGCGGCGTAGAACTCTCCGTCTTTGTGTTTCATGTAAGTGACTTTCCCGGGCACCGGAATCCAGTTGATATGAACGTTGGTGGGAGACATGAAAATAGATACCTGAAGACATTTGGTTTTAAGATATTCATTTTCCACAAATTCTTTGATGTCGCATACTTTACCATCGGCTGGAGATAAGATCATTGTTTCATTCTGAACAATGGTCCGCTGGGGATATCTGAAAAACTGAACGATCAGGTAATACACCACAACAGCAGTCGATAAAATGCTTACCTTTAACACTGTATCGGTTATGAAAAACCAGGATAACAGGGCGATTGCTGCTACAATAGCAGTTGCGTATACGATGGTAATAATGCCGGCTCTATGAACTTTCATTGAAATAGATTAATATTCTGGCAAAAATAGAAAATAATTGAGCTATTCAATGAATATTTTCAGATATAACACAACAATTGGCACCGCAAAGAGAATTGAATCGAATCGGTCCAGAATTCCACCATGTCCGGGAAGGATGTGGCCGCTGTCTTTGATCTGGAAATAACGCTTAAACATTGATTCGGTTAAATCGCCAAAAGTAGAGCTGATCACAGCCAAAATGCTGATTGCAATCCAATGGGTAAGCTTTATTTCAGGGATGTATTTGGCAATTATTGCAGCAGCGACGATAGCTGTCAGTGTACCTCCGATAGCTCCTTCCCATGATTTCTTGGGGGAAATGCGCTCAAAGAGACGATGCTTGCCCATTGAAACGCCAAAAAGGTAAGCTCCCGAGTCGTGAGTCCATATTAATACAAATAAGGCGATCAGCAGTTTGGGTGTATACAGATGACCTGGAAGTATTTCAGGAAATACAAGAAAGTTAATGAGTGCAATTGGTATGGCCAAATAAACAATGCTGAAGATGGTCACAGCAATGTTTTCCATCGGTCTTGGCTTTTTTCGGTAAAGTTCGGCAGACATGATCACCAGCAATAGGGGAAACAGACCCAGAAAGTATTTAGGTCCGATTATTCCTTTGGCTACAAAAAATGAAGTTCCAAACAGGAAAAACGAAATCCCATAAATCAACCAATGGTTTGGTTGAATATCAGATTGCCTGTAAAGGTTTGCAAACTCAATGAGTCCGCCAATCAAAATTAACAGCAACAGCAGTACAAAACTATACTGACTGGCAATAATAGCTGTCAGAATGAATAAAACCAAAACGATGCCAGTGATCGTCCGGGTAATTAATTTCTTCAATGGATTAAATCTTTTAAAAGTTCGGTTGCCTTCTCCTCAAAATCTTTGTGAACCATTACCTCAATTTCTCCAATTGAAGGGAATATAGAGTCATTTTCGTTGATGATAACGCAGTTAATTTCTTCGTTTTCAAGTATTTCTTTTGCAATTTCAGCCTGAAAATTTTGTCCCGTGTGAAAGACAGATACCCAATCCTTTTCCATGATAAAATAGTTTAAAACGTTTCTTCGGCAATAATTACAATCAACGATTTTGGCCCATGCATGCCCATTACCAATGTTTTTTCAATGTCAGCAGTACGGCTAGGTCCGGTAATATTGCTAATTAACGAAGGTAATTTATTTTTATACTTTTCCTGCATTTTTTCCAGTGCATTGTCCAAATAATCTACTATTTGCGATTTCTGAGCAATAACGATGTGCGTTTCAGGGAAAACATTGAGCCGCCGGCCGGAAATTTGAGCTGAACTGATTAAGACAGAACCCAGATGGGCAACCAGGAATTCACATCGGGTCATGCCAATCGATAAACCTAGAAAATCATCCTCTGTAGAATCAATTTTAATGGTCCCTTCCATCATCTTCAGAAGAATCGGGTCGGTACAGAAAATCTTTGTCTGTTCTTTTTGCTCGCCAATCAGTTTCACCTGTTGGGCAATATCCGCTTTTGTGGTACAAAAAATGACCTGTCCACCAATCAGTTCCAGATTGGTCTTGAATTCCTCGCTCAGCGATGGGTTAAGGGAAAGGTAAATAGGAGAGGTGAAATCGGGGGTATTTTCCCCGATTTCACCTCTTTTTTCCTGTGCGGCCTTTAGCTTGGCCAAAATATTATTTCTGGCTGATTCCATTACAATGCAACGTGGTCAGCTGCCACTTCCGGATTGTCAGATGAAAGAGCAACCTGTTCTTTCTTTGATTCATTGACCCACAATGGTCTAGACCAAGGACGTTTTCCGAAGATGTGTTCAAGGTCTTCACTGAAAATAACTTCTCTTTCCAAAAGCAATTCTGCCAACTTCTGATGGCTATCTTTATGGTTTTTCAGCACTTCAAGCGCCCTGGTGTATTGCGTTTCGATCAATTGTTTGGATTCCTGGTCAATCAGCTCAGCGGTCTTTTCACTGTAAGGCTTACTGAAGGCATATTCGCTTTGGCCTGATGAATCGTAGAAGCTGACGTTTCCCACCTTATCGCTCATCCCGAAGATGCTGACCATCGCATAAGCCTGTTTGGTCACCTTTTCAAGGTCATTTTGCGCTCCTGAGGAGATGCTGTTAAAAGAAACCTGTTCGGCGGCTCTTCCTCCCAGGGCAGAGCACATCTCATCGAGCAATTGCTCCTTGGTGGTGATTGAACGTTCTTCAGGAAGATACCAGGCAGCGCCCAATGCTTTTCCACGAGGTACGATGGTCACTTTTACCAACGGATGGGCATGTTCGAGCAACCAGCTGATGGTAGCGTGGCCGGCTTCGTGGTAGGCAATTCTACGCTTTTCTTCAATGGAAATGATCTTGTTCTTTTTTTCCAATCCGCCGATTACCCGGTCAATTGCATCCTGGAAATCACTCATGTCAACTGCATCTTTCCCTTTACGGGCCGCAATTAATGCTGTCTCTTATACACAT
>DMFR01000294.1:1211-1863 GCA_003450125.1 Prolixibacteraceae bacterium | reverse complement strand
GTTCTTTTTTTCCAATCCGCCGACTATACGGTCAACGGCATCCAGAAAGTCTTGCTTGTCAACAATGTTTTTATTCTTTCGGGCAGCAATCAGTGCCGATTCATTACATACATTGGCAATATCAGCTCCAGAAAAGCCGGGGGTTTGTTTGGCAAGGAAGGCAGGCTGAACTTCAGGAGAAAGTTTGATCGGTTTCAGATGAACCATGAATATTTCCTCCCGTTCATTGAGGTCGGGCAATTCAACATGTATCTGGCGGTCGAAACGACCTGCGCGCATCAAAGCCCTGTCCAGAATATCTGCACGGTTGGTGGCAGCCAGGATGATGACTCCTGAATTGGTATCAAAACCATCCATTTCTGTCAGTAATTGATTCAATGTATTTTCACGTTCATCATTGGAACCCATGTTTGGGTTTTTGCCACGTGCACGTCCGATGGCATCGATTTCATCAATAAAAACAATACAAGGTGATTTTTCTTTGGCTTGTTTAAATAGATCACGAACACGTGAGGCACCTACTCCAACAAACATTTCAACAAAATCGGAACCTGACATGGAGAAAAACGGAACGTTTGCTTCACCGGCCACTGCCTTTGCCAGCAAGGTTTTTCCTGTTCCGGGAGGACCTACCAAAAGAGCGCCCTTAGGG
>DMFR01000294.1:0-1101 GCA_003450125.1 Prolixibacteraceae bacterium | reverse complement strand
AGGGATTTTACCTCCCAGTTTGGTGAATTTTTCAGGACTCTTGAGGAAATCTACAATTTCTTCCACTTCCTGTTTGGCTTCTGCTAATCCGGCTACATCTTTAAAATTGGTTGAAACTCTTGAATCTTTATCGAATACTTTGGCCTGTGATTTACCTACATTAAATATATTGCCACCGCCACCACCACCAGTGCCCTTGCTCATTCTCTTGAAAATGAACCACCAGATGAGAATAATGATGGCAAAAGGCAAGATCCAGTTCAGCAGCTCACCCAGGTAATTGTGTACTGTTTTATACTCGACGGAGATTTTATTTTCTTCTGTAGC
Source organism: Prolixibacteraceae bacterium (assembly GCA_003450125.1). Taxonomy (GTDB): domain Bacteria; phylum Bacteroidota; class Bacteroidia; order Bacteroidales; family Prolixibacteraceae; genus Aquipluma. Next base: position 774 of record DMFR01000294.1, on the reverse strand, counting down.
AGTGGACTGTACTTCCTGCAATTTCTTTTCAAAGGAATCCACCGAACCAATGGTGAAAAAATAATGAGGTCCTATCTTGGCGGGTTCAGTAAAGCCGTTGTTGAGCTTAGCCGCATATTTGTCGTAGCTTGCATCTTTCAGGAAAACCTGAGCCTCTTTTTCATTTACAACAACGATCTTTTTGATGTCATTGCTTGCAATCATGGTCTTCACATCCTTCCAGTTGGTTTCAACTGGACCAGAACCTAAGGTGAACCATTGAATAGCCAGAAAGGAAACAATAATTACCCCGTAAATCCAATATGGATTAATTTTGGGAGTTTTATTTAACGGCCTCATGCCCAAATTGGGCTTCGCTTTATTGGGATTTTTATCTGTCATTTTATTTTTTAGTTTTCTTCTTTTATAATTTCAATGTGTGCGTCTGCCCAAAGGTTTTCAAGATCATAAAATTTTCTGGATTCTTTTTGGAAAACATGTACCATTATGTCAGCATAATCGAGTAGAATCCAGATTGAATTTCGATATCCATCGGTATGCCATGCCTTTTCATTAATAAGTTCTTCAACAGTATCCTCAACCGAATGTGCAATTGCATCAACTTGTGTGTTAGAATTCCCGTGACAAATGATGAAATATTTACATTCACTATGATTTATTTTAGTCAGATCAATTTTTATGAGGTCTAAACCTTTTTTCCTTTGAATTCCTTCAACAATGGCATCAATCAATTGTTCAGTTTCTGCTTTTTTAAGGCTTTTATTCATATATTTC
>DMFR01000465.1:12324-12500 GCA_003450125.1 Prolixibacteraceae bacterium | reverse complement strand
GAGGTAAAATTCTGATATAAATATATGCATAAATAAATTATCTTATATTATATATAATCAATTTTTAATGCTATCTTTAGGGATCTAAACCACTAATCCACATATCATGAAATTCCTCTTTCTCCTGTTATTTTGTATTGGTTCAATGGCTTTGTCAGCCCAGGAAGTGCCATTAT
>DMFR01000465.1:0-12204 GCA_003450125.1 Prolixibacteraceae bacterium | reverse complement strand
CAGCCCAGGAAGTGCCATTAAATCCAAAGGTATTGTATGGCAAACTGGAAAACGGCTTAACTTATTACATTCAGAAAAATACGCTACCAAAGGATCGGGCGATGTTTTATTTGGTGGAAAACGCGGGAGCAATTGACGAGGATGACAATCAAAATGGCTTGGCACATTTTTGTGAGCACATGGGGTTCAATGGCACGAAGAACCTTCCGGATAAAAAGTTGCTCAATTATATGGAGAAAAATGGGGTATCGTTCGGTAAGGGACTGAATGCCTTCACCAATACAAATATCACGTGCTTCAATCTGAATGATGTTCCAACAACCCGGGAATCGCTGATTGATTCATCCCTGATGATCCTTCATGAATGGGCTGCGAATGTAACCTTTTCAACCGATGAAATTAATAAGGAACGGGGAGTTATTCACGAAGAGTGGCGTACACGCGGAGGTGCAGGACGTAGGATGAGCGACATTACCAACAAAGTACTTTATAACAATTCAAAATATTCGTACCGAAATGTAATCGGCACCTTGGATGTAATTGACAACTTCGATCCTGAATTGGTGAGAAAGTTTTATAAAGATTTTTACCGTCCCGATCTACAGGCGGTTATTGTAGTTGGAGACATTGATGAAGCTGCCATTAAATCTAAAATTGAACAGTTGTTCGGCAATGATCCTAAAAGAGAAAATCCGATAGTAACGCCAAGAATCATTGTTCCTGACAATAAAGAATTGATGATAGGGTCGGCAACGGATAAAGAGGCACAGAACATAGAGATTACCCTCTTTACGAAGTTTCCAGATGCTCCGAAAAAGGACGTGGATTTTCTAAAGTCCAATATGCTCAACTCACTGTATAATTCCATGTTTTCAGAACGGTACAGTGAGATCCTTCAGAAGGAGAATCCACCCTTTAGGGGCGCCTATTCAGGGTTCAGCGGCTTTACTGAATTTCAAAGTTCCTATACGATATCCATCGGTGCATTGAACAATGATCCGCTCAGATCGGTAAAAGCAGTCATGATCGAGAATGAGCGGGTAAAAAGATATGGCTTTACGGCATCAGAGCTCGAAAGAGCAAAGAAGCAGATGCTTGCTTGGTATGAAAAATCCTTCACAGAACGAGATAAGACCTTCTCTTCCAATTACGTGGGTGGTTATATGAACCATTTTTCATCTGAGTCACCATCACCTGGTATCGCTTATATGAACGATCTGGCCAAGAGTTATTTTCCTACAGTTACCATTGATCAGATCAATGCCTTGCCTAAGAAGTGGATGATTGATGAGAACAGGGTTATGATTATGCAGGGACCGGAGAAGGAAGGAATTCTGCTGCCAACAGAGCAGGAGATCAAGAATACTCTTGTCGAGGTTCAGAAGATGGACATAGCGCCTTACCAGGATAAGGTGATAGCGAGCAGCCTCCTGTCAAAAGAGCTAAAAGGGTCGCCTGTTGTAAAGCAAAAGAAGATCAAGGATTTTGAAGGCACTAAATTAACCCTTAAAAACGGTGCAACCGTATATTTTAAGACAACTGATAACAAAGCAGATGAGGTGATGCTTCAAGCTTTCAGCAACGGGGGAACATCGCTTCTCTCCAATGAAGATCTACCATCAGGAGACATTGCTTCAGCTGTAAATAGCCTTTGCGGTGTGGGAGAATTTTCCAGCCAGGATCTCAAGAAATATCTTGCCGGTAAAGTTGTAAGCGTCAATACAGGTCTTTCGGATTTGGAGGAGATGATTTTTGGGAATTCCAACGTAGCTGATATGGAAACAATGCTTCAGTTGGTATATCTCAATTTTACAGCTCCCAGAAAGGATGATGCAGCCATGAAGTCGATCATTGACCGCAGTAAAATGTCTTCTCAAAACCGCAAATCAGATCCGAATTCAGCCTTTTCGGATACATTGATCAGGATCATGAGTAATTATAATCCGCGCATAAGGTTGAATACACCTGAATACTTTGACAACATAGATATTCAAAAAGCCTATGCCATTTCAGCCAACAGGTTTCAGGACGCGAGCGATTTTACTTTTATATTTATCGGCAATGTGGATGTGGAAAAAATGAAGCCTTTGGTAGAAAAATACATCGGATCAATTCCTGATATGGACCGAAAAGAACATTGGAAGGATTTAAAAATTAAACCCAAGAAAGGCAAAACAGCCAGGGAGATCAATGTTGAGATGAAGGAACCCAAGGCAATCGTTTTTGTCTATTATTTCGGGGAATATCCCTGTACACCGGAAAATGTCGAATACTTAAACGCCATACAATATATTCTGAGGATGAGGTTTACGGAAACCTTGCGTGAAAAAGAGGGCGGCACGTATGGGGTCAATGTGAATGGATCAATAACCAGCAGACCTACAAACAATTATAGGCTTTCGATGAATTTTACCTGCTCTCCGGATAAAGCAGATTTACTGAAAGGAATGTTATACGATGAGATCAAGAACCTTAAAGAGAATGGGGTCACCGAGACAGAGTTGAGTAAAACAAAAGAGAATTTCCTTAAAGAGGCCAGTGAAAAGCTGAAGAGCAATGGATATATAATGGACCGGGTGAAGAATTACATCAATAACGGCGTTTACACCCCCCTACCCGAGTATTCAGTTGATATATTCAATCATCTGGATGGGAAGAAGATTCAGAAACTGGCCAATGAGGTATTTAAAGATGACATCGTTGAATTGGTGATGAAACCCGCATTACCGAAGGTTTCAGAGGTTAACAAATAATGATTTGAATCCGCAGAAGTGATGAAAGCCAATCAGGTAAAATTATCAAATTATCAAATTATCAACTATGCAATTTAAGGTATTTTTAATTTGTTTTGAATTATTTCCTTTACAGGGAGGATGAAAATCATTCAATTCGGATCAAAAAAGTGTATTTATCTAGTGTTCAACCATCAATAGAAATGGAAGGGGATTGTATTGTTATGAAGTTAACAATACGATCCCTTTTAAGTATCTAAACCTAAAAATACAGATTGATAATTTGATATTTTAGGATTTAAATCGCGGGCCGTGTATTCTCATTCAAGATCATGGCAGGTAAATTACCCCGCCCGAATGGTCATGGTCAGCTCCGGTAACGGATTTAAGGCAATTGATTTGGTTTCTGAACCTCAGCACGCCAAGAAATGCAAAGATGATGGCTTCCTTGAAATCAATGATCTGTTCAGAAGGGACAATGGTTTTGTGCTTTGTTTTTTCGCTGAACAATTCAATTAGAAAAACATTGTGTGCTCCTCCTCCGGTAATCAATACCTGGCCCTTGGGGTATTGGTCAATGGCCATACTCAGTTGGTCAGAGACATGTTCATAAAGAGTTCTTAAGATATCTTTTGTGGTCAGTTGAAAGGAATAGACCAAGGGTAGAAATTCAGTTTCAAACCAGGCCCTTCCAAGAGATTTGGGACCATCCTGCTGATAATAATCCAATGAATTCAATAGTTTAAGCAATTCAGGATGTACGGTTCCCAATCTTCCCATATCTCCGTTGAGATCGTATTCATAACCTGTTTCTTTGGTGAAATGATTAAAAGCCATGTTGGCCGGACAGATGTCAAAAGCTTTTCTCTTGCCATCTACACGAAACGAAACATTGGCAATACCTCCAAGGTTAAGGCAAAATTCATATTCGTCAAACAACAACTCATCGCCGACAGGTACGAGCGGAGCTCCCTGTCCTTCCATGGCGACATCCAGTGAACGGAAATCGCAGACGGTCTGAATTCCGGTGGCAGCAGCAATAAAAGCGCCATTGCCAATCTGGAAAGTCAATTGAATATCGGGCTGATGGAAAATAGTATGACCATGCGAGGCGATGAGGAAAGGTTTTTCAGGTAGGTCGGCACAAAATTCAGCAATTTGTTTGCCTGTAAATTTCCCATATTCATTGTGAAGAAAGACAAAATCAATTGCTGTAAGTTCAGAAAAATCAGAAAGACGGTTCATCCATTTGTGCGAGTAGGAAATGGTATTGGCTTTGAGGACTTCAAAAGTCCACTTTTTATCGAAAGTAAACTGGCAAGCAACCATATCAAGGCCATCCAGGGAGGTGCCCGACATAGAACCGATGCTTGTGTAACTTTCCATTATTTGTAAAAGTTTGCCTTGTAAGTACTGTTATTTCCTTTAAAATCGGTCACTTCAAGGTTCAGCACATGATTTTTGCCGAACTGCATTCTGCCTTTATCAAACGTATAGGTGATCAAATTGTTTTTAAGATCGTATTCAAACAGCACCCAATGGTCATCAATGGTTCCTCGGAAAGTTTCTATTCCTGAAAGGTTGTCGGTAATGGTGAACCTCAATTTAGTGGATTCCTGCAATGTCTTTTTATTGGCAATACTAAGAGGAATGATTTTAGGGGCGACGGTATCAACCACCAGGGCATAATTTCCCAGTACGCGTATATTTCCCTCCACCCATCCTTCGGTAAACTTTCCTGTGGCAGAATAGACGCGTCCTGAAGTGGGATCAACTTGTGCCAGCATGACCTTTGATTCCAGGTTTTGGGGCAAATTCACAGCTTTGATCCGAAGTGGGCAGGCAAAATGAAGAGGTACCGAACCATTGTGCAATGTATAAACAGGTGAATAAAATTTAGGATTTCCCGCTTGCCTTGCGTATCGAAAATCCACATCATCGTACAAGGCGCCCTCGGGGAGGTTGAATTCTATATCATCATTCCGGATATGGTTGTTCCGGTTGTATTTAAATTGTTCACCCACGCGTTCAAGGGGCTTAAATTTCACTTCTGATGATTGAATGGTAAATGCAAGCGAAGTTGCATTGCCGTAGGCATCGGTAACTTCATACCTGACATGATGAGGCTTCTTGTCCGTTGCCTGATAAATTCCTTTTTTTTCAACAACATCATATATGGATAATTTGTTGCCCGGTTGCAGCCATGTGCGATACAGACGTTGACCTGTACGAATGGCAAGGGCATAATCCATGTGCGAATTGATGTATTTGTTTTCTTCTAAAACAACATCATCCATGGCAAATGAATAAATCAATTTGTCATCAACACTCAGCTTTATGCTGTATACACCGCATTTGTTAGGATTTCCATCCAACAGATCAAAAGCCTGCAACCCAAAGCCGATTTTCCCCCATACAGGGATAGGCAGATTGTTTTTCAGTTTGTACGCCCCTCCAGCCAGTACTGTTGGGATTCGTAGCGGTTGTTGTTTTCCTGAAACACCTGCATCGTCAGAAATGGGGTAAACCATCAAGGCCTGGATTATGGGTTTTGTTTTGTCGTTGACCGGCATATGAAACAGCAAGGGGTTTAAAAGTATTTCTTCTTTGGTCCGCCTGATCTCGAAATGCAAATGGGGACCTCCAGAAGCACCGGCATTTCCGCTGAAGGCGATTTGCTCTCCCTTTTTAAAAGTCAATGTTCCAACAGGTACTACCTGGTCAATGGTAAAAGTTTCCTTTTCATATTGAATTTTGCGGATATAATCTTCAATTTTAGGTACAAAACGTTCCAGGTGTCCATATACGGTAGTGGTTCCATTGGGATGATCAAGATACAGTGCATTTCCGTACCCGGTTGGGGAGATGGATATTCTTGAAACACTTCCTTCGGCAGCTGCATAAACTGGTATACCGGTTCTACCCTGGGTTTTAATGTCAATGCCTCCATGGAAATGGTTGGGTCTTAATTCTGCAAAATTCCCGGCAAGGAAGAAGGGAATCTTCATGGGTGCACTGTAATAATTGGCATCAATTGGTTGCAAAGGCTGGGTAAAGGCCGATAATGAAATAATTAAAAAAGCGATAATTGGGATAAGTCGTTTCATTCTATTGTGTTTGGGCTGCAAAATTAGAAAACTTATTTGACCTATTCATTTGAAAGAAGTTTGCATAGACAACGAAATAAAAGGTTTCAGATTTCATTATGTGAGAAAGATTTTCGTCTGGTCGTTTCGTGTATTGGTCAAAAATGTTAATTTTGTCGATGAAAGTATAATGAAATGACTGATCTGGAGAAAAACTTATTGAATGAATTTAAGCTTAAAGTGATGCAAATGATTGCCAGACACGATTTGCTTAAACAGGAAAAACGCCAGCTACTTGGGAAAATTGGAGGCCTGGAAGAAATTATTCAACAGCTTCACCAGGAAAATCATTTGCTTGAACAGAAATATGAGAATATAAAAATGGCCAGAATGTTGGTTGCATCAGAGGATGAAAACAAGGATGCAAAAAACAGGATACAAAAATTAGTGCGGGAAATTGATAAATGTATTGCTCTTTTAAATCAGTAATACACCAATAAATGACAGAAAAGCTTTCAATAAAGATCAAGATTGACGGACGGGAATATCCGTTGAAGGTGGCAAGGGATGATGAGGAAAAATACAGGAAAGCCGCCAAAACGATAAACGATACTCTTATCCAGTACCGTCAGAAATATGCGAGCAACAGTACACAGGATTTTTTGGCAATGACTGCTTTTCAGTTTGCCCTAAAAAACATTGAACTGGAAGCAGAAGTTGACCGCTCGCCGTTGTTTGATGAGTTAAAAAAGCTGGATGAAGAGTTAAGTGATTATTTGTCATTGTAAGAATAGTATTTTATCATATATTTAAACCCGCCTTTTTTATTCAAGTTCCGGAATTATCTTGTTATCCCGGTACTTGAATAAAAAATGTGGGTTTTTTAGTGTAAACAAGTTTAATTATTAACAAATGGAGATTATATATGCCATAGCCGGCTTTTTAGGTGGAGGAATATTGTCCTATTTTATGTGGGACAAAGCTTTGCAAAGCAAAAAAACTAAAATCGTTTCTGAAGCGGAAGCTCAGGGAGAAGTGATTAAAAAAGACAAAATTCTACAGGCGAAAGAAAAATTTCTTCAGTTGAAATCAGATCATGAGGAATACATCGCTGAAAAGAATATCAAGGTCAACAGCTTTGAAGCAAAATTAAAACAACGCGAAACAGGTCTGAACCAACGCAGAGAGGAACTGACCCGGGCCATTAAGGATTTTGAAACTTCAAAGCACGAAGTGGAAGTGATTCGGGAAAATCTCAACATTCAGCTTGAACTGCTTGAAAAGAAAGAACATGAAGTGGAGAGCCTTCACAAACAGCATTTGGAAAAACTGGAGATTCTATCTGGATTATCTGCTGAAGAGGCCAAATCACAGTTGGTGGAATCCCTGAAGAATGAAGCCAAGACGGAAGCCATGTCGACCATCAACGAAATCATGGAAGAAGCCAAACTGTCAGCCAACAAAGAGGCCAAGAAAATTGTGGTTAAAACCATTCAGCGTGTAGCCACCGAAACAGCTATTGAAAATTCAGTGACTATTTTCCATATCGAAAGCGATGAAATTAAAGGCCGCATCATTGGTCGCGAAGGTCGTAATATCCGCGCCCTGGAAGCTGCCACTGGTGTTGAAATCATTGTGGATGATACCCCTGAAGCAATTGTCCTTTCAGGTTTTGATCCTGTACGCCGCGAGATTGCACGCCTGGCCTTGCATCAACTGGTAACAGACGGACGTATCCACCCTGCCCGTATTGAGGAAGTGGTAGAAAAAGTCCGCAAGCAGGTTGAAGAAGAAATTATCGAAACAGGAAAGCGAACAACCATAGACTTGGGCGTTCACGGATTGCATCCTGAATTGATCCGCATGATCGGTAAAATGAAATACCGTTCATCCTATGGTCAAAACTTATTGCAGCACTCAAGGGAAGTTGCCAATCTTTGCGCCATCATGGCCACGGAATTGGGACTGAATGCAAAGGCTGCCAAACGTGCTGGTCTGTTGCATGATATTGGAAAAGTGCCCGATGATGAACCTGAATTGCCACATGCTGTATTGGGCATGAAGCTGGCCGAACGTTTCAAGGAAAAGCCAGATATCTGCAATGCCATTGGAGCCCACCACGACGAAGTTGAAATGACCACCCTGCTTGCTCCGATTGTGCAGGTTTGTGATGCCATTTCAGGAGCCCGTCCAGGTGCCCGTCGCGAAGTGGTAGAATCCTACATCAAACGTTTGAAGACTCTTGAAGACCTTGCCCTCTCCTACCCCGGCGTTCTGAAGACTTATGCCATTCAGGCCGGACGTGAATTAAGGGTGATTGTTGGAAGCGATAAGATTGGCGATAAGGAATCAGAACAATTATCGTTCGACATTGCCAAACGCATTCAAGATGAAATGACTTATCCGGGCCAGATAAAGATTACTGTTATCCGCGAAATGCGTGCAATTAGTTACGCCAAATAGGATTACAATCAATCTAATTTATTGATCAAAGGCCTTGCGTTTAAAAAGCGGAAGGCCTTTGTCATTTTTGCTTTATTATTAGTATGAATCAGAGATTTATTGTAAATTTATAAGGGCGTTAGTTTTACTCGAAATGTATTAAAAAGGCAGTACCCAGATGTGAAATTAGTGCTTGATTATTTATTTTATGCGTTATTTTTTAAAAACTTTATGTGGATTCTCCAGTTCATCGGAAGCCACTAAAACATAAATGGAATATGATTTCTTTTCTTTTATCTGTACGGCCATCTTTCCGTTATGCGTTGCTGATTTTGTATGTAGGCATCATCATGGCTTTATCGTTGCTTCCGCCACAGGATTTTCCCCAGGTTCCGTTGTTTGAAAATGCGGACAAGGTGGTGCATTTCCTGATGTATTTTGGCTTTGCAATGCTGAGCTCATGGACCCTGAANNGAACTGAACCGATCACGCGTTTGGCTTATTTTACCTTCAACAATTGGGTGGGGAATCTTAATGGAAGTTTTCCAGTTTGAAATGCATTTAGGACGTTCCTATTCATTTTACGATATGCTGGCAAACACGACAGGATCGACGGTTGGGATTCTCGTTTATTTGCTGGCTACCCGAAGCGCTTTCAAAAAGATGGTTCAGGAATCAAATTTCTGATGGCATGAGAAGGATATCAGTAAAAGTAAGGAAATGAGCTTTAACAACCTGTCATATAAAGTTGTAATATTGAAATCTCTAAACCTAATGATATGAAACTAAAAATTAAAAAAATACTAGGTTCAATCAGTCACACCAAACTTGCCTTTCTCATCTTAGGCATTGGTTCAACACTATGGTTTTTGATCAGGGTTATTCCAAAACCCAGCAGAGCCTCCTATCCATGCATGAAAGCCTCTGCCCCATTCATGTCAGCCTTTGTGTTGTACCTGATAGGACTGGCATCAACCATTTACCTTTTCAAGGAAAAGAAGGGAAGGTTGCTTTTGCTAAAATCGGTGCTTGGAATCCTATTTGTTGTTTCCCTGCTTATTTCCTTTCGCTCATCTCCCACCGAGACCCAACTATCCCTGGTAGACGCTTCATATTTTATACCCAATACTCCCATTGGCATTGCCAAGGGAACCTTCCCCGGAAGGGTTGTCTGGGTGCACAATCCGGATGCCACCAACGAATTCATGACCAATAAGACGGATGATTTCTGGTTTATGGATAAAAACGGCAATCAGAATCTTGTTGAATCAATGCTCATGTCAGGCATTGAACGCATAGGCGGAAAAAAGAACATTGTTGAGGCTTGGGATCAGATCTTCAAATATTACAACATGGAACATGGAAAAGGAAACATAGGCTATACTCCCGGTGAACGGTTTGCCATAAAAATTAACCTTACCAATTCATGCTGTTCTTCCGTTGGAACAGCTGCCATGGATGCCTCCCCTCAAATGGTTCTTGCTATTTTGAAACAACTGGTCAAGGTGGTGGGTGTTCCGCAAACGGATATCTGGATAGGCGATAATTACCGCTTATTCAGGGACGATTACTGGAACAAATGCCATACAGCCTTTCCCTATGTGCATTACGTTGATGGTACAGGTCTCAATGGAAGAGAACAAACATTGCCTTCAACAGATCAGATACTTAAATTTAGCGATGGCAAAGAAACCTCCTCTCTTCCCCAGCATTACCTGGATGCTGCTTACCTGATCAACATGCCTTGTCTGAAAACACACAATGAAGGCGGGATTACCCTTGCTGCCAAAAACCACCAGGGCTCTGTGTTAAAACCTGGCGATGCTCCCCAAAACCAGTCAGCCGGTTATGTACACTATTCTTTACCTGGAGATAATGTAGGAACAGGCCAATACAGGCATTTGGTCGATTACATGGGACACGAACAATTAGGTGGAAAGACTCTGCTTTATATCGTTGATGGTCTGTGGGCTGGTAAAAACTGGAACGGCGTAGTTGAAAAATGGCAGATGGCTCCTTTTAATGGCGATTATCCCTCATCCTTGTTCCTATCCCAGGATGCTGTAGCCATAGAATCTGTTTGTTTCGATTTTTTACTCACCGAATATGCCAATAAACCGGCTGCTGAAAAGTACCCTTACCTTACGGGTGTAGATGACTACATGAAACAGGCTGCCGATCCCAAGGAATGGCCTAAGGGCATTATTTATGATCCCGAAGGAGATGGAACGCCAATTAAGAGCCTGGGCGTTTACGAACACTGGAACAATGCCACAGACATGCAATACAGCCGAAACCTTTCAACGGGCAATGGCATTGAATTGGTCAATTATCTGGCACACGGAACTGACAGTTATCAAGGGGAAACACCCACTGCTGCATTTGAAACAAATACTTCCGCGTATAAACTATTCCCCAATCCCTTTACTGAAAGCATCCGCATTGAAGCTCAAAACGATCAGGCATTGAACCTGGACATTTATAATCTATCGGGACAGCTTGTTTTTAATCACACCCTTAAAAACAACTATACCTGGTCTGGAATGACCAATCAAGGTTCAAAAATCAGCAAGGGGACCTACCTTGTAAAGCTTACAGAACAGAATTCCGGAAGAATAGTCATCAGTGAAAAAATAATCTATCAAAACCAATAAAATATTTACTATTTGACTATTTACAATTTCAACCATTTAACTATTCAACCATTATAACCATTTAACCCTTTAACCCTTAACGTTTATGAATTTTAGAACCATTTTATTGTGTTCCTTTTTAACAGTGTTTTCTCTCCATTCTTTTTCACAGACACAAAAGGATACCATTTTTGCCCCTGAAGCTATAATTCCTGTGGTAATTGATGGTTCAGACAAGGATGATTGTTGGGCAAAGTCGGATTGGAAACCCATCAACCAGGTTTGGATTGGACCAAAAGTGGCTGCCAGTGACTTTACAGGCAAGTATAAGATGGCCTGGGATGCCAACTACCTTTATGTATTGGTTGAAGTGGTGGATGATATCCTTTCTGATGACCATGTCAACCCTCTTGTGCAATGGTATGATGATGATTGTATTGAACTATTCATTGATGAAAACCGCTCAAAGGGACTTCATCAGTTTAACAACAATGCTTTTGCATACCATGTCAGTCTGACCTATGATGCCATTGATTTAGATGCAAATGGAAATCCAGTAAATTATAAGAACAACATTATAGCCAAAATGGATACCATTGCCCCTCATACTTACCTGTGGGAAGTGGCCGTTAAAATCTACGATGCCACTTTTACATTGGCAAATCCAGAAAAAAGCAGAGTAACATTGACTGCTAAAAAGCTCATGGGTTTTACCGTTGCCTATTGTGACAACGATGCAGGCACTACCCGTGAGAATTTTATCGGTTCCATGATTATGCCTTCGGGACATGAAAACGATAACTACATTACTGCCGACTATTTTGGCTCCTTGTTACTGAAGGCAAATGATAGCGCGACTTCTGCCATCGCAGGTAAAAAGGTCAGTAATCAATTGGTCAGTGTGTTTCCCAATCCTGCACAGAACCAAATCAGGCTTGAACGGTTAAACAACACCTCCAACAACATGGTTGTGGAAATTCGCTCCATGACCGGCGCTTTGATAAAAACAAAATCTATTGCTAACCTGAATGAAGTAATTGAAATTGGGGATTTACTTCCCGCCATGTACCTGATGACCATTTCATCCAATCAATACATCCAAACCGAGCGAATCATCAAACGGTAAATAATTTTATGTTGAAATACTAGTCAGGCAATACTGGTTGCTGGCCCTGCAATATGATTGATTAAGCAGTTACTTTAAACATTGATAGCAAATTCAGGCAAAGGGGTTGATTCGATAAAGAATCAGCCCTTTTGTATTAAAAAGACAAATAATTTCATTATTGATAATCAAATATTGTATATTTG
>DMFR01000256.1:503-9294 GCA_003450125.1 Prolixibacteraceae bacterium | reverse complement strand
ATTGAACGAAAGTTTCCAAAGTTTCCATTAAATAGTTCAAGCCTTTTCCCAAGTTCGTCAAATTGTTCTCTTTTCACATGCGAAACACAGGCACGCAGTCCTTCCTTTTCGCTTCCTGTATTTTTTAAGGAGATTGCACTAATTCCATAATACAGCAAATTGTTTAAAAGAACGCTTCCTGTCATTCCGGGATACCCGATGGTGAAATAAAATCCATCGGCAATGGGTTCATCCCCATCTTTTTCATAAACGATCTGAAAGCCATTGGAGGTAAATAACTCCTTCATGATTTTGGCTTTCTTACCATATTCCTTGACCTCGTCTACGAAATTGAATTCTCCATCGCTTGCAGCTTTGAACATAGCTGTCAAACCATGTTGAACCGAATGCGTTATACCGGAAGAGAGGGCATACAACACCTGCATTACGATTGTAAAACCGAAAGGTTTGCTTCCGAAACGCTTTTCCAGGTTTTCATACTGCCGGTTCCACAATGCATTGGAAATGGCCATGATAGCGCCACGTTGTCCGGCATAGGAGAAGATCTTCGATGCCGAGATAAAAAGTATGTAATTGTCCGTGTATTTTGCAACCGTTGGCTGGTAAGGTGGCCTTCCGGGGGTATATAAATCTTTTCTGAAATCCATGCCGAAATAAGCCAGATCTTCCATTACGATCACATCGTAGCGGGTGGAAAGTTCACCGATGATTTGAAGTTCTTCTTCCGTAAAACAAATCCAGCTTGGATTGTTGGGGTTGGAATAGACCAGTGAATTGATGTTTCCTTTTGAGAGGTAGCTTTCCAGTTTGGCGCGAAGTTTCTCACCTCGGAAGTCAAATATATCGAAGGTTTCGTACTTGTGTCCCATGACTGTCATCTGTTGTTTCTGAACAGGAAATCCGGGATCAAGGAATAGGGTGGTATCTTTCTTGCTGTCTACATTTCCGGCCACCAAAAGGGCTGCAAAGGTACCCTGCATGGCTCCTGAGGTGGGGATACAGCTTGCAGGTTCCACATCAATATCCATAAACGTTTTGATAAAACGCGATGCTTCATATTTAAGCGGCTTGATGCCATCCATCATGGGATAAATGGATGCAACACCGGACTGTAGGGCTTTGATTTCAGCCTCGACACCTACCTTTGCAGCAGGCAAACCGGGAACACCCATCTCCATGCGGATGAATTTGACCTTGCTCTCTTCTTCGATAGAATTGATTAAGGCAACAATTTCCCGGATCGAGGCTTTGCCAAGATCTTTTATATGAAGCTGGTTGATGAATTTCTTTACAATTTCTTGATTAACCGGTGTGTTGCTCATGAATTGAGTTCGTATTTAATGGACAAAAATAATAAAAGTATTTGCGTAAAGCTAATATTATAAGGGCATTGACAGACGTCTAACGCAATTCGAAATAACCCGTAAGCTTCGAATTTGAAATTGAAAGCAGGTAACCCTAACTTGTATTAATTTGATAGAAAATAAGGCTAAAAGTAGACCCTGTATTTTATCATGTTTTGAAAAAGGTCACAATCCGAAGGCCGGTTTGATGTCTTTTACCCAATTGGCCACCCTTTCATCAGTCAATTCAGGTTGAAAATCTTCATCAATCGGAAGACCAATGAACTTTCCGTCGAAGATCGCTTCCGAGTCATCGAATTCGTAAGACTCAGGATCAACTTGTCCTACGATGGTTGCCCCGTTTTTCAACAATTCTTTGGCCAGAAAACCCATTGCATTGACAAAATAGCTGGAATAAGTGATATGATCACCAAGGCCGAAGATGGCTACTGTCTTGCCCGAATAATCCACTTTGCTTACGTGGGGAAAGAATTTGCTCCAGTCGGTATTGGAAAAGTCTGCATCCCAGGTTTCTTTTCCAACGGTTGAAATACCGAAGATGATCTTGTCATACTGTGCCAGGTCAGTTTCACTGGCATCGTGCACAGAAATCATTTCAACGTTTTGTTCTCCCAAAGCGGCTTTTACTTTTTCGGCCACACGATTAACGGAACCTTTTACAGGACCGAAAAACAATCCAATTTTGCTCATATTCTCTAGTTTATAGATTGTGAATAGCTAATTCTCCCCTTACATACTCTCCTAAAATTGAAAGACTTGAAACATTTTTCAGGATGGCATGAATGGCCTTTTCGTATTTTTTCAAGGAATCCCATTCCACATCAACATGGAAGGTATATTCGTTGGGCTTGCCAATAATAGGCACCGATTGTATTTTTGTCAGGTTGATCTGATTTTCTGCAAAGGTATTCAAAACATGGGCCAGCGCCCCATAATAATGGCCCACTTCAAAGCACAGGGAAGCTTTGTTGCTCAGTTCGTTGGGAGCTGCATGTTTGGACAGGATCAAAAAACGGGTATAGTTCTTGTTGTTGGTTTCGAGACCTGTATCGAGTATCTGCAGTTCGTAAAGTTCCGCCGTACGTTGGTTGCCAATGGCAGCGGCATCGGTTAATTTTTGATCATGAACCAATTTCCCTGAGGCTGCTGTATCCTGATTTTCGATGATACGAACATCGGGGAAGTAATTCTCAAGGTACTCGGCGCATTGCTTAATGGCAATCGGATGCGAGTAAATGGTTTTGATATTGGCCCTGGATACGCCCGGATTGGCCATCAGGTTCATCTGGATGTGAACGTAAATTTCTCCTATGATCTTTAAATGGTAATCGCGGATGAGGGCATAATTCTGGAGCAAGCTCCCTGCAATGGAATTCTCGATGGCCATAACGGCCATGGTAACCTGATCAGAATCAATGAGATTGCAAACGCTGGTAAAGGTTTTGCATTCCACCACCTCTATCTCATCTTCAAAATATCTTCTTGCGGCATCTTCGTGAAATGAACCTGCAATTCCCTGTATGGCTATTTTCTTCATCTTCTGTTTTAAAGTTAAAAGTCCCGGACAATGCCGGGACAATTTACGTAAAATATCTTAAAGTCTTTCCTGTAAAACCCATTGCAAGGATAACAACCGAACGGGGATACAAGTTTTGAACCGATAAAATCTAAATCTTATACATCTCGCTTGCGCTTATCAATTCCATTTTATGGGCCTGAAGCACTTCGATGCATTTTTGAATGTTGTCAGGTTTGAGCACAATATTGGCTGATTTGTTGTCCATCGAATAGGCATACAGGTATTCGATAAAAACGCTTTCCCCGGAAAGGATATTAAGCGCCCTCGCAAGGGCTCCCGGCTCGTTGGGACAACTAAGGCAAATTACATCAGTTAACCTTACCGAAAATTCAGCCTCCCGAAGGATTGTAAGGGCTTTTTCCGGTTCAGATACAATCATTCTCAGGATGCCAAATTCGGAGGTGTCGGCCACACTGAAAGCGGACATGTTGATGCCTGCATTTCCCAAGATTTGGGTCACTTCGTTCAGCCGGCCTGTTTTGTTTTCCAGAAATACAGATAGTTGTTTGATAATCATATCTTTTCCTCCTACATTTTACGGTTGTCAATTACACGTTTGGCTTTTCCTGCTGTACGTTCAATGGTCTTTGGCTCTACCAGTTTTACATCCACTGAAATGCCTAATGTACTTTGAAGCTTGTGCGTTATTTTCTTGCGCAGGGCTTCCAGTTGCCTAATTTCGTCGGAGAAGAATTGCTCCTGAACTTCGACCATCAGTTTCAACGTGTCCAAGTTACCATCTCTTTCAACAATTAACAAATAATGAGGAGCAGTTTCGCTCATTTCGAGCAAAACGCTTTCAATTTGTGAAGGAAATACGTTTACCCCACGGATGATGAGCATATCGTCACTTCGGCCCTTGCATTTTTCCATGCGAACCAGTGTTCGGCCACAGGCACATTTATCGTAATTTAACCGGGTAAGGTCACGGGTACGGTAGCGGATCAACGGAATTCCTTCCTTGGTGATGGTGGTAAAGACCAGTTCCCCAATTTCACCTGCGGGTAGTGGCTGCAGGGTTTCTGGATCAACGATTTCGGGAATAAAATGGTCTTCGTTGACGTGCATTCCGGCCTGGTGCTCACACTCACAGGATACTCCTGGGCCTATGATTTCACTTAGACCATATATGTCAATGGCTTTAATTCCCAATTTAGATTCAATTTCCTTGCGCATGTTTTCAGTCCATGGCTCAGCACCAAAGATACCGATGCGCAGTTTCAAATCTTCCTTTTTGATTCCGGCAGCTTCCATTTCTTCGGCCAGGTAAAGCGAATAGGATGGAGTACAGGCCAGCACTGTTGTCCCGAAATCCTGCATCAGTTGCAGTTGCTTCTCGGTATTTCCCCCTGAAATGGGGATTACTGAAGCCCCCAGGTTTTCACAGCCGTAATGTAGTCCAAGACCCCCGGTAAAAAGACCGTAGCCATAAGCCACCTGCACAATGTCCTCGCGGTGAACACCTGCCATGCAAAGTGAACGGGTCACTACTTCAGCCCAACTGTTCAGGTCTTTACGGGTGTATCCTACTACCGTTGGTTTTCCCGTGGTTCCTGAAGAAGCATGAATACGCACTATCTCACTCATAGGAACAGTGAACATTCCAAAGGGGTAATTATCGCGCAGATCAGTTTTGACGGTAAAGGGTAATTTACTTAAGTCGTCGATCGATTTGATATCGTCGGGAACCAGGCCGGCTGCCTGCATCTTTTGGCGATAACTGGGTATATTGTGATATATTCTTTTAACCGTTTCTATCAGCCTTTCAGATTGAACCGCCTTCATATACTCGCGGCTTGCACATTCTATCTTTTCGTTCCAGATCATCTTATTCGTTTGAAGGATAATTTCGTTTAAAAACAATAATACTCAATCAATGAGTTCCATAGATCAATTCATCCGGCATGATACTCAATCCGGCATGAAGTAATTTTTGTCTTGCATCGGTAACATCTTCGGTATCGATTACAAAGTAGGCATTTTCATTTCCATAACCCGAGCGTCCGTAAGCATTGGTGAAATTGACCCCTGCATTGACAATTTCCTTGAGCAAATCATCCAGTCCACCCGGCTGGTCCATCATTTCGATGACCACAATTTCACGAAGCGCTGCCGATAAGCCTTTTTCAATCAGTAGCTGATGGGCCATTTTGGGATCAGAGACCACCAGGTTCAAGATTCCCCATCCATTGGCCGTGTGATTCAGGTTCATGGTTCGGATATTGATTTGGGCAGCTTTCAAAACGGCTGTTACCCTTTCAAGGTGGCCGATTTTGTTTTCCAGAAATATGGAGACCTGGTATGCCATGGTGCTATTTTTATTGTGTTGATTTAATTCGTATATTTATGTTTTGACAGCTGCTGCCCTATTGCTTCTGGCAACTGGTTGATGGCTGGAAACTATGAAGATAGCGCTTTTTTTGATAGTAACCAATACCTGGCAGCCAGTTATGAATTCAAAGCGATGCGCAGTTCTTTGACCCTTACAGCCTTTCCTTCTGATTTGGGCAAGGAACCCGGTTCTACTAGTTTAACTATAGGTTTGACCAATACCTCATCGCGAATCTGACCGGTAATCATTCTCGATAATTTATCCAGGCGGGTAATGTCGCCATTGAACCAATCTTTCTTTACCTCCACTTCAATGATCATTTCATCTGCCCCGTTGATGGTATCGAGAGTAATGAGGTAATCGGCCCCCACCTCGGGGATTTTCATCAGCACCCCTTCAATTTGCATGGGGAATATGTTGCAGCCTTTTACGATAAACATATCGTCGCTTCTTCCTGTAATCCGGTCAAGACGCACATGGGTACGGCCACAGGCACATCTTCCGGGCAATATACGGGTAAGGTCACGTGTACGGTATCGGATCAGCGGCATGGCTTGACGATCCAGGGTAGTCATCACCAGTTCCCCAACTTCTCCTTCAGCAACAGGAGCAAGGGTATCGGGATTGATAATTTCAACCAGGTAGGCATCTTCCCATATATGTAGACCATTTTGGTACGTACATTCAAAAGCAACACCGGGTCCGTTCATTTCGGTTAAACCGAATGAGTTGTAGGCTTTTACCCCAAACATTTCTTCAATTCTCTGGCGCTGCTCCTCAGTATGAGGTTCTGCCCCAATGACAAAGGTATGAAGCTTGGTATCTTTTCTGGGGTCTAATCCCTCCTCCTGGAACACTTCAAACAAGCGATTCAGGTAACTCGGTATAGCATGAGCGACAGTGGTGCCGTAATCCTGCATCAGCTTGATCTGGCGGGGACTGTTGCCTGCCCCTGCGGGTATACTCAGGCAGCCAAGGCGCTCAATTCCATATTGAAATCCCAGTCCTCCGGTAAATAAACCATATCCGCAGATGTTCTGGAAAACATCGGTATCTCTTACTCCTGCGCAAAACAGGGAACGTGCCATGAGGTTGGCCCATGAATCAATATCGTGCCTGCTGTGGAAAATAACGGTTGGGTTACCTGTAGTCCCGCTTGTACTGTGCAGGCGGATGATTTCTTTTTGAGGCAAGCCCAGGAATCCATAGGGAAAATTGTCACGCAAGTCTTGCTTGGTGGTAAAGGGTAGCTTTTGTAAGTCGGCTACCGACTTTATGGAATCAGCCGACAATCCCATTTTCTGGTACAAACTTCCATAATAGGGTGAATTTATAGCCAAACCAATGGTGTTTTTCAACCTTTGAACCTGTAGCTTTTCCAGGTCCGTTCGATTCAAGGTTTCAAGTTCATTTTCCCAATACATGACTTCTATTTTAGAAAGAATACATCATCATTAACTGAGCCCGGTTGTTGGTTGCATTTACAGCACTTCCATAAAGGCCATCCTTAATATCGATACTGCCTGTTCCATATTTGGCAGAGGTCAATTCATATTCAAGTACAAGGCGCAATTTGGAGATATTAAGTGCAAAGCTGGGGGCCACACGGTATACTGAGGCAATATTGGGAAGAAGTCCAGGCGTTACAGTCGATGGAATAGCCTCGGTTCCAAAGTTATACAAAGCATCTTTTGTCCCCAGATTTTTCATGTAACCCACCAGTATGCCTACCTGGTATTTGGCGCCATAAACGGCATTGACAAAACTGGTCATTGAGTTATAGGGAGTATAAGTCATTGCCCCTGTTGTTGGATCAACTGATTTTACACCATAGCCGCCTGGGATATTCAGATGGGTCATATTTTGGCCCAACACAGCTTTTGCTTTTATGGTGAACTTGCTTTTGACATACTGGCTGTAACCCACAAATGAAAGGGATTGCAGCAACTCGTCTGAAACATATTTTTTTGTATCTTGTCCGACAGTATAGAGAGTCGGCTTGATGTATTTGAGGCTTGATCCGGCGCCAATGGTAAAACCGCCACTGTTCATCTCAACGTTGGCAATCATTTCAGGAACAGCTGCATTTCGGTTATAGCATTCACTTTTATCAGAATAAGTCATCAGCTTAGGATCCATGGCATCGATTTTTGAGAATCCATACGACTTGTATTGAAACTCTGAAACCATGGCAGCAGAAAGAATAAATTTCGAACTTGGACGATAGTCATACCTGATCTGGGGGCTACGGTTAAAGGGCTGAAAAGGGGCTCCGGTGTTTAAACCTCCCACTGTCGGGAACACTTTGCCGCTCCAGAAGGGATGCCAGGTTTGGCCTACCAAAAGCGATGATTTTGTCCAGCTGAATACGGCATTTGCCTGACGTACCCTTAACATGGCAGGATTATTGAGTAAATCGCCTGCAAAATCAGCTTCAATATTGGCCGAAGTCTTGGCTTTTAAGATTTCGGGACCACTGACCCTTACCCCCAGGCGGGTAGCCATCGAGGAAAAATTGTAAGTAGGAGTCTCGTTGATATGTTTCCCATTGGCATCAACCCCGGCATAGAGGGGAACGATGAAAAACTGCTCGTTGGCGGCATTTAGTCCCTTATAGGAATCAAAATAGGACTCGAAACGAACAAAACCATAAAACTCAACGGAGGACGTTTTGGGTTTAGCTTCCTGACTCATCGTCGCTAAAGAGCTAAGGACCAGGAACAAGAAAAATAGTTTTTTCATTAAATTGCGTGTGTTCTAAAGATCAGCAGTTGGATTATTTTACCTGCAAGACATGCTCAGCGTACAAAAAACAGGGCTGTCTTACTCATTGCGAACCTTTGGTTTTTAATTCATATCCATCTTCTTTTCTGAAACAGGTGGATCTCAGTAACCTAAGCCCTTTTTTTCAGAATTGGAACCAAAAGTAAAAGATTTATCTTATACCACAAAAGGGGCGAATTATTAACTGTAAGCAACAATTGGTTTATGCTTTCAGAATAGAAGCTGAAATGCATAAAAATAAAGCAATTATAAGCGATTGAGCTATTTTTATGAAATGCAGAAGAGGCCCTAATTTAGATTCAGTTTGAATAGCAAATCTCCATGGTGTCTGTGTGTTTATTTGTCATTTTACTTAATGATCATTTTTCTGTGTGTCAAAATGCTATTGTCATGGTTGTGTCATGTAATGGCAGCCGCAAAAGTATTCCAGGAATAGGAGGAGTATCGGCAGGTTGGATGTGATTTTTATTCTGGGATTGCCTGGCATGAAATCATTTGAACCTTTCAACCCGGCATTGATTCATCTTTCCAACTTTCCCAACAGCATTGTGCGAGCTCCTTCTTTTATCTTAGCCATGATAGGAATAGTTTTAGTGGTTATAAAATCAATACCAGTTCAATACGAAGTCAATATAGACTCAATACCGATTCCAGTATTAACGGGATGGTAACGGGTGCATAACGGGTAGATAATGGGTCTGTGAACACGTTATGTACCCATTATGTACCCAT
>DMFR01000256.1:0-390 GCA_003450125.1 Prolixibacteraceae bacterium | reverse complement strand
CCATTATGTACCCATTATGTACCTATTATCTCTTGACTTGGTATTGAGTTTATATTGACTTGGTATTGACTTTGTAGAAGGAGGAGATGAATGAAAAATAGGGATAAATCCGGGAACAGGATTTGCAATTTCCGAAATGGAGAACAGCCGAGCCCCGATCGGGTTACAGTTGTTTAGAAGCAAGGAAACAGAAAGATCAGAAAAGTTTGAAAATTAGATCTTTTAATTGGCCAAACACAACTTTAGTCTTTGTATATTTGTTATGCATTCAAGTTATCTGGTCCATACTGCTACAGATTCACTGCGTAAGGTTTAATGCTTGTTCCAGCCCGGTAAATCCCAACGGAAACATTTCCTTCGTAAATATTTATGCATTAGGCCACTAAATAA
>DMFR01000257.1 GCA_003450125.1 Prolixibacteraceae bacterium | reverse complement strand
GATAACCTTTTCATTGAGCAGGCAGAATGGTATATCGGATTGTGTTTTATACAAACCAGGGAAGACAAAAAAGCGATCAAACAATTTCAGAAAATAGTAAATGGTAAAGGTTTCTATGAACAGAAAGCGTCTGCAATCCTAGAGAAGATGAAAAACAAACTTTAAAATCAAGAGGTTGGTCAGGCGAAATCTATAATGGTGAAATGTTTTGGGTTATGGTTAGCTAAATAAATTGTCGTTCTTTAAATTACATTATTGTTGGATTCAGTTGCATTACTCGATGGTTGCAATTCCTTTTATCCCTGTTCAGTTTAATAGGCTTGATCGAAACACAGCTTGGAATCCAAAATTAAAAGCACTTAAAGTTACATTACAACTATGCTCGATTCTTATCGGGCATTAGTTGTTTTTAGGAGAATGCAAATCATCAGTTGCAAAACTGATGAAGAATGATCCCGAATTCTATGAATTTCACAAATTGCAAATCTCCTTTAAAAGGATATCATTACCGATTTCAATTTGTGTCGATTCAGGCCAAAGGGTGACATTTAAAGGACTATTTACCACAATGCCTGGTATCGTTCATCTTTTCCCGCACGGCACCTTAAATCTATCCATTTACAATTAACCAAGGTGAGTTAAGACAGATACCCGGCATGAAATATTCAGAGTATCGTTACCAGTTTAATTCCTTACTGGATTATATAAATCGCCCCCTGAAAGTCCAAATATAAGGCTTTCAGGGGGCGAAAAGTAATTAAATGCAAAGTATTAAATAGGTTTTGCAACAAGTTTTTCGTATGCAGTTCTTGCACCTACAGTTACTATGCCATAAACCATACCGATAGCGCAGTATACTAAAATTGTAATGGCCATTGAAGTCTTGGTCGCTTGAGGGTATAAACCAGTAAAGGCAAAAAATACAGCAGATGAAATAAACAACGCGGGAACAAAATCAAGAGACCAATGGGCTCTCTCCATGGTACACATCGGAATTACAGCCACAAAGACGGCTATAGGGAATGCCCATGTACCGGTTGATCCAAAAACTCCGGCCATATAAATAATGGAAAGGGCGGCGATAATCCCCATGATATATCCCAGAAAAGTTCGGATACCTCCTTTAATGGTACAACCGGCCATGAAATACATCGCCCATGCCTGAAAGGTAACCCATCCAAAACCACTATTACCGGCAATGGGCATCAAAGGGCTGATCAGTTGATCAATCAGAATAAAAGTGAAGGCTAGGAAAGCGATGAAAATAGGAATAATGATAAATTTTCTAAAATCCATAAGGCTTAAAATTTAATAGTGTTTAATTAAGGTTTAAATAGTTTGTAAGCAAAAATACAAAAATTAAGATCAAACAATAATTTCAGCGCCCAATGATCAAATTTAACCTGGAAAATCTCTTTTCCATGCTGGTATATTTATTCAAAGAGTATGGAGAATTTAATCATAAGATCGAAATAAAATGCATTCCTTTTATGAAGACTTCTTAAATATAAAGATAAAAGTCTAATTTTACGCTCAATAAGAATTGGATTTAAATAAATACAAATGAAACCTACTCTTTTAATTTTAGCAGCAGGCATGGGAAGCCGGTACGGTGGTTTAAAACAAATTGAACCTGTTGGTCCAAACGGAGAAACCATTCTCGAATATTCTGTTTATGATGCCATTCGTGCTGGTTTTGGCAAAGTTGTTTTTGTCATCCGTGAAAGCTTTGCAGAGGCGTTTAAAGCCCGTTTTGAATCGAAATTAGCAGGTAAAATCGAAATCGAATACGTTTACCAGGAATTAAATAAATTACCCCAGGGATTCGAGCTTCCTGAAGGCCGCGAAAAACCATGGGGAACAGGCCACGCCGTCCTTATGGCCCAGGAAGTGATACAGGAACCATTTGCAGCCATTAATGCTGACGATTTTTATGGCGCTCAAGCCTACCAGGTAATTGCTAGCTTTCTATCTCAATCTGTCAGGGATGATAAATATGCAATGGTAGGCTATCAACTCGATAAAACCCTCTCCGATTTCGGAAGTGTCTCCCGGGGATTGTGTCAAACTGATGGCAAGAATCTTTTGACAAAGATCACAGAGACCCATAAAATCAGGCAAGAAGGTGATGTGATACTTTGCGAATCTGAAAATAAGGAAACAATAGAAATTACAGGAGACGAAACTGTTTCAATGAACTTCTGGGGGTTTCACCCTTCCGTTTTTGAAAATATTGAAGACCAATTTGTTGAATTTCTTACCTCAAATATTCAGGTTCCAAAATCTGAGTTCTATATTCCTTTTGTTGTTTTTGAGATGATCAAAGCAGGCAAGGCCCAAGTGGAAGTTCTAAAAGCTGATTCTCCCTGGTTTGGCGTAACTTATCAGGAAGATAAACCATTTGTGATTGAACAGATTCAAAGATTAACCGATCAGGGAGTTTATCCCCAAAAACTTTGGTAAGAGATTCATTTATTTACCTGAGTTCGAAATAAGCAACACGTTTTAAAAAGAAGCCCTTGAACCTGGTTGGGTTCCCATTGGGTACAAGTTGCCTGTTTGT
>DMFR01000127.1 GCA_003450125.1 Prolixibacteraceae bacterium | reverse complement strand
GCAATGCTCTAACCCTTATTCGATTGGTTTCTGGATCTAGGAAACTTTCGCAACACACATTTTCAATATAATTTCCAATAATAAGTTCCATATATTAATAGTATTAAAATGGTAGTTCAAAAGGATCATTCTCAGTTTGATCAATAGGAATTACTTTTGGAAATTTCCTTCTATAAAATGAATTCAAAAACAATCCAACAGAAGTAACACTATTCACTACAAAATATGCAAACAATGGGTCTTTGATAAAATAATCGTCATTCATTTTGCCATGAAAGTTGGTTTTTTTACTTCGAAGTGTTTCAATACCATCACATGCTGAAAGTAAACCACTTCCTATTGTATTAATGTAAGCATTCGGTAAAACCCGCATTGTTTCTGTGAAAACAGACAATTTCTCTCATAGTTCTCTGAACATTTTCAGAGAACTATGAGAGTTTTAAAAGGAATGTATTACAATTTTGGCTTTATGGTTTGAAGTTGTGCGGAAGTAGTTCAGCCAGGTCCTTGCTGTAATTTGTGTCATAACTGTGGACATTTTCCAAAAAGAATACCATCCACTGCCGGAAGTTTACCCCGTGTTCCTTGCAGCAGGCCATCATGGAATAAATAACAGCCGCATTTTCTGCCGCATCGTGGTTTGAGCAGAACAACCAGTTCTTGCGGCCAAGGGCAATGGGACGGATGGCATTTTCTGCCAGGTTGTTGTCCATTTTAAGTCTCCCTTCCAGGTGATAACGTG
Organism: Prolixibacteraceae bacterium; assembly: GCA_003450125.1. Classification (GTDB taxonomy): domain Bacteria; phylum Bacteroidota; class Bacteroidia; order Bacteroidales; family Prolixibacteraceae; genus Aquipluma. The sequence continues at coordinate 3,298 of DMFR01000127.1, read as the reverse complement.
TCAGTTTGTGGTAAATGTTATAGGTATATCGGATGGCTTTCCCGATGCGTCCTTTTGGCAGCACTTTTGGATGCTCGTTTACCAGCCATTTTTCGAAGGCTGTCATTATGGGGTAAGACAGGCGTGAACGAAGTTCTGAACGCTGATCGAAAGAGAGGTTTTCCATCGTAGCACGTCTTTCCACATCATAAAGCAGGCCAATTTGCTCAAGGGCATACGAAGCGTGGGCCTTGTCTTCCTTCAAAGCTTCTTCAAAATACCTCCGGGCATGTGCCCAGCAGCCGATGGGCAAAACGCCCTTCTTGTTCTCATACATATCGTAAACGGCATACCCGTCACTCTGGATCACCCCCTGGTAATCTTTAAACAATGCCAAAGCCACCTTTTGTGCCCGCGAACCATGGTCATAATGAAACAACACCAGCTTTGGAATCACTGAGCGGAGCATCCAGATGTACCCTTTTACCGCCTGGTGCTTTTCATTGTTGATCACCGGAAGGGTTGTTTCATCGCTCTGGATATAATCCGAGGCCATAACCAGTTCCTTCAACCTAAAATAAGAAGGCCTGAGAAGGTCTGCCACGTCAGAGAACCAGCCGTTAATGGTTGCCGGGGCAATGGATATGCCCTGTTGTTTAAACATCTGTACCTGGCGGTAAAACGGCAGATGGTTCACATACTTGTCAATGATAATATCGGCTAAAACGCTTGCCCCGGCATAGCTTTTGGCTATTGGAAGAGGAGGCATGGCTGCACAAACGATTTGCTTTTCCACATCCAGGGTTTTGTCCTTTAAAGCGTATTTGTGACGTATGATCCGCCTGACGTACCACCTTGCAGGGTCACGTTCCAGTACTTCGGTGATCTCGGGAGTAAGTTCCGTCCAGTTTTCCGGGTTGATATTTTCAGGATAAATATGGGTTTCTTCCCTTGGAAGACTTTCAGGCAGGGATTTACGTACAGGATGACTTTTTTCTTTTACCTCTTTGGCAATAGTGGTTTTATGTTTTTCGATTTCCTGCCTGGCACTTTCGGCCATCTCCTTTTCCTCAGGGAGCAGGTCAAGGCCTTCAAAATCCAGCCTTCTTTGAAGGGGATCCTCATTGATATACCGTTCGCTGGATTTGCCCCATATGCGTCGCTGAAGCATCTGGACCTGTTCCTTGAGCTTATTGATGGTCTGATCCAGCTTGTCAATGGTCTGATCCAACCTGTCTATGGTCTGATCCTGCTGACTGATCTGCTGGTCTTTTTTGCCTATTTGCAGCTTATAAGAGGCTCTCTCTGATTCGAAGTCTTCAAAGGCCGTAAGCTTATCTTTAAGCCTCGAGGTTTCCCTGAAAAGCCGGTCACGTTCCTCTAATATTTGTTGTAAAAAAAACTCCTCCTCAGTGGTCATCTTTGCCTTGTTTTTGATGGCTTGAAGATACTAAATATCAATCATCTAGCCAAATAAAAACACACAAAAAAGATATTATTCTGAAGGTTTTTTCCATCTTTTTTTATTCACTTTTCCCTGGCTGTCAATACCCTGGACCATCATCATCAGGTCCTGCCAGGAGGTTGTAAATGTCTGGGTGTCCGGATCAAAAACAGGCAGTTTAAAACAACCAGATTCCAGTTTCATGTGGTAGATCACCAGGCCACCGCATTCCATGTGAAGCAGTTTCATGCCCGTACACAGGCGGTTGATAAAAATAAACACGTCCCCGTCCTGCACATTGCGCCCCATCTGATTGGTCACCATTCCGCTCAGGGTATAAAAACTGCGGCGCATATCCGTGGGATAAGAATACAGGTAATACCGCATTGAAGATGTCAAATGAAACATGTCAGCGGGTTGCTAAAAGTATGAGCGATTGCAGCAAATGTAAATCGGGCATCCCACTCAGTTTTACGCTTACCCCACCCGGGTAGCTTATCTCACAGAAAACGGCAGGGGCCGGAGTATCCCCCTTTTTTGCTATCAGCGGATGATCCGTTAACGAAGTTCTTCGGGAAGGGATCTCACCCCTGTTATCAAAAACCACGGGCACAAAGCCACTTTTAGGTGGCAAATCTGCTTTGAGCTTGTTTTGCCAGTAATAAAACTTAGCCTCATTGAAATGCTGGTTTAAACAATAATCCCTCACGCTCAGACCTGATGAAAGAAACTCATCATAAATGGCCCTGAATTTTTTCTCGTTAAGCATCGGTTTGTCTTTATTTTATAAATAAAAAGTCAAACCTATCAATTGTTTGAGAACAATATTATACAGGGTTTACCGAATGCTTACGTATTAATTTCACTTGGAAAGTCTGCATTAGGAAACATTTGAAACTCTTTTAAAAGAACTTTTGTTAGTCCATAGAGAGTTTCACCATTTTTGGGTTTTGTGGTTATTCTTTCATCCTTAAGAATCTCTTTTATAATGCTTTCTAATGCAGAATTTACAAGCCCAATAGCAATATCTGGGTGTTCTTCAATTTGTTTAAACGCTTTCTCGAAAGTTGCACTTGCTGATTCAAATGATGATTTAATTTCATTTCTAAAAACTGGTATTGAAGGAATAAAATCTGGAGTTTCAACACCTAAGTCTATTGCCATTTTAAGGATTGTTTCTCCGTCAATGTTATGTAAGGTTGTATGTAAATCAATTTTTCCATTGCCGAAGTCCCAAATTCTAAAATTTGCATAAGTGTTGTTCCAGTCTTCTTCAACTGTTTGCCACTTTTCAATATAAAACCTAATATTCTCAAGTGTTTGAAATTGGTCTCCGATGGATTGCTCAACATCGCTAATCAGCATCATCAAATATTTTGGTGAAATTCTATCATTCATGACTCTTATATTTTCACCCTTACCTCCCCCACTCATCAAATTCGGCAAACATGTATTTCTAAGGGCTGTGAGGGTGCGGATTTGTTTTTGATTCTTCTTAATTTTCTGACAATTTGGATAAATTAGGTTTTCAAATTTATTTATAAAGAAAGAGCAATCCCGGCACCACATGTTTGTATTCCGCTGCATCATTGTTCTTGCGCAATTTATCTGCCGCTTTCCAGAGTTGTTTCTCCAACGGTTCCCCGCCTGCCTCTGCTTTGCCCTGTTTCATGTGGGCAGGTTCCGTCCCGTTGCCTTTCTTTTTCGCCATTCTAAATCTTCAAAGCGAGTTTCGTTCAATAATAAATCCTTGCTCTTAGCCGACTTTTGTTTGATTTAATTTTTCAATTTAAGGAAGTGCAAGTTAGGAATTCCATCACACTATTCATATTGTTAAGAATGTTTTTATAAAAATGGTTCATCCCAGAAATGCGT
>DMFR01000396.1 GCA_003450125.1 Prolixibacteraceae bacterium | reverse complement strand
TATAAACAAAATGAAAAATAAACACATGGACACATAGAATACATAGATACAAAGAACAATTTTAAACGATGTGTCCTATGTGTCTATGTGTTAAAAAAAATAAGCAGATGAAAGCTTATTGGAAATGATAGCCTGGAGCACAAGAGAATGAAAATCTATTTGGCTGACTTTTCCTGACGTTCAAGGGCCCCAATATCCGGACCTTTATCCAGCAGGCGATCACGTCCTTTTAAATCAGCAGGCACCAGGCGTCCTATGGTCACTTTCCCGGAATCTTTGGCAGGACTTAAGGTATCGAGTTCAAAGTTGAACTTCTTGTAAGGGTCAACAAATTTTGGATTGATCCCCTTCATAATATTTAAATAATGCTCTTCGTTGGAGGTTTTAAAGGTATCAGCCACCTGAAGGATACACCGGTCAAATTTGTAATTAAACAGGGCATCATTTCTTTTCACCAAAAGCAGTTCATTTTGATCAAATACATTACCGGTAATGATACAATTTGAAAAAGTTGCCTTTGAAAGATCACCTACGTAATCCGGTTGATCCTTTTTGACACTCACAAAGTTTTGAATCAGCACAGATGGAGTCGAGCGGACTTTTGATGAATAGCCTCCCCAATAATTGGCAATGGTGGAATGGATAAACTCATAACTTCCCCCAACCAGCAGAGCAACGGCAAAAGACCCGCAATTGGTGATCAGACAGTTCTGAGCTTCAATTTCAGATTTCATGGCAAAAATACCAGCATAGGCCATATTTTGTATTTTCGTATTATATAGTTTTACCGTGGCAAAGCCTTCATCTTCAATATTACCGACCTGTAAGCCAATGTTGGCATTCTTTATTTCCACATTCGAGAATTCATTGTTCTTACTTCCGGAATATAACAATATCTGGCTCCATTGATCAGGGATATTGGCATATACATCTTCAAGGCGGTCACCTTGAAACACAATGGGATTATCCACCGTTCCTTTGGCCACGATCCTGCCTTTGACATATAGGCCTGCATCTTTATGAAAGAAGATTTTAGTGCCCGGCTCAATGGTAAGGGTTGCATTACTGTCCACAAAGGCATAATTGTAAACCAAATAAGGTTTCTCATTGGTCCAGGTGGTAGTCTGCAGTTTCTTTTGTTTGATCAGTTTAAAGTCCTGTCCCCAGGCTACAAGATCGACATCCTGATGATTTGAATTGGTGACAAAAAGAATGGAATCTTTAACCACAAGGGGCAGATTCTGTCCATTGGGATCAACGGTAACTTCGACAAAAATATAAACACTGTCAAAAGGAGCAATCTCCAGATCCTTTACCTCGTTGGCTGAAACACCATTGATGTTCAACCTGAAATTGGACATCTCTCCCTTTGCCAGGCGAACAGAAGAAATCAAAAGCTTCTGATTGTATGGGTTATATATTTTCAAATGTTCGGTAGTAGATCCTAAAGTGGTGAAGACAGTATCGAACATTACAGTATCCGTAGAAAAACGAAGCTTTACATCTGAGGAAGAAAGATATTTTTCATCTTCACAGGAGAATAAATAGCCCACTGTGAGGATTAGGGTCAATATGTAGAGTAGTCTCTTCAAGGATAATATTTTTCTGGATAACGTTTATTTAACACACTTGGTATACCAAAAGTAAGAAATGATTTTTACATTTTTTAACAATCGGGCAAGTATGTGTTGAAAACTATTTCATCTATACCCAAAAGATGAAAATAAATGACGGTGAAAACAGAACGAAATTTATATAGCCCTAACTTACTGTGAATTATAAAATACCACTGGACAGATTTAACGGTATTAAATAATCACTAAGTTAGAAGTGGGATTAGGCGATTTAAATCAACGCTTAAAATATTCGGGAGCATTTATTGTTTTTATCTTTACAGGCTGAATAGATAAAAAAGCATGAAACGAGCCATGAGTAATTCTTTTTCACAGAGTAGTATGTCTATGGGCGGGTTCCATGTGACAATTAAAAGGCAATTATAAACACATGAAATTATACATAACGACATTATTGGCCCTGCTTTTAGTTTTTGGAAACAGCTTTGCACAAGAGAATCCTCCATTTCTAAAAAAAACCAGTGATCCATGGGTGGATTCCCTGATGAATAAATTAAGCCTCGATCAGAAAATCGGACAATTATTTATGATTCAGGCCTATTCCAATTTAAAAAATCCAAATACGGAAGATTTGATCAAATTGGTGAATCACTTTCAGGTTGGAGGAATCATATTTATGCAGGGAGGACCCGTCGCTCAGGCTAAAATGAGTAACAAACTTCAACAACAATCGAATGTTCCCCTGTTGGTTGCCATTGATGCTGAAACAGGGCTGGGGTTCAGGCTGGATTCAACATTGAATTATCCGGTTCAGATGGCCCTGGGCGCTATTACCAGCGATTCGCTGATCTATAAGATGGGCTATGAAATCGGGCAACAATGCCGCCTGTTGGGAATTCACATGAACATGGCTCCTGTTTGCGATATCAATACCAATCCTGACAACCCAATTATCAATTTCCGCTCTTTTGGTGAAGACAAAAGACAGGTGGCCCGCAAGTCATGGCTGTATGCCAGCGGGATGCAGGATGCAGGGGTATTGGCTACTGCCAAACACTTCCCCGGCCATGGGAGCACACAGACAGATTCACACTTAGGACTTCCTGAAATTCTGCGCACCAAAAGCCAGCTCGATTCTCTTGATTTGTATCCATTTTCATACCTTATCAAGCATGGAATAGGAGCTGTAATGACAGGGCACTTACATGTTCCGGCACTTGATAAAAATGCAAAAGTTCCTGCAACTCTCTCTGCCAAGATTGTCAACAACAAATTGAAAAAAGAATTGGGGTTTAAGGGATTGGTCATCACCGACGCCATGAACATGAAAGGGGTGAGCAACCTTTATACCTCAGCCCAATCGGTGGTTAAAGCCTTAAAAGCCGGGAACGATATGGTCGAAATTGTACCTCGACTGGATAAAGCCATTGCGGCGGTGTTATTGTCTGTAGCAAGCGGAGAACTCTCGATGGAGGAGATTGATGAGAAGTGTCGGAAGGTTTTAATGGTAAAGAAATGGCTTGGACTTGACAAAAAGAAACTGGTAACAACTGAAGACCTGAATGAGAAATTAAATAAAAACAGCTTTCTGCTCACCAAGCGCTTGCTTGAGGAACAATCAATGACGGTTCTTGTTAACCGAAAAAACATTCTGCCCTTACAACAATTGGATACCCTTAAAATGGCCAGTTTATCGATCAATTCCGATCAGACACTACCCTTTCAGAAGATGCTTGGGAATTATGCGCCCATGGATCATTTTAATGTCAGTAAGTCTCCCACAGAAGCGGAAGTCAACGCCTTACTCAATCAGCTGAGTCCCTATAACCTTATCATCATAGGAATACACGGCTCGGGGATGTATCCTTTCCGCCGCTTTGGCATCACGGATCAGGAAATCAGTTTAATGGAAAGGCTCAAAGACCGAAACACGGTAATTTGTTTCTTTGGTAACCCTTATGCTTTACCCTATTTGCCAGCGCTATCAAATGCCCAAAGCCTGATAGTTGCTTACCAGGACGACAAAGATGCTCAGGAGATGGCTGCACAGCTGGTTTTTGGAGCAACCAACGCCAGTGGCAAACTACCTGTTACCTTGAATGGCCTTTATTCCATTCGTTCGGGAATTGACTTAAAAGCCATTCAAAGGTTGAAATACACCTTACCTGAAGAAGTAGGAATCAATTCCAACTATCTACAGTTCAAAATTGATTCTATTGCCAAACTGGGCATTGAAGCAAAGGCCTTTCCGGGATGCCAGATAATCATTGCAAAAGAAGGTAAGGTGATCCTGAGCAAGTGTTATGGCTATTTCACCTACGAAAATGATCATGCTGTAAAAAGTGGAGATCTTTATGACCTTGCCTCAGTCACAAAAATATCGGCCCCTTTACCCGCTATTATGAAATTGTACGATGAAAAACGGATCAACCTGGATGAGCCTTTTTCAAATTACTTTAAGGAATTTAAAAAGACTAACAAGGCTGACTTGACGCTCCGTGATATATTGATTCATCAGGCCCGCCTTCAGAGTGGGCTCCCTTTCCAGATCGAACCCGGGAAGAAAGGAGGATTGCGCAACGGTGTTTTCAAAAGCCAGCCGGAAGAAGATTACCAGGTGCGTATTTCAAAAGACCTGTATGAGAGAAATGATTTTAAGGACCAGATCATTCAGGATATCGTCAAATCACCCCTGCTTCCCAAAAAAGAATATGTATATTCTGATCTTGGGTTCAGTCTTTTTCCCTTTATGATTGAAAGACTGACGGGAAAATCCTTTCCCGATTATCTCAACCAGGAGTTTTATAAACCTTTGGGTACGGTAACTACAGGCTTTAAGCCTTATGAACGGTTTCCAATCGAACAGATTGCCCCCACGGAAAGAGACCTCACATTCAGAAAAGAATTGTCACAAGGGTTTGTACATGATGAACTGGCAGCCATGCTTGGCGGAGTATCCGGCAATGCTGGACTCTTCAGTTCTGCCAATGACCTGGCAAAGGTGATGCAGATGTATCTTCAGCTGGGCTATTACGGAGGGAAACAATATATTTCATCAGAAACGGTCAGTGAATTTACCAAGGCGCCCTCTTCTGAGTCCAACAACCGTCGGGCGCTTGGCTTTGACCGACCCAATCCGGGACTCAAGGGGATAAAGAACACCTTTCCTGCCCCTGATGCCAGTCCTTCAAGTTACGGGCATACGGGCTTTACGGGAATCTTTACCTGGATGGACCCTGAAAACCAGCTGTTGTTCATTTTTCTATCCAACAGGGTCTATCCCACCAGGAATAATTCTGCGATATCTGATCTCAATATAAGGCCTGCCATGCACCAGGCGATCTATGATGCCATCAAAAAAGGGCTTCATTAATTTTTAATTTGTTCTTAATACGTTCTTAATAATTGCTGTCTCTTATACACATCTCCGA
>DMFR01000049.1 GCA_003450125.1 Prolixibacteraceae bacterium | reverse complement strand
AGTGATCAGTCTCAGTGTTCAGTCTCAGTGTTAGGTAATAATATTCAAGAATAATGATCAGTCTTGACAGTCACTGATCACTGCGACTGATCACTGCGACTGATCACTGCAACTGTATACTGTAACTGATCACTGTCACTGATCACTGTGACTTATTTCATCAATTCCGAAATGATGTCTTCAACGGAAATGTTTTCAGCTTCGGCCTTGTAGTTTTTAATGATACGATGGCGAAGAATGCTGACGGCTACCTTTTTGATATCATCAATATCGGGAGAGAACTTTCCCTGAAGGGCGGCATGTGTTTTAGCCCCCAGAACAAGGTATTGTGAGGCACGTGGCCCTGCTCCCCATTTTAAGTATTTATTGGCTACCGGTGCTGCCAATTCAGTATTGGGACGCGTTTTCGATGACAGGCTGACAGCATATTTCAGTACATGATCATTCACCGGAACTTTCAGAATCAAGTCCTGGAAATAGCGGATCTCTTCTTTGGAGATAATTTCATTCAAATGGGCAGAGAAGTCGGAAGTGGTATTTTGTACGATGATCAATTCGTCAGCGAACTTTGGATAATCGAGCCAGATGGAGAACATGAAGCGGTCGAGCTGTGCTTCGGGAAGCGGGTAAGTCCCTTCCTGTTCGATGGGGTTTTGGGTAGCCAGAACAAAAAATGGATTGTCCAGCAAGTATTTTTGACCAGCTGCCGTTACCGAATGTTCCTGCATGGCCTCCAAAAGGGCGGCTTGTGTCTTGGGCGGAGTACGGTTGATCTCATCTGCCAGGATGATATTGGCAAAGATAGGCCCTCGTATAAATTTGAATTCACGGTCTTTATCCAGAATTTCAGTTCCTATAATATCCGACGGCATCAGGTCAGGAGTAAACTGTATGCGCTTATATTGAAGTCCCAGTACTTCGGAAATGGTATTGACCAACAAGGTTTTTGCAAGTCCCGGGACACCGATCAACAGGCAATGACCCCTGCTAAACATGGCCACCAATACCTGGTTGATGATTTCATCCTGTCCGTAAATCCGTTTCTTTATTTCTGAACGCAACTGGTCAAACTTAATGCTCAGCGCGTTAACCGCTTCAACTTCATTTTTAAAAGTCATCTTTTCCTTATTCTGTTAAACTTTAGGCACTTTAAACTTTAGTTCACTTTAGGCACTATTTAATCCACCCCTTGTATTTGAAATTACAATTTACATAGGTTGGATCGATGCGTACGTAGGTTCCCTGTTGTTTTTCGCGAATCCACTCATCCATCTTTTTTTCCTTTTTAGAAGCCATGTACAAGTTGCTCAAATCAACGTAATCGTCACGCAGGTTGGCAGGGTGTGCATTGATTTTGTTGAGGAGTTTTACAACTTTATAGACCTGATGCTGCTTGTCGTCCATCGTTAAAAAGGGTTTCGAGATCTCGTTGATGTTCATTTTGGGAATGACTTTACTTACATCAGGGTCAAGTTCTGTCAACTTCCATTTCGATTCCCCTGTTTCAGGATTGATGACCACTCCGCCGTTGTTGCGTGAGTTTTTATCGTACGAATAGCGTAAGGCTGCTTCTTCAAATTTAAAGGTCCCCTTGCGGATAAAATCTGCAATACTGTCGATCTGGTTAAATGCTTTGTCCATGGCTTTGGGTGTAACCTTCGGCATCATGATAATGTGGCGGGTCTTGATCTGTTCGCCTTTGCGGTCAATGACCTGGATGATGTGGTACCCAAATTCGCTCTTGACGACATTCGATATTTTATCTCCTTTCAGGTTAAAAGCTGCTGCGGCATAGGCAGGATCAAGACTTCCCCGGCCTGCATAATCGAGTACCCCGCCATCTTTGGCCGAAGCATCTTCCGAATACATGATGGCAAGTGGGCCAAAACTGCTTTCTCCGGCTTCAATGCGTCGTTTCAGTTCACGCAGGGTTGATTTGATGCGGTCTTCTTCTTCCATGCTGATGGTCGGTTGAACAGTAACTTGGGCATATTCAATCTGGGCATCAATCTGAGGGATTTCTGTTTCAGGAAGATTTTTAAAATGTAATCTGACTTCGGCAGGGGACACGGTTATCTTATCCAGGATTTTTGCCTGCATCTGCTGGGTCATCTGCTGGTTTTTGATTACATCCTGCATGTCGGCTTTAAGTTCGACGATCGACTTTTTAAAATAGGCTTCCACCTCTTTTTCTGATCCAAGATGTGAAATGAAATACTGGATACGTTGTTCCAGGTTCTGGTTGATCTGACTATCGCTAACAATGATGGTGGTATCGAGTTCTGCTTCGGCCAGCAAGAGTTTTTCTACCAGCAGATTTTCCAGGATCTCACATTTCATATCTCCCTCGGAAGTTATTCCCTGGGCCTGTTGCTGCTGGAACATACCTTCAATGTCCGATTTAAGGATAATGTTTTTACCTACAACAGCTACAATCTGGTCAACAACTTTATCTTGTGCATTGGTTTGATTGCTTAAGGCCACAAATCCCGCAAGGATAAATAAACCAATTATTTTTCTGATCATAAACGATTATTTTTTGTTTTATATAGTTTTACTTTCTTGTTATCAACTCCTTCTTTGTAAACGTCTTTTTCTATTTGTTTGAGAAATTGAATCTTCTGTTTACTCAAAATCAGGTTTTTTATATCATTGTGCACATATTCATTGGGTGAAACCTGCCCGGCGAGTCTATAGTCGCGGATGCATACAATATAGTAATAATCTCTGTCACTACTTTCTGCATAGCGGTTTCGTTC
>DMFR01000389.1:11893-20542 GCA_003450125.1 Prolixibacteraceae bacterium | reverse complement strand
AACGTACACGTCCCGCGCGCCCAACTCCTTCAAAGCAATTGCCGCTTCTCATGGTCGGCGAGTTCGGCCTCGGCGGTATCCCCACGACTGTCGGGCAATTCTCGCATTCCCGCTCGCCTGGCCAAAGCGAGCGAACCAGAAGCGCAGATCGCGCTCGCAACGGCGAACGTGGGGACAATCGCTAGCGCGTCTCCGAAGCCAAGGGACGCGGCCCTGGTGAAGATCGCCGACAGGAGGAAACCGCCCACGGCACCCCACGCCGCAAAGCGCGGAAGCGATAACTCATCAAACCCGCGACGGCCCTCGGTCAGCATGAGGAGCCCGGAGAATATGACCCCGGCAATAAAGCCGAGCACACCGAAGATGATAGGGAAAGGAGCGTCGGTATTGAAGCCGAACAACCAACGCGGCACGAGGCCCGCGATGGACCATGCGACCGCCCAGGTGAAACCCATGCCGATTGCACCGCGAATGCGTCGCAGCCACTTCCCCATTGATCGCCTCCGACCCTGACCCCGCGCACCACTCAGTTTTTGCGTTCAGTCGAGCACCGAGTACTTTGTGTTGCAAAGTACCATTTAAAGTTAGTATATTTGTAAAGCCAATAACAATGTAAGAGAAGGTAGAGGTTTTAATAAAGTTCCTTACAACTGTAACCAACCCAAAAACCGATCGTCTCACCAACATAAAATTATGACCCACTTTTTGTAGTGATTATTTGAACGAATTTTAAAAGGATAAAAGCAATGGATCTGAACAATACAAAGGCTCAAATGCGCAAGGGGGTTCTCGAATACTGCATATTGCTGGTCATCGACGGGAAGCCCTTGTATGCAAGCGATATCATCGAGGAATTGAAAGTCTCGAAGATGATCGTGGTGGAAGGAACATTATACCCACTGCTGACCCGGCTGAAAAACGACGGCCTTCTGGCCTACAAGTGGGAAGAATCCACCCAGGGACCTCCCCGTAAATACTATGAACTCACCGAAGAAGGCCGTTTCTTTCTCCATGAAATGGGCGATTCATGGGACGAATTGGTGGAGGCCGTCAGAATGATCAAACAACATAAGTAGGTCATCTTCAGTATAACGAAAACGAATCGGAAAAAATCTCAAAAAATGAAAAAGACATTTACAATCAACATTAGTGGGAGCATTTTTCACATCGATGAAGATGCCTTCGAAAAACTCCAACGGTATTTACAAATGTTGAACCGTCATTTCGGCAAGGCGCTGGAAGGTCAGGAAATCCTACAAGATATTGAAGCGCGCATTGCCGAACTGTTGATCGATAGAACGGCCAATAAAGTGGAAGTCGTCACTGATGCCATGGTCGATGAGGTGATTGCCCGAATGGGAAAAGCCGAAGACTTTATGGAACCCGGGGACCAGGAACCTTCTGCTGCCACAGGGCCAGGAGCCGCAGCGGTGGAACAAGAGCAACCCATCCGCCGTCGACTTTACCGTGATGGCGACAACCGCGTACTGGGTGGGGTCTGTTCAGGATTGGGCGCCTATTTTAACATTGATATGGTCGTCCTCAGGGTCATTTTTGTACTGCTAATTTTTCTGGGACTGGGCTCATCACTGCTGATTTATATTATACTCTGGATCGTAGTCCCCAAAGCCAAGACAACGGCTCAAAGGCTCGAAATGAGGGGAAAGGAAGCCACCATCTCCAACATTGAAAAATCCATCCGTGAGGAAGTCAAGGAAGTTGGTGAGAGTTACAACAAGTTCATGCATTCACCCGATAACGACAGGGTCGGTTCCCGGATGGACCGCTTTGGTGATGTGGTGGGAAGTACGCTCAGGGTGGTCCTTCGTGTGGTGGTTTTGCTCTTTGGCGCTTTCCTGATCCTGGCCGGTATTGCCAGCCTGATCGGGTTTGTGACCACCATGGTCATGGGCCATTCTTTCCTTCACGGGGGCCCCTGGAACTTCGGATGGGATTCGGACATCAACATGTCCAACCTGGTCAACCACTTTGTTAGCCCGGGAGCCTATACCATCTCACTGATTGCCCTTATTTTCCTCGTTGGAATTCCAATTCTGGTGATCCTTTTTATCGGGACCAAACTCCTTTTCAGGTACAAAACCAATAACCGGCTGATCGGAATGGGAACATTCGCCATTTGGTTGCTGGCTCTTATAACTTTGATTGTGGTAGGCGTTAACCAGGCCGGTAATTTCTCTAAGCAAACCAGCCAGACTGCTACCCAGAAAGTGGAATGCAACAATTGCAAAACCATTTACCTGGATGTGAACGAGGATTTGTATGAATCGTTGATCGACCATGATATCAACTTCGACCGCATGAAAGTGGCCGAGGTGAACGGGAAAGAAAAACTACTTGGACATCCATATTTTACCATAGAAAAAAGCACGACGGGTGAATTTTTACTCCAGATCAAAAAACGTTCGCGCGGAAGCAACACTGAGGATGCCCTCAAGAACGTGGAGCAAATCACCTACAATTTTGCGCAAAAGGATTCTACCCTGCAGCTGGACCCCTATTATATGCTCAAGGATGACGCCAAATGGAGAGAACAGGAAGTCTCCATGATCCTGAAGGTACCGGAAGGCAAATCCATTTTCATGAACGATAAAATGAAATCCGTGATCCATGACATCGAGAATGTAAGCAATATGTGGGATGGCGATATGGTCAATAAATACTGGACCATGACTGCCGAAGGCCTTACCCTGAAAGACAGCATCAAAACCACTGTCAAGAAGTAATCTTCTTGCAGTATATCTTCATCCCCTTCCCCGGAGATGAATGAAAGGCCGCCCTTCACTGGACGGCCTTTTGTTTTTGAGTTAAACTGAAAAACAGGACCAGTAGAAAAGGATGTTTTTCCACCTGGCAGTGCTTTACTTTCTGAGGCTATTTGAGAAGGCTTCGGGTCTTATCGGGAAGCTACCCACTCTCTATTCATTTCATATCCATTCAAGATTGAATCAATACTAAATCAATACTGAGTCCAGTGTAAATTGGTACATTATTGGTAGATAATTGGTAGATAATTGGTAGATTATTCGTATGCAAACTAATAATCTACCAATAATCTACCATTTATCTACCAATTTACACTGGACTCAGTATTGATTTAGTATTGATTCAATCTTGAATAGGTAGGCCTTGGTTATAAGGGAATATTTGGAATAGTAAGGGGTTCGGCTTCAGCAAATCTTTCAAGGTCTGGCAGGCAGGCAAGTGCCAGTGTACCAATATTATCTCAAAATGGTAAGCATTGCAAGTATCGTGTCACTTTAAATAGATAAGCAAGACAACAAAAAATTCCAATTCCACGATCTATTGGCTTGCCTTTTTCCAGCTGTCGGCTAGAAGTTAAAATTATTGGGATCGGCTCCGATACGGGCAGACTTATCCAGATGGTCAATTTTGGACATGTCTTCCTCGCTAAGTTCGAAGTCAAAGATGTCGGCATTGTGAAGAATGCGTTCCGGATTGACGGATTTGGGGATGGTCACAACTCCTTTTTGAATATCCCAACGCAATACCACCTGAACGGGTGATTTCTGGTATTTGACTGCAAGGGCCTGTAAAACGGGGATGTCATTCACGATCCCGTGCATGATGGGAGTCCAGGCTTCGGGTTGAATATGGTTGTCGTGGCAGAATTTGAGCAGTTCAGGTTGTACCAGGCGGGGGTGGAATTCCACCTGGTTGACCATGGGTTGAATGCCTGAAGCGTTCTCCATGAGGTGTTTCAGGTGGGGGGTCATGAAATTACTGACCCCAATGGCCCTGATCTCTCCTTTTTGGTACAATTCCACCATGGCCTTCCAGGTTTGCAGGGATAACTCTCCCTTTGGCCAGTGAATCAGGTATAAGTCGATGTAGTTGGTCTGCAATTTCTCCAGACTTTCTTCAAAAGCCCGGAAGGTAGACTGGTAGCCCTGGTCGCTGTTCCATATTTTGGTGGTCAGGAAGATTTCCTGGCGCGGCACTCCGCTTTGAATTATTGCACTTCCCACGCCGTGTTCGTTGCCGTACATGGCAGCAGTATCAATACTGCGATAGCCGATTTGAAGAGCGTATTTAACAGCACGTTCCACTTCTTCTCCTTCATGTGATTTGAATACACCCAATCCGAGTATGGGCATTTCAACCCCGTTGGATAATTTTACTGATGAAGTAAATGCCATAGCCGGTAATTTATAGTCGTTTAAGAGTTTAGGAACCTTATCTATAAGTGCGGTATTTGAGGTCGTTAAAATAGTTAAATTGAAATAGTAAATTAAAAAGAAAATAATTATTAATTGTAAAAAGTGTATCAATCAATTTGAAGATTGACCAACTGAGTTTTAGACAGGGCTAATTTATTCAAATTTACCAGCACAACCAAATCTGCAATATTATTTCCATTCTTTCATCCAGTTGGAATTTAAAATCCGACAAAGGACCTTCCAGCTTTTGGTGTAAAATTGATATTTATATCCAATAAGTAATCAGGGACATTCTTGCATAATAAAAAGAAAATATAATGCCAAATGTGGATAAGGGATTTCATAAATGCTTAAATTTGCAATTAGACGTACTAACTAATATCAAACAATATGAATAATAAATACTTTTCAAAGGGATGTAAATCCGTATTATTCTTATCCCTGTTTATTTGTTTTATTTTTACTTATTGTAAACCTGAGCCCCATGAATGGATTAAAAAATCGGATGAGCAGGTTGCAGGTGATTATATAGAAAACAATCCATATCAATATTCCGAATTCAACAAGCTTGTTGTGATGACCGGCTTAAGAAGTCTGCTCAACATCCGTGGGCCTTTCACCATCATGCTTCCTACCGACTCCGCCATGTTTAGCTATTACAAGCTGAAAAATGTGAATTCACTGGATGATTTTACCGAAGCCCAACGAAGTGACCTGGTGCGTTATCACATCATGTCAACCGAGATTACCTCCAGCGATATCGGCCTGGGATCTTTAAGAGAACCCAATGCCATTGGTGATTATTTAGCCTCTGAGTTTCAGGGGTCTGATATCTATATCAATAAATACTCAAAAATTATACACCGTGATATCCGCACGGCCAATGGTTATATTCATGTCATTAACCGGGTGATTGACCCCGTTACCAAGGATGTTTATACTTTATTGGCCGATGATCCCAATTATTCCATATTTGCAGAAGGATTGAAACTGACAGGACTGAAGGACACTCTTCAAACCATCAGTTTCCCTTACGGCACCAAAATGGCCCGTAACCGGTATACCATCCTTGCCGTGGCTGATACTACTTATCAGCGCAAGGGGATCAACAACGTGAACGACCTGATTGCCTGGAGTGGTGGAACAGCGGATAATTTAACTTCAAAATCCAACCCATTCTACCGTTACATTGAATACCATTGTTTGAATAACAGCTATTACTTGTCCGATTTTAAGTCCAGTATATATCCTATTCTCTCAAGAGACAATAACATATCTGTCACCATTGCAGAGGATTATAAAATAAACCTGAATTCGAAGACCAAAGAATATACCGGCTTTAATGTCACTTCCTCTAATTTGCCTGCCAAGAACGGGGTAATACATACCATTAAGGACTTACTTCCGGTGGTTGATCCTGAACCTGCCATCTTTACCTTTGAGACCACAGATTATTTGGAATTTAAGGAAGGCGATTTCTATGGTAAATATTACTATAAATGGCATGATGGTCAGAATTCATTTGCCAAGATCAAATTCCAGGGCGACTACTTGCTTTACTATTACAAGGTCAACCATGGAAGGTCCCCTATTCTGAACTATGACAACATCTCCATGCTGGGCTTCTGGTGGATAGAAATTACTACCCCCAAGGTGATGAAGGGCCATTATGCCGTTTCTGCCAATATCTGGTCGGGAGGAGAAGACTTACCCATGTTTGCCGCTTATGTGGATGGGGTAAAGAAAGCGGATATCAATGCCAGGATCTCGGGTGCCAAAATGGATTTTGGCGAAGTGACCTATACCAAGACAGAAGAACATAAAATCAAGTTAGTTTGTACCGGTTGGGGAACCTTGTTCTGGGATTCAGTGACTTTTACTCCGATTAACTAGGAGTACAAATAAAAGACAACAATTAGGGCTTTACTATAGGTGAAGCCCTGATTTGATTTTATGGAGTACTGATGAAGCCGTCCTAAAACAAAAGAAAGTAAGAACAATTCACCACAGATTACTCAAAACAATTCACCACAGATTACACAGATAGACACAGATTATTCTTATTTTTTAAATCTGTGTCTATCTGTGTAATCTGTGGTGAATTCCTTTGTGTTTAAATTTTTAAGACAGTTTTATGAAGTGATGCTTATGATCCTTTAATCATGTCCAGGACGATGGGTTTTAATCCGCTGAAGAAGAATTCAACGGCAATTACCATTAATATGAGGCCCATCAGGCGCATCATCACGTTGATGCCTGTTTGCCCGATGATTTTGATGATGCGTGAGCAACTGTAAAAGACCAGATAGGTGATCAGCAACACGAGCAGGATAGATGTAAAGAGAACGATCTTGCGGGTATAAGTGGAAGCATCTTCCATCATTACAATTGAATTGGTGATGGCTCCCGGGCCGCAAATCATTGGAATGGCAAGGGGAGTAACCGATATGTCGTTGATGTAGGTCTTCACTTCCGAATCCTTAATTTTCACCTGTCCAATACGGGCCTGAAGCATGTCCATTCCCATAATAAAGAAGATCACACCCCCCACGATGCGGAAACTGTTGACCGATATGCCAAAGAAGTTAAAGAGCAGTTGCCCTGAAAGTGCAAACATGACAATGGTAATCAGGGCAACAAAGGTGGCTTTTTTGGCCGTATGGGTCCTTTGTTTTTCGCTCAGCTCGGAGGTCATGGTCATAAACAGGGGCATGGTGCTCAGTGGATTGATCAGGGTAAAGAACGAGGTGAAGCACAAGAGTCCGAAAGAAAGAGCGTCATTCATTGTTTAGGAATTTTATAGATTTAAACTTTGGTAAAGTTTTATAATATCTAACTTTGGTAAAGTTTTATAAATATTATAAAACTTTACCAAAGTTTACCAAAGTTCCCAAAGTTATTACTTTTACTGGAAGTTAAATATTTGAACCGTGAACCAAAAGGTATTGTTGATCACGCCTCCTTTTACGCAGTTGAATACCCCGTATCCGGCAACTGCATATCTGAAGGGGTTTTTAAATACAAAATCCATTCTTTCCCATCAGTGTGATTTGGGAATTGAAGTGATCCTGGAGCTGTTTTCTGCCTCCGGCCTGGAAAACTTGTTTTATGCAATAGAAAACAAAAAGGGACAGTGGTCTGATAACAGCCAGCGGATGATTCTTCTCAGGGAGGAATATATCCATACCATCGATTCGGTTATTGCCTTCCTTCACGGTAAAAATGATACACTGGCCCATGTGATATGTGAGGGGAACTTTCTTCCTGAAGCCTCCCGCTTTGCCCAGGCCGAAGAGTTGGAATGGGCCTTTGGCACCATGGGCATACTGGATAAGGCCAAACATCTTTCCACCCTGTATCTGGAAGATTTATCAGATTTGATTGTTGAGACTACGGATGCGCATTTTGGCTTTAGCCGATATGCTGAACGACTGGGACGTTCGGCTTCCACATTCGATGAAATAGATCAGGAATTGAAAAGCCCAGAAGGCTTAATTGATGGCATATTATTGCGACTGCTTCAGCACAAGATTGAACAGTTCCAACCTTCCCTTGTTGCCCTGTCGGTTCCTTTCCCGGGCAATTTATACTGCGCTTTTAAATGTGGGCAGTGGTTGAAAAGAAACTATCCTGAAATTCAGATAGTCATGGGTGGTGGATTCCCCAACACCGAGTTACGCTCATTAACTGATCCACGGGTCTTTGATTACCTCGACTATATTACCTTGGATGATGGGGAGGCGCCTCTGCTTCATTTGATTGAATATCTGGATGGAAATCGGGAGTTGACTGACCTGAAAAGGACCTTTGTAAGGTTAAATGATGAAGTAGTATATGTTAATGGTTCTTCCTCCGGTGACTTTTCACCGTCGGAAGTAGGGATTCCAGATTATTCGGATTTACTGTTGGATGACTATCTTTCGGTTATAGAGATTGTAAATCCCATGCACCGCCTGTGGAGCGATGGGAGGTGGAACAAGATGACCCTTGCCCATGGCTGTTACTGGGGACGTTGCACCTTTTGTGACACTTCGCTGGATTACATCAAGCGGTACGAACCCAATACTGCGGGGCTTTTGTGCGACCGCATCGAACAGATGATCCAGCAGACTGGTCAGATAGGTTTTCACTTTGTGGACGAGGCTGCTCCTCCTGCACTGATGAGAGCTTTGGCCCTTGAAATTATACGCAGAAGACTGACCATCGTCTGGTGGACCAATATCCGCTTTGAAAAGAGCTTTACCTATGATTTGTGCCTGCTGCTCAAGGAATCAGGTTGCATTGCTGTATCGGGAGGGTTGGAAGTAGCCTCTGATCGTTTGTTGGGAATGATCAACAAGGGAGTCAGCGTTGCCAAAGTGGCTAAGGTGACCGATCATTTCACCCGTGCAGGTATCATGGTTCATGCCTACCTGATGTATGGCTTCCCAACGGAAACAGAACAGGAAAC
>DMFR01000389.1:0-11734 GCA_003450125.1 Prolixibacteraceae bacterium | reverse complement strand
TTCTGGCATCAGTTTGCCATGACGGCTCACAGTCCCGTTGGACTGAATCCTGCACAGTTTAAGGCAACGATTGTCAATGAACAGCTTGGTACATTTGCCAACAACGACCTTGTTCATCATGATCCTACCGGAGCCGACCATGAACTCTTTAGTGAAGGGCTGCGCAAGTCGCTGTTCAATTACATGCATGGTATCTGTTTCGATTTTCCCCTGCAGGATTGGTTTGACTTTAAAGTTCCACGCACAACAGTTGCACCTGATTTTATTCAGAAAGCCATTGATGAGAATGATTTCGAATCCTCAAGTCCCCATGCAAAGGTTTACTGGATAGGAGGACCTGCAATAGTAAGGTATTTTACCAAAAAGAAAAAGAACCAGACCTTTGAAATGGCTGAACTAACTTTCTTCAATAAGAAGGGAAACCTTAGCGTCCAACTTCCACAGGTAGAAGGGAAATGGATGTTTGAACATCTCCCAGAGCTTTCAGTAAGCAGCAATCAATCCGTCACCTTTGCCGAACTGGGTAAAAGCTTCGAAGAACAAACCGGGAATGATTTTATACTTTTCTGGAATGGTACAAGCATGAAACATCTGAGGGAAAATGGATTGCTGATGTTATAGAAGTAGGAGGTAATAAAAAATATTTCGCGTTAAGTTACCAAATATGGTAACTTTTAGTATCTTTGCATAGCATGAGAATCATCAAAGAAAAGACAATAAGTGAGTTTTGTAAACAAACTAAATACAAACAAGCTGAAGGTTCACTCAGAGCGTGGATTTATGAAGTAAGATACTCTGATTGGAACACTGCGAAGGAATTGAAGATGAAATACGCCAATGCCAGTATATTGAGTTCAAAGAGAGTGGTTTTCAATATCAAGGGGAATGAATACAGGTTGATTGTTGATATTGAATTTAAACCCAAGATAGTCTTTATTGTATGGTTCGGAACTCACTCAGAATATGATAAAATAGATGCAAAAACAATTAGCTATGAAAACTAAAATAATTAAAACAGAAGAAGAGTATAATGAAGCTTGTGCTCGTATCTATAGCCTTATCAATAATTCGAAAGATCCAATTGAAACAGATAGCCCTGAAGGAGAAGAATTGGAACTTTTATCCTTGCTTGTTGAGAAATATGAGCAGGAATTTTACCCAATAGTCGCTCCAGATCCGATTGAAGCAATCAAATTCAGAATGGAACAAATGAACCTTAAACAAGCAGATATTGCACCTATGTTTGGAGGAAAAACAAGAATATCAGAAGTTCTGAATGGCAAAAGGCCCTTGTCTTTAAAGATGATCACCTTGTTGCATGAATATCTGGGAATACCTTTGGAATCTTTAATTCGTGGGGATAAGGAAATAAAATTGGAACCTGAAAATCACCGTAAACTTTTAAATGTGCCTTCGATAAGCAAGTTCTTATCTATTCATAATGTAGAAGCCGTTTGACACCCACCCCTTTCACTGTTCTCATAACCTGCTCTGTTGCATTGGCCAATAATTCTGAAGCCCTGTCTTTTGACTCTTCAAGGCTCATGGGATGATTTCCAATGGCAAAAATAGAAGTGATTCCCTGTTCGTAGAGTTTATGTAATTCCCCAACTACCATTCCTGCAAGGGCAATTACGGGAATATCATATCTCTTGGCAAGTTGAGCCACTCCGCTTACGGTCTTCCCATAGGCGGTCTGGGCGTCAATCTTTCCTTCTGCAGTAAAAACCATTGTAGCCTCACTGATGTGTTTCTCCAGGTTGGTCAACTGGCTGATCAATTCAAACCCTGAAACCATTTGTGCATGACAAAAGGCCATGAGTCCTGCACCAAGTCCTCCGGCAGCTCCTGCTCCCGTTAGATGAGAAACGTCTATTCCCAACTCCTGCTGTAGAATGCTGGAATAATGAACCATGTTCCTTTCGAGTATTTCCAGCATTTCAGGAGTAGCACCCTTTTGGGGGCCATAAACAAATGTTGCACCTGTTGGGCCTAATAGCGGATTACGCACATCACTTGCTACCGTTATTTTAGCCATGCCAAGTGAAGGATGAGCCTTAGAACTGTCAATGGAATGAAGATCGCCCAATGAACCTCCGCCAAGCTCTAAATTAAAGCCATGGCTGTCTAAAAGTCCAAATCCAAGTGCCTGAGCCATTCCTGCACCTCCATCGTTGGTAGCACTTCCACCAATACCAACTATCAGCTGGGTGAATCCTGCATCCAATGCTGCCTTTATCAACAGCCCGGTTCCAAAAGTAGAAGTGATCAATGGATTTCGCTCTAAGGGAGCAAGCAGTTCAATTCCTGAAGCAGCTGCCATTTCAATGACTACTGTTTTCCCATCTCCTAAGATGCCATAGAAGGATTGTATCGGCCGGTTTAGGGCATCCACAGAAGGGCATGGAACGATTGTACCACCCGTTGCAGAAACCAGCGCTTCCACTGTACCCTCACCTCCATCAGCTATGGGAATACACTTAATTTTAGCCTCCGGGAATACGCGTTTGATTCCTTCTGAAACCGCCCTTGCCACCTTGGCGGCCGACAAACATTCCTTCATAGAATCGGGGGCAACAACAATTTGCATCATGAAAAGTGGATCTTGAAATTCAGCAGTAAATTACACAAAAAGTTTCAGTATATCATGAACCGGTGATTTAAATCTGACTCGTCCTGTTTTTAGTTTACTCTTCCTGTAAACCTATTTCAGGACAAGACAACTAACTTCTCAAATTTCATTTCCTACGAATCCTACAAATCCTACTTCCTATTTCGTAAAAATGCATTTTGTTATTAACTATATAAATGCGTTTTTACGAAATAGGATGTAGGATTCGTAGGATTCGTAGGAAATGAAAAGTATGGATCATGAAATAAAAGATCAATGTAAATCTGTTATATCAGTGTAAATCAGTGTTCCATTTTTTCTTTTTTCTTATACATCAGTGTTCTGGCGTATGAGTTACCAAATTCTTAAAAGCTGATCCGAAAATTAAATAACCAGTATTTCCGGCAATCGTACCTTCATTTTCTCCCCACAGAAAGGGCCAGTCGTCGTAGTTTTCAAAGTGGTCGGGTTTTCTGAATAATATACCCGGAGCAACATTCCCTGGTATGAAGGAGAAATCAGCCCTGTTATTCCCATAAAATACTGCTTTGGGACGTGCTGCGCCCACCGTTGCCACCAACGAATAATTGTGATACGGATGGCAGCCAAACAAATAATTGGTGGCTTTGAAAGCATGGCTGGCATCTACAATATCAGGGAAATATTTGCTGGCAAAGCATACGGTGGTGCCAAAGCTCGACACTTCTCCGCTTCCAGCCCAGTTACCAAGACCAATAGGCACTCCATAAGGGTTATCCTTTTCAAGCCCGTCGATGTATTCTTTATATTTTACAACATATGGGCGGAGCTTTACTTTGTAGGCTGCGTCCATATGAGGAATGGCATCCATTGCTGTCAAAATGGTGAAACTAACGTTTCGATCAAGTGCAGGCCATAACAGTTCCTGAAATTTATCATTATATTGTTTCTCTCCCGTTGAGATGTACAGTTGAAGATTGGTGGCAATGTCTGCTGATCCGCCAAACCTGCCAACACGATCTTTCGGCTGACTGGCCAGTAATTCCGTAGCCTCCTTTAATAGCCTTTTTGACTGTTGCAATGCCCTTGCCGACAGATCGTCGTTATATCCCTTCAACGCCCGGCTTGCTGCGGCAAACATGGTTGCTGCCCTGAGATCAAGGCCGGGATTGCGGCTTGTAAATGCCCACATATCATCCTTCACTCCGCTCGACTTTCCGTCAGGGGCAACTTCATAGGGGCCAAGTTTCGGATTATAGGGAAGCCCGTCTGTGATGGAGGCTGCGTCGCCAAGGTGATGGTAGTTATCGAGTACTGAGTTGGAGAGCGTTTGTGACATGTGGCCGATAATCTCTGCCTGGGCGATCAGGTTCAATGTTCCATGCTCGATAAACTGTAAGATGTCTGGTTTCCCATCCGGGCGGTGAAGATCCACATAGCGATGCTTTTCATCTACGAAAGTCTCATCCCGTAAGGGTTTGAAATATTCCCATGTTTGGACAAAGTTCTGTACCACGCCAATGTTTGATCCTGTCTCGATATCAAAATCACCGGCATCGAAAAAACCGCCAACATTTAATCCGGGAATCAATTCCAGCGCTTTATACGGGGTGTCAGTTGTTGGTCCCTGACTATGCATGTCGAAGTGATCGGTGTTTGGCGGGGCCTGGAGATAACCCTCCTTGAAAGGCTCGCCGTGCCACACCCTGTAACCCTCCTTTACGTACATGTGATCCATGTGTATGGGTATCCATACATCGCTGGTGGCGTCAGTAATCCAATCGTAAACGCTGTTTTCTATTAAAAAGTTATTTGTTTTAAAGTTGCCATACTGAATGTAGTAAATCCCCGGGGTCCTCACTGAAGAAAAATCAAATTTCACATAGTGGTATTTAAAATAGTCTCCCCAGTGTACAATATCGCCGCTGAATACTTTAGTTGCATTGCCGTCGTCGCCTATTTGATAGAGCGATGCGCTTGCCTGTGGTTTGTCTTTCTTGTCTAGTTCAATGACTGAGACTTTTGGTTGCGAAGGCAGATAGCCCACTTGAGAGAAACCAATATTGGGCTCCCTGGTCCAACCTTTAATGGCATTTGGTTCAATGGTCCAGGTCAAAACCTTGCC
Organism: Prolixibacteraceae bacterium; assembly: GCA_003450125.1. Classification (GTDB taxonomy): domain Bacteria; phylum Bacteroidota; class Bacteroidia; order Bacteroidales; family Prolixibacteraceae; genus Aquipluma. Next base: position 7,019 of record DMFR01000389.1, on the reverse strand, counting down.
TGTTTTAGCTGCCGGAAGTAAACTACGAACGACAAACCAGCCGTTTTGTGCCAGCATGCGGCCGTCAAATAGCATCAGATCGGCATCAGGGGAAGTGATTTTCACCAAACGTTCAGGGGCATCGGGCGCAAGAAGAAAGGTACGGCCAGTTTCCAAAGGAAGGGGATCGACGAATTGGCCCGTACCCCTGTCGTCGGCAGTGACGTACCCCTTGAATTGCTTAATCTTTTCACTGTTCGGCCTTGTAGTGGTATTACTGACCGCATAGCGCGGGAACCGATTGGGACGCCCATCCATCAAATAGATCTTTCCCCAATATTGCGAAGGTAGAAATTCAAGATTAAATCCCGCTTTCCCTTCCAGAGCCGTAGGAACAGGCTTGTCAAGGTAAACAGAGATCTCAACGCCTTTACCTTTAGCTGTGACAACTACCCGCGAATTAAAATCATAGTCTTCATACCTTAAGGTAGCCTCAATGGTTTTCGACTCACGGTCTACCTTCCTATTTGAGATGACAGGAACCAAATCCCACTGCTCGGGGGTGTTGGAAAGTCTTACCGCACCGCCTTGTGCAGTTCTGACACCATGGTGAATCAATTCTATACCCGCGTTCTTCTCATCGTTAAACCCCCCGTTAAAAAGGTTACTATACACAAGCACATTGACCCCTTGCGTCTCAAAATACTCCAAATCATTGATTTTCAAATCCTGGCCCGATGCGTAATTGAACGCCGTTAACAGTAGCAGTAAAAGTGATAAAAAGGTTGGTCTTTTCATGGTTGATTTAAAATCGTAAGTTTAGGTTGTGGTTTAAATAGAGTAAATTTAATGAATATTTACTCTCATTCAATAGTCAGGATTAATTGTTTTCCCAATCCAGCCTCGATAATCTTTCTAAATGTGGCCATTTCTACATCCGTTTTGTTATTCTCAATCCTGGAAATATAAAACCGAGTCGTGCCACTTCTCATAGCAAGTTGATCCTGGGTTAGTCCAGCTTTTAATCTTGCCGATTTAATGATGTTGCCAAGTTTTGTTTCATTGGTATCAATCGGTTGGCTCAATTGAAATAATACATCAGGGCCTATTTCATAAGGATGTTTTTCAATCTGTCCATTTTCATTTTTTATCTTAAATCCAATATTTGGCCATGACAAGGTATAATTTCTCAGTCCTACTTTTTTAAATTCTTTCAAACCAAGTAATTTATATTCAGCATCCTGCTCTGAAACATTCCAATCGCTGAATATTTTTTCAAAATCCAATATCCTGCTATCGCCATTATTGAACATGCACTGAATTTTAAACCCTTCGACCTTCTCAATTTTAATAATCCTGGGTAAATGAAGTCTTTGTCTCATCATCTTGGATTTAATTGTTTAAAAATACCCATTCGATACTCTTTATTCTCCTTGGCCCAATCCATCACCTTTTTACGTTGTACTGCCGGTAGCTTGCCGATATAGGTTTTTAAAGTCTCTATCTCGATTAATTCCTCATATTCAGCATAGATTGCATGAAAATGAGGAGGTAGATGGTCTCTTGAATATACATCTATCTTGACGGAATCCATCATCTTGATAGTGGGCATATTTTGTTATCTAATTCGACAACAAAATTAATCAATCCTACTGAATTTTACAAATTTGATGTGCTTTCATATTATACATCCCATTGTTCCTCAACTAAAAGCAGGCCAGGATCTAACCGATAAACTCCCTACGAAGTATTGCTTTTCACCCCGATAACCATCGGGAACTAATTTGCTGTTAACGAAGTACTGAAATCCGGCTTGCGGGTATTTTGCTATTCAAGTGGGGATATAGTGCAACCGAGACTTCATGCTAGGCCGTTCCGACCACATGAAGTCCTATTTATTAGCGGTAGTTTTTACTTTATCCATTTTTCAATATTTTCAATGAAAGTCTCTTGTTGGTCAACAAACAAGTAATGTGAGCAATTGTCCATGCTTAAAAAATTACTTTTTCCTACTATTTTAGTCATATCGTTTATCTGCGAAGTCGAAAAAATTCCGTCCTGTCGTCCATAAATAGCAAAAAGTTTCACACCCTTATTTTTTAGTCTTCTTAAAACTGGTTTAGTGTCAATGTTATTGAGCGCTTCATTTTTATAGAAAAGTACAGGTGCCTGATTATTTCGGATATTGGTTTTATAAAACCCACTTGTCTCATATTCTTGTCGTAATTTGTTAGCTTTCATTGTTGGTTTGGGCATTTCAAAAAAACCATTTTTGTCTGCTAATTCATAGCAGCCTTTTCGATATTCTACAGAGTTTTTATTAAGTCCTTCTACTTCGTTGACCTTTTTCAACATTAAAGTATCATTCTTAATTTGGTAAATTTGTCTTACCGATTTTAATATGTGATTATAAGTGTCTTGCTGTGAGAATAAAGCACCTGCTAAGACTAAAGATTTTACTTTCTCCGGATATTTGTCCGAGTATAATGTAGCGACTAATCCTCCAAAACTGTGTCCAATAATATTAGCTTTCTCGATTTGATATGTTTGGTAAATTTCGTTTAGATCATTAAAAGCCTCCTGATATGTAAAAGTTGCCGTTGAGTCTATTGAACGACCTTCGCCACGGCGGTCATAAATAATTACATAGAAACCTTTGTCTGCTAGAAGTTGAGCTGTGGTGGCTTCAAAAAGAGTTGAATTTCCACTCGGTCCACCGTGAATGAATATAATTGCTGGACTATTGATATTGCCATACGCTTTTGAATAAAGTGTCTGTCCGTTTACAAGAAACGTTGTCAAGAGCAAAAAGATTAGTGCCAGTTTTTGTTTCATTTTTCAATCCTGTCAATTGGAAAGCTGTTCCATAAAATTACCGCTAACATCTGTGTATACGAAACTCTATGTCGCTTATTTCCATTGTATCACTTCCTCGTTTCAGAATAAATTATTGTTCCAAAGCTATCCTTTAAAATGTTCATTTCAAAGCTTTTTACAAAATATTCAGTTGATCCAACGGGTGGAAAGATGCACTCCGAAAACCACTGCTGCCGCATTTGCCCGGTAGCTGAATAGGGGCGCTGCAAGCGGGGATGTCCTCCAAATTGTGGATAAATAGTGCAGCCGAGTCTTCATGCTGGGTCGTTCCGACCACATGAAGTCCTATTTATTAGCGGTAGTTTTTTATTTTTGTCCTTATAAATTTTAAAATCTCTGTATGATAATAAAAAGCTTTCTTTAAGTCATCAGTATCGTATGCAATGTTTTCAAGCACAATGACATTTGTTTTGGTTTTAGGAAAGTAATAACTCATTGAAATAAATCCAGGCGCAAATCCAGTCTGTCCTAATTGTAAAATATTATCTTTTGTGTCAATAGTTATTCCATAACCATATTCTGTAATTCCAAAAATTGGATGGTTTCTAACTGCCCCAGGTTGTTTTGTTTCTAACATTTTCATAGTTTCCTTTTCTAATAATTTTCCACTATAAAATATTTCGTTCCAAATATTTAAATCCTCTGCGGTTGATATAAAAGAACCTGCGGCAACATAGTTTTGAAAAGTTTCCTTTTCAAATTCAATTTTACCATTTTCAATTTCCGTGTAGCCTTTTACCAAATTATTGTATTCCTTAATATCTGGATGGTAAGTATTTTTCATTCCACATTCTTCAAATAGGTTCTTTGAAAGTTCTGCAAATGATTTTCCCGAAGTTTTTTCAATAATTTTAGCTAATAAATCATAGCCAATTTGTGAATATGAATATTGAGTTCCAACTTTAAAGGTTGTGGGTTTGCCAATTTGGGTAATACCGTGCATATGTGTCAACAAATGATGAATTGTAACAGTGTCTGCCCAACTTTGTGTCAATTCAGGTAAATATTTATGAATTGGGGTAGATAGGTCGAGGTGTCCATTGTCTAATTCCCGAAGTACCAAAACTGCTGTAAATTGTTTGCTAATTGAACCGATAACAAATTGGTCATTAAATTTTAAAACCTTTTTTTTGTCAGTGTCCGAATAGCCAATAATTTTTGAATATTTTGTCTTTCCCTTTTGGGAAATAAGGATTATTCCATTAAATGGTTTTGTTGTTTTGGCTGATAATAAAGAGTCTATTCTATTTGCAAAATTTAATTGTTGTCCATAAGATACACTTATCGTTGTTAAAAATAAAAGAATAAAGATTAGTCGTTTTATCATTTCGTTTTAGTCTGTTAATGTTTGTATGATGTGGCACTTAAAATTACCGCTAACGTTTCTGTATACGCCACTCAATGGCGGTTATTTCCATTGTCTTACTTCCTCTTTTCAGAATAAATGATTGTTTCAAAGCTATCTTTTTAAATCCATTTATCAAACATATTCATAAAATATTCAGTTGATCCAACGGGTGGAAAGTTACACCCCGAAAACCACTGCTGCCACATTTGCGGGTAGCTGAATCGTGGCCCTGCAAGCGGGGATGCCCTCCAAAGGCGGATAAATAGTGCAACCGAGACTTTATGCTGGGTCGTTCCGACCACATGAAGTCCTATTTGTTAGCGAAAGTTGTTTATTGCCATTTTATTTTTTTTGTATACGTTGGAGTTGAGGTATTATTCTCGTAATATTCAATTGTAGCATTACCAGAAGATTCCAAATGTATTAGCATACTCATTAATTCATTTTGTCTCTGTGAATTTATTGTAAACCCATCTGGATACTCATTTATCAATTCCCAACCTGCAACTGGCCCTCCAAGCCTGACATTAGCACCAATAAATTTAATCTTTAGTATTTTATTTAATGGAATAATCGCTGCAACAGAATATGGGCCTGCATGATAAATCGTATCGGAAGGAACTAAAATATTTTGGATCTTACTATCCGGGGCCATTACTGGGTCAGGTGAGGCCATTGAAGGATAAGTAAAATTGGTGTATAAGTTATTACTGTATTTCTCTTGAAAAATTGCTATATACTTTTCAAAATTTGGAATTGAAACAGTTTGGCCAAGGTCTGAATATCTTTTCTCAATATTTTTACGAATATCTATGAGATTTAATTGTGAAATATTGGAAAGCAATTTATCAATCAATTTTCTATCTGAAATTAATCCATCGGTTGCAAAGTCGGAAGACAAATTCGAAAGAAGTTGAGTTAATTCTGCCGTTAAAGTTGGTCGTTCATTCCAAATCATCGTATATCTCTGCAAAATGATAGAGAAGGATAAAAGAACTGCATTATAATCTTCTTTTGCTGAGATGTCCAGGTTGTCAAAATCCTTATCAAATGAATCTGTAATACCTAAGAAAGATAAAAACTCTGATTTTGCTTGTGCATTAGCATCTTTAAAACTCTTTCCAGCAGCAACCAAATTTTCAATTCTACCTTTTGTTAAATGTGTTAAAACATTTATATTGATGGATTCTTTGGCTGTTAAATCTGTTATAGCTTGTAAAGATAGAGTGGCACTAGACAATTCACCATATATCTCACTAAAATAAAATCCATTCGCAGTAAGCAATGCCAGATTTGAATTTAGTTCAATATTGTTCAAATTAAAACTACCATCATCAGTCACAATTGAAGTTGTAAATGATTTTCCTGTTTGTCCAAGACTTGAATTTAACTCGTTTAGTGTAATATTTGTACCTGTTACTAATGGTCCTTTTTGTGCCTTACCTTTAAAGTTGTAGATCTTCGAATTTTCGGTATCTTTACTACAAGATATAAATAATCCGATAACCAATCCAAGTAATAAAATACTAATCTTTTTCATAATCATTTCAAGTTTTATTTATGCAGTTTAGTTTTACAATTTTCTCCAACATTTAAGCTACCTGCAGAAGCGGATTCCGTGCCATTGCTGTCAAGCCATCAAGTTGCATGAGCGGAAAGATGCCCACCGAAAACCACTGCTGCCGCACTTGCCGGGTAGCTGATGTTAACTGCTGGTTTTTCTATTTTTTAATCGTTATTTCAAACACGTTTTTATTTTCTTCTCTATTTTTCTTCTCTTGAAATTTATATCCAGTTGCGATTATTAAAAATAAAATTGCGAAGGATATCGAAGCATTTCTCAATGTTTTCCTATTTGATTCATATGGACCAGACATTTCATCAGATAGACTACCTTTAAATCCTTTGAAAGCCCAAACAATAAATGCCCCCACAATCTCTATTATAAAACTTGAAAAATTGCCTCTCATGTTTCTAATAATTTAGGGTTATAAAGTCAATGAATTTTCTTCCATTTTTAGTAACTCTGTCTCCAAGCAAACTCCATCCTTGGCTAGCAGTCATTGTTGAAAATATTGTGTTGTTAGTATTTAGAAATCCATAATCATATAAATCTTTAAAAGCTATTTTCATTGTTTCAAGTGAAACGTTTGGAATTACAATGGAAAAAAACTCATTAAACCCACCATTTATACAAGATTCGGGAAGTCCATTTATTTTCAAAAACTCACGAGGAAACGCCATAAATGACAAAACTTGAATATGCAAAGTCGATAGGTTTTCAACCAAATTTAAGTAATATTCTTTCTCAGTTTGAGTAATGTCAAAATCTCTCAACGAATTAATTAAGATTGCTTTAAATGCAATTATTTTCTCCTTTTGGTAATTTTCTACTGCTCCTTTAAAGCATTTCTCGAAAATAAATGCAAACTCATCTGTTTTAATGTAGCTTTCATTAATTTCATCTTTTAGTGTCAATAAATCATTAGCTATATTTTCAGCAAATTCTTCGAGTCTTATTTGTCTTTGAGTAGGAATATAATCTGAAATCAATGAAGCAAGTCCACCGGTAAAAGGCACTGTTGATAGTGTCGCTTTTAAAATATTAATCACATGTTCTGTGACTTCTGATTTTTTTAATTGATTTTCAATTCTCTCAATTTGCATTTTGGTCTTTTTTAAACTTGCAGTTAACGTCTGTGTATACGCCACTCTATGGCGGTTATTTCCATTGTATCATTTCCTCTTTTCAGAATATATGATTGTTTCAAAGCTATCTTTTAAAACCTTCATTTCAAAGCTTTTTTACAAAATA
>DMFR01000121.1:19056-19739 GCA_003450125.1 Prolixibacteraceae bacterium | reverse complement strand
GGTATCAGATGGGTATCAGATGAAGGGGAGGAAATAGCTCTCCAGTGACAGGAGAAAAGCTGTGAACTAAAGTATTTAGTTGGTGCCAATATAACACCACACTTCGGAGGTGGAACAATTGTGTCGGTAAACGGCCCGGAAGGAATATTATTAAGATGTCTGGCCAGTTAGAGGTTAAGATCAGCCGCCAGAAAATGAAAATCCCGGTCATAGACAAAATGTGAAGTCCCTTGGCCCTTTCATTTCAACCATTGGCTAGAATTGAACAGCCCTGTAGTGGTGGGTGCATTCCTTGATTGCCTTCTTCAGCGAACGGAAATTAAGTTACAAAAACTGAAGGTAGATGACAGCAGCTGCCAGCAGATACATAAATACTTCTCCCCAGACCTGGCGCTTACTGAAAATAAAATAATTGGAAATCAGGTAAGTTAAGGGGAGAGCAATCAGGATGATGATTTCCTGCGAAACCGCATGATGGAGGGCAATGAGAATAATGGATATGAGGAAAATCCAGAAGAAGATTTTGAAAAATTTACGTGAACTGATTCTTTTGTCGTCATATTGGGACAGGAGGAAGAAACTACCCAGGAGCGTGAGCAAAAACAAGTAACCTACGTAGACCTGAATTGAAAGATTCTCCCTTAAAAATATCTGATGGGAAGTAAAATTCATTTGGAGCGTAT
>DMFR01000121.1:11073-19008 GCA_003450125.1 Prolixibacteraceae bacterium | reverse complement strand
CATTTGGAGCGTATGGATCAATTCATCCTGTTGTCCAGTAATTGAATAATAGGCAAGGGCAGCTAGCCAAGGCAAAACAAATCCAATGGTCGATAAGACATATTCACGCCAATTCACTTTTGGCTTTAAAATGATCAGCCCAAACCAAAGAATGGGGAAGAAGAATACCAGGTTCATGTAAAACAGTGAACCAATAGCCAGAAAGATACCCCCATCAAAGGCATTGGAATGAATGACTTCTTTTTCATAGGCATCGAAAATCCGGTCGACGGCCAATACCAGGAACAAGGTTGCCGGATAGATGGGATGCATGGCATGAAGATCCGGCATTCCGCTTGTAATTAAAATAAACAGGGTGGGGGGCAGGAATGTTCTTATCCTTATGAAGGTATACTGAACATTCAGTTTTGAAATCAGGAATGCCAGCAGAATGGTAAATAAAAGGGCAAAAATGTTATTGAGTAAAGGGTGATTTTCCAAGACATAAGCCAGCGGTTTATATAGGATCATTGAGTCCTCACCGCTGTAAAATGAATAGGCCTGCGGATGTACAAATGACCTGAACCACAAGCCAATCGCAATGACTGGTATCAGTAGAAAATGGTATGGTTGATTCGATTTTAATGATTTCAGTAACATATTCTTACTTTTATTTCTGCAAATCAAACCCCAGATCTTTACGGTAATACTTACCTTCGAAATCAATTCGCTGTGCATTTTTATAGGAAACGGCCAGCGCTTCATCAATGGATTGACCATAGGAACTGATCGCCAAAACACGTCCTCCGTCGGTGCAGACCTCACCGTCTTTAAGGCTTGTACCGGCATGAAAGGCAAAACTGTTTTCCACACTCTCCAAGCCCCTGATGACTTTTCCCTTTTGGTAGGGACCAGGATAACCGCCAGAAACAAGCATCACGGCAACGGCAGTCCTTTGATCAATTTCAATGGTTTTATGGGCCATTGTTCCATCGGCTGCACCAATGAGTAAGTCTACAAAATCAGATTTTATGCGAAGCATTACAGCTTCTGTTTCCGGATCGCCCATCCTGACATTGTATTCAATGACCATGGGCTCTCCCTGGCAACTGATTAAGCCAAAAAAGAGGAAGCCATTGTATGGAATTTGGTCCTTCTGCAGTCCTTCGACAGTAGGTCTTATTATGCGCTCTTCCACCTTTTTCATGAACACTTCATCTGCAAAAGGAACAGGTGAAATGGCTCCCATACCGCCTGTATTCAGGCCTGAATCTCCCTCGCCAATACGTTTGTAATCTTTTGCAACAGGAAGGATCTGATAATCCTTTCCATCGGTAATGGCAAAAACGGAACATTCAATGCCGCTTAGAAACTCTTCAACCACCACCTTAGAGCTTGCCGCCCCAAACTGGCCATCCAGCATTTCCTTAAGTGATTGTTCAGCCTCTGAAAGTTCATCAATAATGAGAACTCCTTTACCGGCTGCCAGGCCATCGGCTTTTAATACATAGGGCGATTTCATAGTTTTCAGGAAAGCTAAGCCTTCAGAAAGGGTGGCAGAAGTCACCGAACAATATTTAGCTGTCGGGATCTGGTGGCGCATCATGAATTCCTTGGCAAAGTCCTTGCTTCCCTCCAATTGTGCGCCCAGTTTTTGAGGTCCTACTACTCTGACCTGCTTTAGGGTACTGTCTTCCAGAAAATAGTCGTGTAGACCTTCACACAAGGGGACTTCAGGACCTACCAGTACAAGATCAATCTGATGATCTAGTGCAGCCTTTTTGATTCCTTCAAAGTCAGCTATTCCAATGGGAAGGTTGGTTCCCAACAATGAGGTTCCGGCGTTGCCGGGGGCAATAAACAGTTGGTTCACCAAAGGCGATTGTTTGATTTTCCATGCCATTGCATGTTCTCTTCCTCCTGAGCCGACAATTAATATATTTATCATTTTCTATAAATTTTACAGGCAGTAATTTCTTACTGCCTGTTTCTATCATTTTTGCCTAAATGGTATTGCTTCGAATCGGAAACCTTTTTCTTTCATCCATTGTATCGAAAGAGGCAGGGCTTCCATCAGATTGATCCTGGCCTTTTCTGAATCGTGAAACGTGATGATCGAGCCGGATCTTACAAAATCTGTCACATTTTTTAATATCTTCTCCGGCTTTAACCTGGTGTCATAATCGCAGGTGATCAGATCCCACATGATGATCCTGTACTTTTTCTTCAGGTAATTGTATTGTGAGGCTTTAAGCAGGCCATGCGGAGGCCTGAACAGATCGGAATCAATGTAGTCTGCCGCTTTTTCAGTATTGGCGAAAAAGGCCTGATCATTGTTCTTAAATCCCTGTAAATGGTTAAAGGTATGATTCCCCACCGAATGTCCGCTATCCAGAATTTGTTGGTACACTTTAGGATGCTTCTGAACATTTTCCCCCACACAAAAGAAGGTTGCTTTGATCTCTTCTTTTTTCAACAAATCTAGGACCCATGGCGTTACCCCAGGAATGGGACCATCGTCGAACGTGAGGTAAACCACCTGCCCGGCTTCCTTCATTCTCCAGACTGCGTCTTCGAAGAGAGAAGTAAAGAAGCCGGGCAAACGGACCCTTGGGTCAAAACGTTTCATTATTTCAATGAACTGTATCGGTCAACGTAATTGCTAAATACAGCAGAAATCTCTTTCAATAATTCAGGCTGTTCGTTCCTGCTGGCAATCTGAGTCATTTCCCTCATAAAATAGAGATCACGTTGAATATCTTCATCCACCGAGTTCCTCATCGGAGCTTTCATTTTCAGGTAGTAATCCAACTGTTCTTTATAATCGGTCAGCATGGTGTTGATAATCTCTTTGGCTTTTGCAGGCTGTCCGGCTTTAAAATAAGTTTCAGACATCAGCAGTGAAAAGTAATTGTATGGAACAACGCGGTTAGGAATCAATTCAACGCAGCGATCCAGAACCTTGGTGGCCTGATCCTTCTTTCCTTCAGCGACAAGCGATCCGGCCAAGCGGTCAAAGGTATTACGGATGTTCATCATCATGCGGGCGTTGTTCTCATCGATGTAAACCTTCGGGTTTTCCATGTTTCCCCACTTGAAAGTTTCCATTACGTTTTTATACATGACCTTGGAATTTACCTTTCCAAACGAGATGCCTTCCGGGGCTGTTTTTAGCGGAACCAGTTTATAAGCAAGTCCTTCCAATTGGAAATAATCCTGGAGATTCAGGTATTTGTCCCTGCCAATGGTAATGGCAAAATAAATAGGGCGTTCCCAGTTGTTATTGGCAATCATGTCCAGGGTCATCAATTCATCCTTGGTAATGTAATGTTTGCTGCTCAGGTCAATCTTAATGGTATCAACGATCTTGTCATAATCTTCAGGTTCCACTACCTTGTTCCTGATCACGGCTGCTTTATCAACCACATAGAACAATTTCTTGGATGGAATATAGGAAGCATTGTCAGCCTGTTCCAATTTGGTGCGTGGATTGTCATCTTTTACAAAATCTAGTGCTTTCTGCAGCTCTACCGAACCCTTCAGTCGTGGGTCTTCCATCAGGTAAACCACATCGCGGTTGCCTTGCACGTATTGGTCAGGTTTGAAACTGATGGGTAGCGGCTCTGACTTGTAAGCTTTGGCCTTCATTTGGGTAATGTACCAGTCGGTCTGGAAATAGCTCAGGTTGCAAACCCTTACATCCGTTCTCACGCCTTCCACTTCCTGGTTGTACCATAAGGGGAAAGTATCGTTGTCGCCATTGGTAAAGATGATGGCATTGGGGGCACATGTATTGAGGTAATTGGCCCCAAAATCACGGCAGGTATACCTGTTCGAACGGTCATGATCGTCCCAGTTCTCGGCTGCCATAACGGTAGGAACCAACAGCAGAGACAAAGCGGCGGCAAGACCTGCACTGGTAGTATCGGGCAAATATTTTTTCAATCCTTCATAGATGGCAAGTACACCAATGCCTATCCAGATAGTAAATGCATAGAACGAACCGGCATAGGCATAATCCCGTTCACGTGGCTGAAGAGGTGATTGATTCAGATACAATACGATGGCCATACCCGTCATGAAAAACAAAAGGAATACCACCCATAAATCTTTGCGCCCTTCAACGCCCTGGTAGTACATAAAAAAGATGCCTATAATGCCTAGTATAAAGGGCAGCATGTAATAGGCATTCCTGGCCTTGTTGTTTTTATATTCTGCAGGCAGATTCTTTTGGTCTCCCAATCGCATTGAATCAAAGGCATTGATTCCGGTGATCCAGTTCCCGTTCATGATCTCCCCCTGACTCTGTAAATCATTTTGACGACCCGAGAAATTCCACATCAGGTATCTGAAATACATGTGATTGACCTGGTACCTGAAAAAGAAGGCCAGGTTCTCTCCGAAGGTAGGCAATTGGATGGTTTGGGATTTCCCTTCCTCATCGGTCACCTGGACAGGGCGCCCCTTGATGTTTGCCCATTGTTTGTAAGCTTCGATATGACCCTCTTCACGGCTATACATGCGCGGAAATATGGTGCACAGATTGGGATCGTAAACCGGCTCCTGCCGCATATCGGCAACGACATATTTGCCGTTTTTCTCAATGTAATAAGGCTTGTCATCCACATATTTCACCAGGGGGGTATTGTAATACCTGCCATAAACCAGTGGACGGTCGCCATACTGTTCACGGTTCAGGTAGCCAAGCAAAGCAAAGGCATTGTCCGGGTTATTCTGATCCATGGGCGTATCGGCCGATGAACGGATCACAATCATGGCAAAGGAGGAATACCCGATCAAAATGACGGTAACTCCTATGATAATTGTATTGAGCAGGATATATTTCTTGCGGATGGTATAGATAATTCCATAAACGATACCACCGACCAATAGCATTGCATAAATTACTGCTCCTGAGTTAAATGGAAGTCCGAATCCATTGACAAACATCAGCTCAAACCAGGTTGCAATTGTTACAACCCCTGGAATAATGCCATACATGACTACACCCAGAATGACCAGCGATACAAGCAGGCTGATCAGGATCCCGTTGCGGGTCACTTTATACTTGCGGTAGTAATATACAAAAACAATGGCAGGGATGGCCAACAAGTTCAAAAGGTGAACCCCGATTGAAAGGCCCATCAGGTAAGCAATCAAGATGATCCATCGGTTAGCACGAGGCTCATCGGCTACGTCTTCCCATTTAAGAATGGCCCAGAATACAAGGGCTGTAAACAATGATGAGGAGGCATATACTTCACCCTCGACAGCTGAAAACCAGAAGGTATCGGAGAAGGTATAGGCCAAAGCTCCCACAGCACCGGCTCCCAGTATGGCAATGATTTGTCCCATGGACAAGTCGCCATGTGGGGTCTTTACCAGTTTTCTGGCAATATGGGTGATGGTCCAGAATAAAAGCAAAATGGTGAATGCACTGGCCAAAGCCGACATGGAATTGATCATGATGGCAGCCTTTGAAGGGCCTGCTCCAAAGAGAGTGAATAACCGTCCCATGATCATGAAAAAGGGTGCGCCCGGGGGATGTCCTACCTCCAGTTTGAACGAAGTGGTTATAAACTCACCACAATCCCAGAAACTGGCAGTTGGTTCAATGGTTAGCAAATACGTTACGGCAGCGATCAGAAATACGATCCACCCAACAATAGTATTCAGTTGTTTAAAGCTTTTCATTTTTGGCTCATTTTAGCGTGTGCGAAGATAGTACATTCTTTTAAATCAGGGGTTGTGACCTACTTAAATTTATAGGTTCTCTCATTGGCTATCGAATATAAATTAACGTAGGTACAATTCAAGAGCATAAGTTAACCGGACGATATATGCAAGAAATTCATTCTTCATTTTTTTTCTTATTTCAAAGGTAGGAAATGTGAACAAATAAAACTTAAAATACGCTCAATTTGACCTTATTTGACCTTATTTAACCTTTTTGTGTCGCATTTACAGATGAAATGTCACTGCTGGCTACTCGTTTGTGGCCAGCAGCCAGCAGCCAGTAACCTGCGTAAGGCACAAAAAAAGCCTCCCGAAAAATCGGAAGGCCTTGTATGTTTGAATCGTTCGCTTTTGACTAGTCGCCAAGGTTGTAACGATAAAAGGCAGTTACAGTCAAGTCTTTGTCAACGCTTTTCAGGAATTCCTTCACCGTTTGTTTGTTTTCTTTAATGAAAGCCTGGTTTAACAGGGTACTTTCCTTGAAGAATTTTTCCAATGCGCCCTGAGAGATTTTATCCAGCATGGCTTCTGGTTTACCTTCCTGACGGAATTTTTCCTTGGCAATTTCCAATTCTTTTGCAACCACGTCTGCAGGCACAAAATCCTTGTCAACAGCTACCGGATTCATTGCAGCAACTTGCATGGCAATGTCTTTTGCAACCTGAGTGTCAACACCGGCTTTGCTAAAGCCAACCAAAGTTGACAATTTATTTCCCGGGTGAATATAGGCCACTACTGTTTCAGCGTCCAATTTGGAATAATAAGGCAAATCCAGTTTTTCACCAATTACACCTGTTTGTTCGATCACCAGGTTTTCAACCGTACGACCGTCGATTACCAGTGCTTTTACTGCGTCCAGGTCGGCTGCATTGTTTGCAATGGCAGCGTCCAGAATTTTAACAGCGAAAGCAACAAAGGCTTCATTTTTTGCCACGAAATCAGTTTCGCAGTTTAAAACAATCATCGCACCAGTCTTACCTGATCCGTTCACTTTTGCAAGAACGACTCCTTCGGTAGCTGCCCGGTCAGCTCTTTTGCTGGCCACCAGTTTCCCTTTTTCGCGGATGATGTCGATGGCGCGGTTAAAATCGCCTTCTGCATCAGCCAAAGCTGTTTTGCAATCCATCATGCCAGCTCCAGTTACTTTACGTAACTTCATTACATCTGCTGCACTAATATCCATAATATTATCTTTTAATGAGTTGTTGACTGATTAATCCTGAATTTCTTCATCCTCGTCTTCATCCTCGTCAACATCCTCGTCTTCTACCTCTTCTTCGATAGCAGCAGATTCTGCAACTTCAGCAACTCTTGGTTTTTTTCTCTTTAATTTGGGTTCTGTGTCTTCCCCGTCAGTATCCCGTTCCACTTTGCGTTCTGAAAGTCCTTCCTGAATAGCATCAGTCATTACTTTCAAAATCAAGCTGATTGACTGTGAAGCATCATCATTGGATGGGATCACAAAGTCAATTCCCTCTGGTTCTGAGTTGGTATCTACCATTGCAAAAACAGGAATGCCTAAACGTTTGGCTTCACGAACTGCAATTTTTTCTTTCAATACATCAACAATGAACAGGGCGGCTGGAAGACGGGTAAGATCAGAAATACTGCCCAACATTTTTTCCAGTTTGGCGCGTTGACGGCTAATCTGAAGTTTTTCACGTTTTGAGAGTACATCCCAGCTGCTATCTTTCGACATTTTGTCGATCGACAACATCTTCTTTACTGCCTTGCGGATAGTAGGGAAGTTGGTTAACATCCCACCTGGCCAACGTTCTGTAACGTAGGGCATGTTTACGCCACTTACCAATTCAGCGACAATGTCTTTGGCTTGTTTTTTGGTGGCAACGAATAAAATCTTGCGGCCTGATTTGGCAATTTGTTTGATTGCATCGGCAGCTTCGTCAACTTTGACGATTGTTTTTTGAAGATCGATAATGTGGATCCCGTTCTTCTCCATAAAAATATATGGGGCCATGTTGGGGTTCCACTTTCTTCTCAAGTGTCCAAAATGAACACCTGCATCCAATAAGTCTTGAAAATTTGTTCTGGGCATCTTTTTACTTTTTTAAAAAATAATCGTTTGAAAAGCAACTGCTGAGTAGTTCCGCATGAAACGGAAGTCTGGGCAGTTTAGATCCAAAGCAGAATATTTTTGGAATAAAAATATTAACGTTTTGAGAACTGGAATCTTTTGCGTGCTTTTGGTTGACCTGGTTT
>DMFR01000121.1:10294-10886 GCA_003450125.1 Prolixibacteraceae bacterium | reverse complement strand
GGATTGATTTCCATCAATGCACGTGTAATTCCTAGACGCAATGCTTCTGCCTGTCCGGTGATACCACCACCGTCAAGGTTTACATTGATGTCATACTGGCCGGCAACACCTAACAGATTCAACGGTTGCAAAACAACATACTGTAGAATTCCGGTGGGGAAATACTCTTTCAATTCTCTTTTATTGATGGTAATTTTCCCCTGGCCTTCGCTTACATAAACTCTGGCTACCGCAGATTTCCTACGACCTAACGCGTTTACTACTTCCATTAGTTATTATTTAATAGTATTTAAATCAATTACTTTTGGGTTCTGGGCTTCCTGCTTGTGTTCTGCTCCTACATACACTTTCAGGTTACCGTACACTTTACTGCCCAGTTTGTTTTTTGGCAACATCCCTTTGACTGCTTTTTCAATCAGTCTTTCAGGATACTTGGCCAACAACTCTGCTGGAGTCTGTTTGCGCTGTCCACCTGGATAGCCTGAATAACTCAAATAAATCTTGTCATTCAGTTTGTTCCCTGTCAGACGTACTTTTTCTGCATTGATGACAATCACGTTATCACCACAATCAACATGAGGGGTGAAGCTTG
>DMFR01000121.1:6542-10151 GCA_003450125.1 Prolixibacteraceae bacterium | reverse complement strand
AACATGAGGGGTGAAGCTTGGTTTGTTTTTTCCTCTGAGGATTTTAGCTACATTACTAGCCAAACGACCGAGAACCACATCTGTGGCATCAACAAGAACCCACTCTTTTGTTACCGTAGCTCTGTTGGCTGAAACGGTTTTATAACTCAGTGTATCCACTTGCTTATTTTTAATAAATTAAACACTAACTCGCAATAATTTCAATTTCAATGGGTTAGAGAAACAAACTTTTATCAACCCGGAATTGTTGATAAGATTTGCACACTCAACATTTTCAGTTATTTACATGAACTGCAAGTAAGGACAATAATCGGACTGCAAAAGTATTTTCTTTTTTTTAATTTCCAAGATTTTATAGGTAGTATATTGAAAATTAATGCAAAGTTTTTAAACTTTACACCATGAACGATCGTCTGTCCCTTGATTTCTTCCTGGCTGATGTGCTGGAAGTGGCTCCCTCATTGATTGGCAAGCTTCTGGTACGCCGTTTTGAGGAGGACCGCGTTGAAAGATACCGTATTACCGAAACGGAAGCCTATCGTGGAATGGAAGATCTGGCCTGCCATGCCAGCAAGGGGCGAACACCCCGCACCGATGTCATGTTCCATCAAGGTGGAAGGGTTTACGTTTACCTGATCTATGGCATGTATTGGATGCTGAACCTGGTGGCCGGCCATGAGGGAGTCCCTCATGCAGTACTGATTCGCGGTATTGAAGGCTTCTCAGGCCCCGGACTTGTGGGACGAGCCCTTCACCTCGATAAGTCGTTTTACGGAGAAAACCTGGCTACCTCCTCAAGGATCTGGGTAGAAGATGCAGAACCCGTTGCAGAGATCAAAACCTCCAAACGTATTGGGATCAAATACGCGGGAGAAGAATGGGAGAACAAGCCCTGGAGGTTTTATGTCGATTCAATTCGACACAAATACCATAAAACTGTCGATTAGAATCGACATATTGAATAAAAACCAAGTAATTTCTTAATTATAGGATCTGTGGAAAAGCTGTATGAAAACCACGAAGTGGTTGAAGGTGAATAACCACAGGTGCAACCTGTGGGCAGCAAAATGAAGACAGATCATCCTATTACATTTTCCCCACAGGTTGCACCTGTGGTTATTCACCTTCAACCACTTCGTGTTTTTAACATGGCTATTGCTATTTATCTATATTTTGTGCAAACTTTGTGTCTTACTGTCTTTGTGGTTGAATCAACTAACCTAAACTTATGAAAATGAAAGCTAAAATATTAAAATATTTTGTTATTATCCTGACAATTACCTCAGTCCTTATGTGTCAGAGTAATAAAGCCAAAGTTATTAATGATGATAAAACTAAATTACCTGGAGTATGGGGCCCATCTGTTAACGAGAATGCAAGTTTTTGGATAAAACCAGATTCCATTTATTACTCGGAGCATTTTAAAAATTTTAAGTATACAACAAGGAAAGACTCTATTTTTATTCTGTTTGACGGGTGGACCTATAAGGGTACCTTCCGCTTCAGGAATGATTCATTAATTCTAAAAGATCAGAAAAAGGAAGATGTATTTGTTCGATTTAAGGAATAATATTTGCACTTGTTTTCCCAAATCTTTGAATTCGACTTATTAATTCAATCCAATCAATGTGAAGGCTTGCTATTTTTTATTTATTAGAAATCGTTCTATCGTATCAGTAAAATCTTTCATTTCTTCATACATTTGTTTAACTGTTTCTAAATCAAATTCTACGTAAGAATCATAATCGCCTTTGGTTCTCCGGTTATAGGCTTTGGTGATGATCTTTCCATATTTTGAATCAATGTAGCCTTCATGGATAAACATTTTATTAAACCAGCCTATCAGTTGCGAATGCTTTGAAGTATCAAATTCGTATTTTAATGCCAATGCCAAAAGAGAATAAAACATTCCATAATAAATCCGGTTGACTGCTGCTCTTAACCGATCATGTGAGATGAGCAGTTCCACATCTGTTTGTGTATCCTTTGCCTCTGCCAGTCGATATTGAATTAAATCCAATCGGTTTTGATCATCAATACTCATGCGTAAACTCCATTTTTAAGCGCATTCACAAATATGGGTTGTTTACCCCGTTTTGAATCAAGTTCTTTTATGGACAATAAATGTGCATCAATGAGGATATTGTACTTCAAATCAATGTCATAACAAATATCTAAAATTCGATCCTCATCTTCTTTGGTGTAATCCCTATTGAGCAGAATGAGAATATCAAAATCCGAAAATTCGTTTGCATTATTGTTTGCCTGTGATCCAAAAAGTACAATATTATTGATAGCATCTGAATATTGGTCTTGCAGTCTGCTTTTTAAATCAATCAATATGACATTCTTGTCTATCATTTGTCCATTCGTTTATTTTTGCCCTAGATATTGAAACTTTGAGTTATCTGTCTCAGGATTTGATAAAAAGCCAGACCATTTATTAATAAAATCCTCCATCTTTAGTTTAGATGGTTTCAGTTTATTTGTTCTCTGTTCGATTTCAGTCCGTGAAAACACCTTTCCTTCTTTAATATCATTTTCCGATTTCAGGGCCCGGCTAATAAGCTTTGTTTTTAAAACCTCTTCCTTACGAAGCATCTCATAAAATTCATCAATCAGGCTTTCATCTGCCTGATGTAATCGGCTTTGGATAAAATCCCTTTTTTCAATTAAATTCATAATTTCCACGCTTTAGATTAAGAACAAATTTAACGATTAAACTTCATTTTCTTTGTTATTCCTGCATATTATATCTTTCAAGAAATAATTGGACAATTAATTATTCAGGCGAAGCCTTTCCAAATATTTTGACTCTTCGAATGTTTGGTTATTGATAGCAGCAGCTATTTGTTTGCAAAGCTGTATGGTTTGATAACATGGATTACTTTCTTCCGGCTCATAGAGTGAACTTTCCAATATTTCGTTATTGCCAGTTTTTATTCTGAAGTTGTAATAAATTCCATCCAAAGCCCACGGACCCTCATATACCTTGTTTAATTTTTGGCAGTCTAAGGTTTTGATAAAAGCTGATCGCATATTTCTTTGAAATTGATCACTCACTGGAATCGATAAAAACTTAACCTCAATGGCTAGAGGTTTTTCCGGGTGTTCAATCAAGCTGCTCATTGATTCGCCTATCTTTTTAGTTAAAAAACGTCCCTCCAGATAATGCTGGTTATCTTTTCCTTTTGTAATTCTTAAGGTATATTCCGGCTGATTTTCATAATTATGCCAGAATGAAACAACCTCCTCATCTGCATTGGTCAAGGGTGGAAGTAAATATTTGGTATAGATTGACTTTATCGTATCTGACAAATTCCAGTTAATATGAAAAACTTTCATTTGACCTGACGAGTGAAGACTCATGAATAAAAGGAATACCACAATGACTTGAGATTTGATAATCTGCAAGCCTCTATATCGTCCAACTTTATGGGGATTGATGGGCATAAGCTTTAGTTAAAAGAGTTGATTTTTTAAAGTGTTAAATTAGAATTAATTTAGATATAATTTACGGTTTAGTGTAATTCGTATGAAAGTGAGCTGGTGACTTCCGGTCACCTGTTCACTAATTGCAAAGGAGTAGTGAGCAGGTGACCTGGAGTC
>DMFR01000121.1:0-6310 GCA_003450125.1 Prolixibacteraceae bacterium | reverse complement strand
TGACCTGGAGTCACCAGCTCACTCACCAGCTCACTCTGCTTTCCTCTTCAGTTTCTTCGTGTAATAGAACGAAAGCCCTAGTGAGATGATGGCCAATGAAAGCAGGGCAATGACACGATATACCAGTTCGATGCGTGCAAGGTCAACGAGGAATAGAAATAAGGATGCGGCAATCATAGTTCCCAGAGCCATGTAACGGTATTTTATATTTTTCAGCAGAATGCTTAATAGAATATATATAACGGAAGCCAAAGCCCATGAAAGGGTGATATATTGTTCAGGTACAAGATGATAGAGTGTAAACAATACCATGGGAAAAGCCGTCAGTAAATAGAAATTCCTGATCAATTCAGTTCGGATGGTTAATCGTTCTTTCTTCCAGTTTAATATTCTAGCCGTAGCCAGAGCGACCAATGAAAAGGAGATATTCATCGCATTGCCCGGTACAGAAGTTGATAGGTAGATCATCAATAAGATGAGAAACATCATGCTGTTCATGATTACAATAAACTTGCTTCTAAACCAAATGGCCATGGATACTACCAGCAGACTTTGAATAGCTAGGTAAAAGTAGGCTTGTGGAAAATGATAAATCCCATAGATGGTGACCGTTAAGGCAACAAATCCAAAGATGGCATACAAGGCTGCTGTGATTCTCCAGGGAGAATGTACCTTCAGAATGATAGCATAAGCGATGCAGTAAAGTGCGATGATACCTGTAGAAAGGGAATAGCTATCCGCAAAAAACGATAGAACAATGAGTGCCATCAGAAACACAAATCCAAGTCCATTAAAAATGATAGCTCCTACAATACCTGTTGAACTATAGGATTCCTCATTGATAGGCATGAATGCTATGAGTGAGAAAACGGCTCCTACCAGATAAAGGTAAATATACCCGTATTGATGGGCAGATACGATTTGAAGGGGATGTCCCATCATCGGGTTATTAAACATCCAAAGCATAATTACCAGATAAGAAAGGAAGATCGTAAGGAATACCAGGCGAATGCAGCCAAATCGGTATAAGAAAACAATTCCAATGATTGAAATCAAAGCAGCCAAAGAAAGCATAAGATAAGTGGAATCACTTACCATGGCTGTAGAGGCAATCATGACCAAGGAAAGTCCTGTAAGAAGCGTATATCGTTTGCGTACGGATAAATACATCAAACTGCCGGTTGTTGTCAATAGCAGTATCAGCCCCACGGCTTTGTTGTCAATCAGCGGGTGGTCTGTAAAGAAGTGCAATTTTAAGGTAACATAGAATATAAGCAAGTAGCCATTGAGGTTAAATATTCTAGCCATATAAGGGTTCGAGCTGCGAAAGTAATAAGCCAGTCCAAATATACCCGCCACGGCTGTAAAGCCAAAGATAGAAGAGAGTATATTGAATCCCGATATTCTTAGAAATTCAACCAGGAAAGTGATTCCAAAGAAAAGTACCACATTCCCCAGCCAGGCCAGGCCATATTCTCCAAAATTGGATTCATAGTGTGTCTCTCTTGATCCCTGAATTTTAAAACTGATCTCTTCCTCTTCTTCCTCCTCTTTGGAAGCCGCTTTGGAAACATTCTTAGCCGATTCAAGCTGCGCCACCCGTTGTTCAAGGGCAAATAGTCTTTCGGCAAGTTCCTTGTACCCTGAATGACCCGACTGATCTGAATTTGAATCCATAACGCTTCCTTTTTAACTTGTGCTTTCTTCCAGTTTCTTCCAGGGTGGCAACAGCCAAAGCAAAAAACCAAGGATCAGGAATGGAAGAATCACCCAAACCAAAGCCCACAACAACCCTTCTGAGCCTGCAAGCCTTAACTTATAATCGGTAAACCCGTAAAAGCTTTTTGAAAACAGCTGACCTCCGATGACCACATTCCAACGCATGAAAAATATTCCAAATAGGACCAACAGGCTACAACTGAAATAGATGATTCTCCTGGTGAGTTCCTTCGGTTTATAAAGCTGCAAAATACCCAATGATATCAGTGGAATAAGTGTCCCTAATAAGATCTGAAAAATAAACAGGGTAAGGAACAATGGCCCATGTACCAGCAAAGAGAGTATCTCGAATGATTCTTCCGCTTCATAAATACGATGGATCTGATCCAATCCTTCCAATGTAAAATCGAGGATCAATATATAGAACAGGAATTTGGCAATGGAATCCAATGCCGCCATATCTATCTTTTGTCGTCTGAACCAGGTAACTACCATGTATATAAACAACACCAGCGCAATCCCGGATACCATGGCTGAGAAAAGAAAGATCACCGGCATTAAAACCGTTGACCACCATGGATTCGCTTTTACAGATCCAAAGATAAAACCTACATAGCCATGAAGCAGGAAGGCCGATGGAATTCCAACTACCGTAATAAAATAGCCGATCTTATCGTCCCATCTTACTGTTCGGGGACTTAGGTCTTTTACTCCAAGGGTGAGAATTTTGTAAAGCCGACCTTTAAAACCTGTTGTCTGCTGTGACCATATTACGATATCGCGACGATAATCCAACCAGATCTCCAATAACAATACGACCATTAAATACCATAGGTAAACGAAGCCGAAAATAGCCATGGCAGAAGTCGAATGCGGTGTCATCAATATTTCGTAGGCCCTGAAGGGATGCCCCAGATGACTTACCAATGGCATGGTGGCTACCAGAAGAAAAGCCAAAGCGGTCAGCAGGGCCAGTTGATAGGTAGGCTTTAGCACCTTGACATTGAATACCCGTTCTAAGGAGGCAAGGATAAAGGCCCCCGCAACCAATCCTGTGATGTAAGGATACAATACAATGAGCAGTCCCCATTGCAGGTCAACTTCATTGGGGTAAATGAATCCCCGGACCTGTGAAAGCATTTCATACAGATGTTGGTATTGTGGTTCCATATTATCTGACCTCCCCGTTTAATCCGTTGTAATATAATTTACTGCCCGTGTTGAGATGCGGCTTTAAGACCAGGCAAGTGTGTTCTTTCAGGAATTTGACCAGCTCCCCGTTCTTGTCGTTCAGGTCGCCAAAGATCCTTGCCTGGGTGGGACATACCTCAACGCATGCTGTGGTTTTCCCTTTTGATATGCGGTGATAGCAAAGTGTGCATTTATCCACAGTGTTTTTTTCAGGATGTATGTACCGGCAGCCATAAGGACAAGCCTGAACGCAATACCGGCAACCGATGCAATAAGTTTCGTCCACTAAAACCACACCATCCGGAGTTTCATAAGTGGCTCCAACCGGACAGGCCTGTACGCAGGGTGATTTATAGCAATGGTTACACATCTTGGGGACAAAGAATGCCTTGAAGATGTCTTCTTTCGGAACCGTTTGTACAAAGCCATCGATGCCTCCGTTGGGTGATTCAACTTTTACAGACCCATCATTTTTGATTGTGTATTGCTCCACCCAGTTACGGAAGTAAAACGGCTCCCTGGGCACATTGTTCTCTTCCTTACAGGCATTGGCGCATCGTCCGCATCCGATGCATTTTTCTATATCGATTCCAAAACCCCACCAATGCTTGGTAGGATCGGTAGGTTTCTCAACCGCATAGAGGATGGCATTAAATGGATTCAATAAACCCGTGGCCAATAATCCTCCTGCCGCTGCTGCCTTTCGGATGAAATTCCGTCTTGATTCTTCTATTCCTTTAGTTGCCATGGTTGATGTGGATTATGACATTCAATACATTTTTTATCTGGGTTGTGTTCCTTTAATTCGATTTGCACCATAAACTTGGGCCGGGAGGCATTCATGGAATGACAGTTTCCACAAAACGACCTTTGATCAGGCTTATTGAGCTTTACCGTTTCCGGGTTCTCTGTATGCGCCTGTCCAGGTCCATGACAAGTTTCACAGGAAAGGCCTGAATGAACGTCAGATTTAAGCTGCGCGGCCTTGTCGTCATGGCAATCGGCACATGCATCCTTGCCTGCATAATTCATCGCTTTTTCTTTGTTCTCTGCAATCGAGTTGAACCGGTAATGTCCTAATTCTCCAAAAGAAACAGGTACAAGAAAATGTCTTGCAATCAGAAAGAGAACAATGAATGCTCCAAAAAGCGGGATCAGTGTTTTTAATTGTGGAGGCATATTTAATGATTTATTAATATAGGATAAAGGTATGCTTGTCTTTAAAAATTCTTCGATAGAGGGAAGTGATATATATCAGGTTTTGCAATATAGAAACCTTCTAAATAACAAAGGACGTGTTTCTAAGTGACAATAGGGAGGTAAATGTCTGTAGAATAGGTTTTAATATTTTAATTAAACCTTCTTGCAATTTCCTTAACCAATGTACTATCCATTCAGCCGAACCTGATAATAAGGTTTTGGGTTGATTCTTGTGTCGTGTCTCAGTTTAAATGGTGCTTCTGGAATTGGAAGAATCTTCATCATGGCCGTCATTGCGAGGAACGAAGCAATCTTTAAATGATTGTCTTACAATAGATTGCTTCGTTCCTCGTAATGACGCTCCGATCAAGGTTCTGGTAAACAACAAGAGGTTACATCAAATTAGTCGTAACACAACACATCCTCTCTGTTGGTAGATGGTTTATTTGGCCATGTATACTCTTAAATGTGAAATATGTATTGAATATTTGTTATAAGGATCTGCTTATCAATTCTGCAAAACAGATGCACCTGTATGGTTTTAACATCAATGCACTGGATAGATGAAATCCTGAAAGGATTGAATGTGATTAGCCTTGGGTGCAACCCATGGGATGAGAATGATGGATTCTCTGGAACCCAGGAAAGGTTCAATGATAATGTGTTATTTGATATTGAACCTCTGCATTTTCCGGCAGGCGGTCTTTTAAGGTTCGGGACAGGGTGTTGTCAGATTCCATGGGTTGCACCCATGGCTATTTACATTCAACCACTCTGTGGTTTCCTCCAATTTTCAGCAGAATAAATCTGCATTTAATCTGGTAACCAATGTATATCCGCGTTCTATTTCTTTTTGTCAGGCTGTGTTTTGAATCGCCATTCCTTAGGGTTTGCTTGTATGCTTCTGTAAGCTTTCTGTAAGCTAACTGTAATGTATCTGTAATATATAATACAGATACATTACAGTTAGCTTACAGAAAGCTTACAGAAGCATACAAGCAAACAATACCAAAAGGCGACCGGATCATAAAAAAAACTCCTTCCAAAATGAAGCAATTCGTTTTGGAAGGAGTTTTAGTAAAACATTGTAGGCATTATTAAAGCCAAATATTAATTGGTCTTTTGATCGAATTCCTTTTGAAGGTTATCCAATACTTCAAGGCTGATTTCATCGGATTTTAACTCGTCGGTTCCATCATAACCAAAGGGGTCTTCCATGTCTTTGATGAGGAACAGGATGGAGAAAATGACAAAGGTGAAGATGTTGACCAGGATCAAGCCACCCCACCAAGGGTCCACATTCAGTAAACAGTAAACGGTCAGGAAGACAATGGCAATGGCCTGTATGCTGATGAAAACGGAAGGGATAAAGTCAGTATTCCTGATCACAGAGATCCGGTTGACGGTTTTCTTGAGCGAGGCCACTTCTGTTTTCATGCGCATCACATAGTTAGGCGCTGCGCCCTCTTTGCCAATCTCGATGATGTCGGCTGAAAGGGAATCGAGCAGTTGGGCGATCTTGTCATTTTGAAGGATGAAAAAATCATGCTTCAACAGGGGAATGAAACGCTTGACTTTAGCCATGGCCGTTTCAGCGGATTTCAAGTTTGAAATGCTTTTGAGATAATCGGCTTCCTGCCATAGGGCGAAAAGCGAAGCGGCAATTTCATTGGGGATCTTTTCGCTTTCCTTGTAATCGGTTACCACTCCGGCCAGTAAGAATCCAAGAATAAAGATAATGCCAGTCAGGATGCTGGGGAAGAAGGAGGTCATTTCTTTGGGAATCACTTCCCAGTTGAGCAGATGTGCTCCCACTTTAAAGGCGCCCACTAAGATAACTACTGGAAGAACAGAGAACAACAAATGATATTTGCTCTTTTTAACGATATAACCTAATTTCATAGATTGAATGATAGAGATGATTGATTGATTGTAAAAATTAAGGGGCAAAGAAAGCAGATTTATACCAATTTCACGAATTAATTCTACTTTAACAGATTAAGCGAAAAGAACAATTTAAACTTTTTGGATTAAGATAATTTTTATTGCAAAAAACAGAGGAGACCAGTCAGTAATACTTTTAATTTGAATCTTAACTTCCTTCATTTCAGCATAGGAATCAATTCAAGTTACTAAGGTCATGAAGGTTGGGAATCATTAGGTTATTGATTGAGTTACTAAGTTATTGGAACTATTTATT
>DMFR01000122.1:5710-15140 GCA_003450125.1 Prolixibacteraceae bacterium | reverse complement strand
AATAATTTACTATTTACAATTTAAACTGTTATTGAGCAACTATTAAATTGAAATAAAAGGACATGGCAATGGGACTACTTATTTGGGCAGAAACATCAATAAGTTTATAGTTGACAGTATAAATCCCTTCTGATAATTTACCCAGCGAGATGGTGTCATTCACCTGAAAGCAAGCCCATTTCATCATGCTGTTAAATTGCTTTTGGATTTCAATGTTTTTGCCGTTCTTATTAATTCCTGAAAGCTTGTTGTAAGTACAGTCGTCAAATACCACCAATTTGATGTCATCGTTAGAGGCAGGATTTTCAGGAATGATTTTCATGTTATGATCCTTCAAGTCCGTGATTTGAACTTCATTCACTTTGCTAACCTCATCATTACAAGCGATTAGGGAAAAAGAGAAAACCATCAAAGCAAATAACACTTGTTTCATTGTGCAGGAATTTAGATATTATTTAGACTGATTTCCAGACCAAAAGGTTGCGTGAACATTTGAACTGTGATTAGTGAAATTCATTTGATTAATCTAATGAATCTCAATAATCACAGTTCAGATTCCTCTTTATTTCTTGAATTCAATCTTAAAGCTGACCACTTGCCAGTTCGGTATGTTCACGGGTTTTTTAATCACCAATGCATCATTGCCCTGGCTCCATTGGAGCTTTTCAGAACTACCCAACATTTTGATGGAAGCCACTTGCTTGGTTGAAATCTTCGAGTTTTTACCCAACGACTGAATGTGGATGTCTTCAGTTGGAGTTCCCATACAATAGGCGTAGAGGGTTTCTCCTTTTGTGGTAAAACGAATATCTGTTGAACTGTAAGGACGGACATCTTTTAATCCGCCAAATTGTCCTTTTTCTTGATTTTTATTGGTTGAAGGGCCTTCTCCATAGATCTTCCAGGGGCGTGAACCATAAATACCTTCACCGTTGGCAGGTGTCCAGGCGGCAATTTCATTTAAGATGGTCATCACATCTGGTTCGAGATCACCTTCAGGAGTTTGAACCACATTGAGCAGCAGATTGCCATTCTTGCTGACAATATCCACCAGCATCTGAATGACTTCAGTGCCTGTCATGTATTTTTGTCCGGTCTTGTAAAACCAGTCACCTATAGAGGTATCTGTTTGCCATGGGAAAGGACTGATAGAGTCCAGTGCTCCGCGCTCTACATCCTGCACCCACATCCCGTTGGAGGGCTGTTTGCACGTATATACAGCATCTTCCATGCCACTGTTTTTATCTTTGCCCTGGTTGTAGTAATGAGCAACCATTGTTCTTCCGATTTCTTCAAAAGGCAATGAACTATCTGAATAAAGCAGGTCAGGATGATAATTGTCAATGAGTTCGTCAATGCAATTTAACCATTCTTTCTGATTTTCCGGATCTTTGGTGAGCCATCCAGTATCGTCTGCAGCAGCTTTTTTATGGTACAAATCTGCATATTCTTCATTGTTTCCATCATAAGGGACTCCAGCCATTGGCCCTGTTTTGTCTGCACCACGGGCTGTTTGAAACCAGGTATAACTAGCGCCCAGGTGTTCTGAAACTCCAAAACGTAAACCTTCCTTTTTGGCTGCTTTCTGCCAAAGGCCAACGACATCTTTCTTTGGCCCCATGTTCACGGCATTCCATCTATGGATCTTAGAGTTCCAAAGGAAAAAATCATCATGGTGGGTTCCCATACTAACGAAGTATTTGGCGCCCACTTTTTTATAAAGGGCCATTAGCTTTTCAGGATCCCAGCGTTCTGCTTTCCAAAGGGGGATGATGTCCTTGTATCCGAATTTGGAAGGATGGCCATAGTGTGCAACATGATAAGTGTAATCTTCATCGGGTTTGTCGCTTAAGGCATTTTTGCTCCAGTCCCAGGACTGATTCATATACATTTTCTTTGCATACCAGTCTCCCTGACGTGGCACAGCCTGTGGACCCCAATGCGCCCATATACCGAATTTGGCATCACGGAACCATGCAGGGTATTTGTACTGCTTGAAGGATTCAAGGGTAGGTTCAAATTTTTGTGCATACAACTGGCAGAAGCTACCAAAGCTTAAGGTAAATACCAGGAGTGCCAGGCCAATGGATTGTTGAATGTTTCTTTTCATTGTGTTTAATATTAGGTTGTTAATTGATTGGGTTGCTTGAATTCATGGGGTTGCACCTATGGTTATTCATATTCAATCCATGGGTTTCACCCATGGCTATTCACATTCAACCCTTTCAGGGTTAGGTATATGGTTTAAAACTCTACCAATATCTTCATCACTTGTCCAGGATTGGCAGCCCAGGCAGCAACTGCGTCTGCAGCTTCTTCTGGTTGAACGATACGTGTGATCATTTCATCCAATGGAAACGTTCCTTGCTTCAGATAATTGATCACTGCCTCAAAATCAGAAGGGGTAGCATTCCTTGAACCCAGTATATCAATTTCTTTCTGTACCCAGAGTTTGGTGGCAAAGCTGACATCGTTTTTTGCATAGCCGATGCAAACTACTCTTGCCGCGAATGCCGCTTCTTCCAAGGCTGCCTGATAGGTTATTGGATTTCCTGCTGCCTCGATAATGACATCGGGACCATGTCCACCTGTGATTTCCTGCAAGGCTTCATGCAAATTGGTGGTCTTGGAATTGATACAATGGCTTGCCCCGATTGTACGTGCAAGATCCAGTTTCTGATCATCAATATCCACTGCAATCACCTTTGCACCGCGCAAGGCAGCACGTATGATGGCTCCAGAGCCAATCATCCCGCAACCAAAAACCAGAACGGTATCAATATCAGTTACCCTTCCACGGTCAATGGCATGAAAGCCAACGGTCAGGGGTTCTACCATGGCTAGTTCTTTGGCTGATAGCTGATCATTGATAATCAGTTTTTGCCATGGTACTACTAAGAATTCCAGCATGGCGCCATCCCGTTGAACGCCCAGTGTCTGGTTATATCGGCAGGCATTGAACCTCCCCTTACGGCATGATGAACATTGTCCGCAATTGGTATAGGGAACAACAGTCACTGCTTGTCCAGATTGAATATTTGCAGGAACTTCTTCTCCCTTGGATACAATCACTCCCGATATCTCATGCCCCGGAACACGTGGATAATCTACCATGGGATTCTTGCCAAGAAAAGTGCTGAGGTCGGAACCGCAGAATCCCACATAATTGATCTTCACCAGTACTTCTCCTTTACCGGCAACAGGTACAGGCCGATCAACGATCTGTATATTTTCTGGTGTAATGATTTGAATGGCTTTCATTTATTATAGATTAAACGGATTTAAACGGATTACACGGATTCCTATCGCTATAAGGGTGCGTAGGCGCTGCAATCCTCTTTTTATCTGTCATTTTTATTGTTTTAAAGTACTAAAAATTTATTACAATTCATTATAAATCATAGATTCTTCTAGCATTTCCGCCCATTATTTTTGTCTGTTCTGAGACGGAAAGGGAGGATACATTCATCCTTACAAGGTCTGCCCAGCTCTTATAATTGGTAGCTACCAGGCATACCGGCCAGTCGGAACCAAACAACAACCGGTCAGGTCCAAAGGCTTCAAGGATGACCTCGAAGTAGGGCAGAAGCTGTTCTGGTGTCCAATGTTCATAATCGGCTTCAGTGACCATTCCTGATAGCTTGCAATTGACATTATTGCGTTTGGCCAGTTCCTGAATGTTCTCTTTCCAGGGTGACAATTCATTCCTTCCAATCAAAGGTTTGGCAATGTGATCCAATACAAAAGCCTGACAGGGATGCTGGTCTACAAACCTGATGGTATTGGGTAATTGTCGTTCCAGAATAAGAATATCGTAAACGAGTGAATATTTTTTGAGTAATGATATGCCCCTGTTAAAATCACTTCTCAGCATGAATTCCGGGTCCGGCTCTCCCTGAAGGACATGGCGCACCCCCTTCATTAATTTTTCTCCGGAATACTTGATCAGGTGAACTTCAATATCATCCTGCGTTAAAGGCAGCCAGCCTATCACGCCTTTCATGAACAGGTTCTCATAAGCCATGTCTAGCAGCCAGTCAGTTTCTTCGATCGATTGACGGGCATGGACGGAAATAACTCCATCAACCCCAGCTTCCTGAATGGTCTTCTTTAGCATCTGAGGAAGGAAATCCTTACGGATGGCCTTCATCGAATCATCAATCCAGTCGTATTCCACCGGATTGTATTGCCAGTAATGATGATGGGAATCTATGATCATTTCAGGTAGTTAAAATGTTCTCCTATGATTCCTTGTTCCTTCATCTCTTTCCAAAAGTCCGAAGGTAATTCAGTTGCCAGTACCTCCACGTTACGACGGATACGTTCTGGTTTGCTTGGATTAAGGGCCACTGCACTGATCTGTGGCATCATCAAGGCAAACTTTAAGCAGGCATCCCCTGGAGATACCTTGTATTGATGGCAGATCGCAAAGAATGATTGCCGCCATGCCAGTAACTTCTGGTCATCAATTGAATTTGGATCAATTTTCCTATAGTCAAAGTATTCACCCCCTGTCAGGAAACCGGCATTAAAAATGGCCGAGTTGATAATCCCTACTCCATCATCATGGATTCGTTCAATGAATTCAATAATCTCAGGAGGATGGTGGTAGATGGTCAGCTTGTTGGCAAACATCACCCAATCGAATTTCACCTGACTATACAGTTCCCGGATGGTCAGCCAGTCTTTTGCACCAATCCCTACGGCTTTCACTTCCCCTTTTTCTTTCAGCTCAAAGAGCGCTTTGTAGGCTTCCAGAATATCGTTAAACCGCTGTTTATGGTCAGCTTCATCGCTTGCCGCAAACAAGTACTCGTCAGGATCATGTACCGTCACTACCTGTGGTTTATAATAGCCACCCAATAGTTGGCACCCCTGGTCCCAGCATTCCAGTATTCCTGAATAGCTGATTCTTTGAACAGCATCATATTTTAAGTTGACCCATGCTCCCGGTTCAAAGGTAGGCTCCTCGGTGGTCAATGGCACACGATACCAACCCAGCTTATTGCTGATGGTAATTTCATCTTTTTTTACACCCAGCTTTTTTAATCCTTCACCAATGACCTCAAGGGCCAATCCTGCCCCATATTTGCCTGCCGTATCAATCATGGGAGCAGATGGGGAAACTGCAAACCATTCCTTCATGATTTGCAGTTTTACCTCTTCCGATAGCTCCTGATAAAGGTTTCCCATAAAGCTGGTTCCATAGATGATGGCTGGAACCGTTAGTCCGGTTTTCCCGAACGGCTTATGAAGTGATACTATTTGTGCGTTGTTCATCAAATGTTCTATAATTGAGTCCACTCCGTAAAGTGTAATTTACCTTTTAAGGGTTTAAAGTTAAAGGTTTAAGGTTTAAAGTTGCGCGCCGATCAAGAAGAGTTTAAAGTTAAAGGTTAAAAGTTCAAAGTTGCGTGCCGATCAGGATGCTCTCTGAAACCTGAAACTTTAAACTTTAAACCTTAAACCTGAAACTTTGAACCTTAAACCTTAAACCTTAAACTTTAAACTTTAAACTTTGAACTTTAAACCCACTTTATAATTTGTAGATACGTTCCATCAGTTGCCACTTCTCATCGGCAGTGGCTTCTGCTGAAGTTTGCTGGAATCTTGAAACATAGGCTTCCCATTCATTCTGCCGGGGTTTGCCTGCCAATTGATCCATGGCTCTCTCGTGATCGAAATCAGGAACTGTATCCATAATCATGAACAGCCGATTTCCCAGCAGGTATATCTCCATGTCGATGATCCCTACTTCTCGCATTCCTTGTGTTATTTCTGGCCATGTACTCCCCGGTGCATGTACTTTTTTGTAATCTTCAATTAATTGAGCATCGTCTCTCAGCGACAAGGTCTTACAGTACCGCTTGAAAACAGGAAGTATGGTATTTTGAAGGTATTCCATTGTCCGTCAGATTTTATAAATCATTTTCTGTAAAATGCCAAATTGTAAATTGTAAATTATTCAATTGTAAATTCTTCTTTAATGTCCTGTTCCAATTTTTACACCGTTTAATCCTTCAGAACCACTAAGCTTGGTCCAGAAGAATCCATAGAGCGCAATAACTCCAAAACATACAGCAGGAACAATATATCCTGCCGACATGCCATCTATGTCTGCAATGGCTCCCATCACCTTTGGCAATACAGCACCGCCCATAATGGCCATTACAATGAATGAAGAGGCCAACTTTGATTTTTCTCCCAATCCCCAAATGCCCAGCGAGAATATAGTTGGGAACATGATAGACATGAAGAAGAAGCTGAGGAATACTGCCGCTACTGATATCCAGCCCAATTTGGCTACAATGACAAACATTAACAGCACATTGATGAATGCATACAAGCCAAGCATATTATGGGCTTTAGTAACCCTTAAAATAAATGAACCAGTAAAACGGCCTATGAGGAATAAGGGGAAAGCCATATATGACATGAGAGAGGTAGCCCCTTTTTCGGTCAGGAAATAAACGCCATCCCTAAGAACTGAGCCATTTGCTCCTCCAATAAACCAGCTTGATTTCATGCTTTCGGCTATTGCCGGCACCTCTTCAACCATATAATTGATAAAGAAACTAAATATGCCTGCTTGTGCTGCCACATAAAGGAACTGGGAAATTGTTGCTCCAGTAAAATGAGGCGCTGACCACAGACTATTCTTGTGAATCAGTTTTTCTCTTTTAAGGGTGATAAAAATAATTGATCCAATACCAACGATACCAGTGGTAATATTAAATACCCATTTTAATAAATGGTTTAAAGCAACCATCGCCTCAGGATTGCCAAGTGTCTCCCTATCCATATAAAACAATTGAACAAAGAAGCGGACAATCATACCCAATGCAAAACTCAGCATAATGGCACAAGCATATAAGAGTACTGTTGACAAGCCGTTTTGTTGACCAAAGACTTCAACTTTGGCTGTTTTACCTTCAGGGTTGCTTTTATTGTGATCATGCTCAACGACATCGGGCATCTTGCTTTTAATAAAAGCTGCAATAAGCACCAGAATGATCAAAGCAAGGGCTACATAAGGTATCCACATGGTCTTATGGGCTATTTCTGCATTTTGCTGAGCATTCAGTGCAGTATCTGTATGATAAAAATATAACCCTCCAATATAAGGAGCTATTGGCCAGCCAATGGCATTGAATGACTGTGCCAGGTTAATACGGGAAGCTGCATATTTGGGATGTCCTAACACAGTTGTATAAGGATTGGCAACTGTTTCGAGGAATGAAAAGCCCATGGCTACCAGGCAAACGCCCAACAGGACTGCCCAGAACCCATCAATCTTGGTAGCCGGGAAAAACCATAGACAGCCCAATGCCGCTAACGAAAGTCCTAATACAATCCCCCACTTATACCCCAGCTTTTGAATAAACCATCCTGCTGGCAATGCCATAAAGAAATAGCCCAGGTAATGCGAAAACTGAACATTGGCCGAGTCTGCTTTTGTCAAGTGGTAGTAATCCTGGAAATGCTTATCCATGGTATCTATCAGGCTGTTACCAACTGCCCACAAAGTAAATAGAAGCGCTACCAGGAAGAATATAAACGTATGATTTCTTCCGTCTTCAGTGGTAAAGAGACCTTTTTTTGTCTGTTCCATTGCTTAAATAATAGGTTTAGTAGGTTATCGTTAAATTTTAATGCGAAAAATAGGTTTAAATTTCGATTAATCAATGGGTTTTTCTTTTCCTGACTTGATTATTCGCCTTTCAAAAGTCATTAAAGAAATCCAATTTGCCAAGTGTATTTTTTCTTCTTTTGCTTTGCAAAGCTTTGCAGGGCTTAAAAAATGTTTAGGAACATGTTTTAAGCTCCATTTATAGACCCCAAAAGCTAGAATCAGTTAACTTTGTCATTTAAGCAACAACAAATAGAACGCGGATTAAAACGGGTTTAGCTGATTGAATAATAAGGATACTAAGGTTACTAAGGTTTGGGACTGGGGTAGTGACTCTGGGTTACTAAGGTTACTAAGGTTAATGTACAGAAAATCAGGAGTATAATACTCAAACCTTAATAGCCTTAGTAACCGGAATCACAACCCCTGCCCTCAAACGTAGTAACCTTAGTTGGATGTTGTGATTAGTTAAATAAGAAACAACGAACAGGTGAAACAGACATGAGAATTGGTCCATTTCCATTAGAATGATTAGGCATGTGGGTTTTAGTGTGCCACACCGTCCTGTCTATATGGTTGATCTTTCTGCAAATATTTCGGTGCAAGGGGAATCCGTGTAATTCGTTTAAATTCGTGTAATTTGTACTTAAAAATTGATTTATGGCCAAGCGGCATGTTTCATTAAAGGATCTTGCAACCGAACTGAATGTATCCATTTCAACGGTTTCCAGGGCATTGCGCAACCATCCTGAAATCAGTCAGGAAATGGTACGCAAGGTTCAGGATCTTGCCCGTGCCAGGAACTATACCCCCAATCCCCTGGCCATGGGTCTGCTCAGGCAGGAAACTCGCATGATCGGTGTCATCGTGCCTGATCTGGTCACCCATTTTTTCTCCTCTGTGATTTCCGGCATTGAATATGTGGCCAAGCAAAACGGCTATTACATCCTGATCTCATCATCCAGTGAATCGTATGATAAGGAAGTGGAATCAGTTAGGAATTTACTCAATACTCGCGTTGAAGGCCTTATCGTATGCTTAAGCCAGGAAACCAGTACGTATGAACATTTTGATGTCTTGGTCAACTATGAAATTCCTCTTGTCTTTTTTGACCGTGTATGCCGGTCTGATGAGGTCCCTAGTGTTGTTGCGGACAATACGGAAGCTGCCCGACAGGTTACCCGCCATTTCTATGAGAACGGCTGTCGCAGGATTGCCTATATCAATGGGCCTGCTCATCTGAGTATTTCAAAACTCAGGTATGAAGGATACTTGCAGGGCTTGAAGGATTGTCACCTTTCATTTGATGAAGAATTGGTGGCCCAATGCAATTTGAGTCCAGAAGATGCCTCTAAAGCTACCCGTAAACTGTTGCGTTTGAAGAATCATCCCGATGCCATTTTTGGAATCAACGATACGGTGATCTTTGCCGCCATGAGGGAGATCAAACAATTCGGTTTGATCATTCCCACTGATGTTGCCCTTGTAGGATTCACCGGTGAGTTCCATTCCACGGTAGTTGAACCTTCCCTGACATCGGTCACCCATCCCACCTTTGAGATGGGTAAAGAAGCTGCACGTCTTTTTTTCGAACGCATCAAGAATCCAACAGCCCCTCCCCAGCAAATTGTGATGGAAACCAGCCTTGTTATCCGCAACTCCTCCAAGAGGAAGTGAACTAAAGTGTCTAAAGTGAAGTAGAGTGTCTAAAGTGAAGTAGAGTGTCTAAAGTACTTAAAGTGAACTAGAGTGCCTAAAGTATTTAGAGTGCGGAATTAACTTTAGGCACTTTAGTTCACT
>DMFR01000122.1:4799-5634 GCA_003450125.1 Prolixibacteraceae bacterium | reverse complement strand
TTTAGACACTCTACTTCACTTTAAGTACTTTTTACATGTGAAACCCATACAATTGGTCATCCATGATGCTTCCCCATTGTTTAATCAGCTTTTTATATTCTATTCCAACCGGTCTTATGTTTCTTTCCATGTCATATAATCCCAGTTCATTGATTTTTCCACTGTCATTTCTTAAAGCTGTGTCCCAATCCACTTGATCAATCAGGCTGTACCAGGTAAACCCAAGCAATGGAACACCATCCTGCCGCAATTGATAAGCATTGGTCCATTGTTTTTTTAACCAGTGAACCGATAGCGGTTCCAATAGGTTGGTTTCCGTATGCATGACTGGTAAATTGTACCTTCTAAAATATTGTCCAGTGATTACATGGTAGCCAAATATCTCGCCTGAGGCGACGGTCGACCCGTCTGATTTTACAAGATGTTCATTGGTGATATAATAATCATTGCCCATGATGCACCTGCTTTTGCGCGAATTATTCATAAACCAGTTGTATTCGTCCTTGGTCATCCCGTTGTCCAGTAAATACTCGTACATCGGAACGCTGATAGGGTATCCATAAATGAGGTCTAACGACAGAAAACGCTTTTCATTGAGGATCTTGGCTCTTGGTTGACAGGAAGGCTCTTCGGCATGAAAATATTCTGCCGATTCACTTTGAATGAAAATAGCATTGGGCTGAACTTGAAGAATGGCCTGCATGGCCAGTATATTGGCCTTGCACAGATGCTTCAGGGCTGTGACAAAATAATTGTCTCCTGTGAGGCGTTCGTTCCACCAGCCATATTGAGCCGAAAACATGGCAGCAATGAATATCTCATTGATGGGGGTATA
>DMFR01000122.1:4317-4622 GCA_003450125.1 Prolixibacteraceae bacterium | reverse complement strand
AATATCTCATTGATGGGGGTATATATCCTGCACCATTTAAATCTTCGGGCAAAGGCTTTGGCATATTCAGCAAAGTGTTCTGGGAAGGCAGGATTCTGGAAGTCCTGCATCCAATCCGGAACTCCAAAATGACATAAATCCACCAATGGAGTAATGTCCATTTTCTTTAACTGGTTAAAGGTTTCATCCGCAAAAGCCCAATTGTACTTTCCAGGGGCCAGGTGGGTCGAATAATAAGGAGGACCATACCGAAGAAAGGCAATTCCCATTTCTTTAACCAGGTTAAAATCTGTTTCCCAATATTT
>DMFR01000122.1:2560-4249 GCA_003450125.1 Prolixibacteraceae bacterium | reverse complement strand
TAATGGTTTGATTTCTCCATCTCATCTACTCTCTTCGTCTTTCCATTGGGCAATGCAATGGTTGGATAACTGTTCTCAATGCCCGTCGCAAACATGAAATTTTTCATTCTTTTGATTTTATCTTTAAGATTCAAAACGTTGTAACCCAGAATAAATTTTGATCTCACTCCAGTGATTTTACTTATTGGTTTGAAAAATTAAGTTTAATGAATTGGATTTTTGATTGCTATTTTGGATCTCTTTCCTTATCCCGGTCAAGTTTCATTCCAAACTTCGCCAACCGGAAGGCAGTTCATTTAAATAGCTGTGTAAGGCATCCTGCAAACAGGGAAGGGAGACTCCATGTGAACTCATCAATACGGAATATTTAGGCCGTAGTGCAGGGTAATTGAGCTGGGACGAAGGAACAGGGAATATATTCTCATCCCTAATATCGGCCATTTTTAAAGCCAGTTTATTAAAATCGAACAAGGATATTTCTTCCTGGCTGGATAAGTGCCAGATACCCGATTCATCATCGATCAACAGATCAAGGGTGGTATTTACCAGATCAGGGATATAAGTGGGTGAAATAATAATATCGGAGGCCAGATAATGAGCCTGCTTTAAATGAAGGCCCGAATATAACATTCTTGCCAAAGGATCAGTCTTGTGCCATGGATTGAAGAAAGAACTGCACCGAATGATCAATGTTCCGGGATGAACCGATAAAATATATTCTTCTGCCTTCTTTTTTGATTCCCCGTAAATATTCAGTGGAGAAGTTTTATCCTTCTCATGATAAGGTTCCCTTTTTTTCCCGTTGAAAACCTGGTCGGTAGAAAAGGTAACCATTTTAATATTTTCAGCCTTGCATATTTCTGCCAGAACAGATGGACCCAAGGTATTGTCGTGAAAACACCGGTGGGGCATCCTCTCGGCTTCATCAATGTTGGAAAAGCCGGCTGCATTCACCACTGCCCATGGCCTTTTTTTTCTGAGAATTGCTTCAATGGCCTCCCTGGATGTAATGTCTGCCTCGCTTCTGTTGACCGTATGGATTCCAATGCCTCTTGCGGCACATATCCGGGCAAGGGCTTTGCCAAGTGAACCGTTGCCGCCAAAAATAAGTAAGGGGGAAACAGCGGTGTAATCTTCCAATCTCTCACCTGTCGCTGTTGGGTTATTCATTATCTGTACACTTCTTTTCCACCATCCCGGAATTTTAAGCAGACTGCTGGTAAAGGGTTTGCCTGAATTGATTGTTTTGATCATATTCGCCAATGC
The DNA here is from genome assembly GCA_003450125.1 of Prolixibacteraceae bacterium. Lineage (GTDB taxonomy): Bacteria > Bacteroidota > Bacteroidia > Bacteroidales > Prolixibacteraceae > Aquipluma. Next base: position 2,983 of record DMFR01000122.1, on the reverse strand, counting down.
CGTTGCACGTGGTTTCCCTGAACGGATGTCAAATACCCCTGATTCATAACAATTGCTGCTGTTTTTCAAAAGCGAATTCCAATCGAAGCTGCCCAATAAGGCCCATGCAGTAATGGCACGGAAGTCAATCTGTTCATTGATTAAACGACTGGCAGTATCATGGGCTTCCTGAAACCACCTGAGTTGTTCTTCCCGGGTACTGGCCAAATGAACTTCCGTCAGGGCCATAGGCAATTGGTATTTTTCCCATGCCTCCTTTAACAGATCGTAAGATCCAACCGGAGCAGCAGTTTCAACCCTCACCACTTCGATGTCGGCATAGCGATGAAAGGCGTTCCCCCCATGATAGCTTTCTGGATACAGGTACATCTTTTCATCCAGGTATCTCTCTCCGATCACGTAATAGTTGAATCCACAGATCGA
>DMFR01000122.1:743-2338 GCA_003450125.1 Prolixibacteraceae bacterium | reverse complement strand
TTTTCAAAATCGGCCTGGTACTTTAGCAAGGGAGTACTTTGTACTTTACACAGATCCTCTGTCTGGATCAATTCTGCATGAGGATTTATACTTCTTATAGCCTTCATCGCCAGGATAATGCCTTTTAATTCATGGAGTAAGATTCTTGCAAATGAATAATCATCCCGACAGTGTGGAAACCACAATCCATATAACCCGGAGAACCTTGCTGTTGTCAGGGGTTCATTAACCGGAGTATAATGATTGATCCACGGATACCGCTTTGCTATCTTATAGGCATATTCGGCCAGCAATTGGGGAAATTCCTCGTCTAAAAGGTTGGTATATAAAGGTCCGCTTCCATGGTGCAATAACCCAGCAATGGGGATCATTCCATGTTCTTCCAGCCTATGGAGCCTTTCATCCTGCAACTGTAGAAATTCTTCCCTTCCCTGTTCATATTTTTCCCAAAGTAGGGGATAACGGATCTTTTTAATTCCCAGATCAGCGAAAAGCTTAAAATCACCGGGCCTTTTTTCGTGGCCGCTCTTTTCAAGCTGATCATGTATGCTGTCGCCTATACGGGCAATCGTACATTCAACTCCTCCCCAAATTTCTACCGGATGTTTATGGCTACGGATTGGTTCCAATTGGATAGTTTTTTAAACGGGCATTGGTTCATTCATTGATTATACCCATCACAAAATAGTAGGATAAGAGATATTGATTAAGGTGTCCGTCGGATAGCTATAACGCTTGTTGTGAATATCTTTTTTTTCCAATGTTTCCAGGATAATTTTTTTCATTTTTGACCATGTCAGGTCCCATGAATTCGTTTTTAAAAATTCCTGAACATTTTTCCACCACTCCTTATCATCTGCCTGTTCGAGGGCTTTGTGGATGGCTGCCGAAAATTCAGGAACAGTATCCGCAATATGAACCAGACCCATGGTTCCGTATGGATTTACCACATCATGGATGGAAGTTGACACGACAGGCTTGCCTGCACATAAATACTCCGGTGTCTTGGTAGGACTTATAAAACGGGTACTGTCATTCTTTGCAAAAGGCAAAAAGGCAATATCCCAGTTGGCCAGGTAAGCGGGCAGTTGATTGTATGTTTTTTGTCCCAGGTAATGGATATTTTTATGCCTTGGAAGGATCGCAGGATCTATTTTGACCACAGGCCCTATGAGAATAATCTGTGTAGAGGGCATTTCCAGTGCCAGCCCATCGAGCAATTCGATGTCCAGCCTTTCATCAATCACGCCAAAAAAACCAACCCTTGGATGAGCAATGTTGGCCTGGTCTGCCGGATCCATGCTTCCTGCTCCACTTTCAAAATGTTTCTGGTCAATACTGCTTGGAAAGGGATGGATATTGTAATGCATGTGCTTTTTATATTCGTACAGGTTATATCCTCCTGTAAATAGCACATCGGCATAGCGGAGAAGCTGCGCCTCATTTTTTGAGATATCAGGATTGGCATCCTTAAAGCAGGAAAGTTCATCCATACAATCATACACAACCATTCTGGGAGACAGATTCTGTGAAAAGGGAATGGCCATGGGGGTGATATACCATAGGAGATAATCTTCAATTTTATTTTTACTGAT
>DMFR01000122.1:0-586 GCA_003450125.1 Prolixibacteraceae bacterium | reverse complement strand
TCTTCAATTTTATTTTTACTGATGTATTCTTTGATGCTTTTTTCCAAATAGGCAGTAAGTTCTTTTTCGCTCGTGCCTGCTGCAATATAGGGGGTAAGTATGGTTATATTGTTACTATCTTCACACCCGGCGACCCTTAACTCGTTCATCTCAAAATTTCCAAGAATGGGTTCTTCTATAAAGGTGACCCTCATTTCTTTTGCCCATCGGGTCAGTAGATGCTGGGGCCTTTGAAAGACGAAGTTCCATCGTAAATGTGAAAAGCAGATAAGATCTGCAATAGGTACCTCAACTGGAAGGATATTCTTCCCGTTAATGCCTGGAACTGCATGTCCGTTTCCATTGTAATGGCCGTTAATGGGTTTGATTTCCCCCTGGGTGTTCATTGAATCACTGTTGATTGGTTTGTTATTATAAGTCATAATAATCCCTTCTTCTTAAAGTTTATACTTTTATCTACATTCTCTCTATCAAAGGAATAGCGAGCACTTCCGTTTTATTTATTTCTTTTCTTCCGACTTCTCTTTCTCTTCAAATGAATAGACCGGTTCATTCTGGTTCATATTCCTGATTAATTGCATCTCCA
>DMFR01000462.1:3328-3626 GCA_003450125.1 Prolixibacteraceae bacterium | reverse complement strand
ACAAGGTATACACAAACAGGCAAGATGGGGGCAACTAATAGGCCAGCAGCCAGCAGTCAGCAGCAAAAATCTACACTTGCTTTTTACAAAATCCTACCATCCATATCCTCCTTGTCATATTCAGGCTTCAAGGGAAATTTTATAGGCTTGCCATCCCGCTGAGAACGGTAGATGGCGGTAAACAATTCAACAGTCTTACGGCCTTCCTGGGCGGTAACCATTGGGGGACGGTCATTCACAATGGCATCTGCAAAATCTTCCAGTTGCTGTTTGAAATACCAGGTCATGGCATCCACCG
>DMFR01000462.1:639-3183 GCA_003450125.1 Prolixibacteraceae bacterium | reverse complement strand
ATACCAGGTCATGGCATCCACCGAATGAAATACCTCACTATCGGCCGTGTTCCATTCCTCCATTAAATGTTCTTCACCCGGAACAGTCCACAGATCCAATTGGGGAGCTGCTGCAATGTTGGTTTTGCCGGGCAGGAACATGGCACCCCCTTCTGTTTGAGCGCCAACAGTTGCCCCATTGCTGCCGTGAATGTGAATCTTGCCATAGATGCCAGGCATCTGTGAATTGCTAACCAGGATATTTCCCAATCCGCCATTCTTAAACTTGATCACCGCCACGGCTGTATCTTCCACTTCAATGTAAGGATGGTTGATGTTGCTCCAGTAGCCGAAAACTTCATCAATGTCACCCATCAGCCATTGCAGCAGATCCAGCGGATGGGGAGCCTGGTTGACCAGTACCCCGCCGCCTTCCATTTCCCATGATCCGCGCCAGGTATCACTTTCAAAATAAGAGCGGTCGCGCCATCCCAGCATCTGGATGGTTCCCAGTGCAGGGATTCCAATCTTGCCTTCATCTATGGCCTTTTTTATGCGCTGTACGGGCTGATACCACCTTCGCTGACTGATAACGCCTGTCATGCGATTCGTTCGCTCAGCGGCTTCTATGATGCGGTTGCAGTCCTGCAAAGTGGAGGCGAGTGGTTTCTCGATCAGCACATGTGCCCCGGATTCCATCGCCTCAATGGCTGTATTGGCATGGTACGGATGGGCGGTGCAGATGATGGCCACCTGTATATTTTCTTCATGAATCATCTCTGCAATCGAAGAATAAGCTTTCACCCCATATTGCACAACGAACTTTTGAGCTGATTCAGGGGTGCGGCTCCAAACAGCTTTGAAATTCAGCGTTGGTATTTGCTGTATTGCTTTTGCGTGTAAATGAGCAATTTTCGAACAGCCGATGATCGCAATATTCATATTGACAGTCTTTTAAGGTTTAAGTTAGGCACTTTTCTATAACTTATATTTTCAGGAGGAGCTTAAAGAACTTCTAATTTCATTATTTTTGGTTTTTAGATCCCAAGGTACAAAAAGCAAAATGGCATTTAGAATAAATCCTGAAATAAGTACATATTGACCCATTTCCAGATGATTAAAAGTCATCATCAGCTTTCCTGTTAGCGCCAGAATGCCTCCCGAAAGCATGGCCGCTATGCTGAACCGTTTGCTGTAGGGCAGGCCGAAAAGTGCCGCTACCATTGGAATGATAAAGGCGCCCGAATAAAATGACAGAGCCAGGAGGAGCGATGAAACAATGGAAGTTACTTTGAGTGAAATGAGCATACTGAGTATCCCGACAACAATGAGAAACAGCTTGGTTTGCTTGAACGACCTTTGGTTGTTGATGTCTTTGTGGAAAAGTTCGCTCAATATCATGGAAGTGGTCAATAGGGTAGTAGAGGCCGTAGAGAGGACGGCTGAAATCAGGGAGGCAACCAGAACACCGGTGGCCCATTCGGGTAAATAGGCTGTGGCCAGGTTAACCAGCGATGAACTGTTTTGGGCTCCCTGATGCAAGGTAGCGGCGTATATGCCGACGTATGAAAGTACAAATCCAAAAGGAATCAGGATTAGCGCCACCACTAAAACACTTCTGAAGGCTGTTTTTGAATCTTTGGCACAAAATACCCTTGAATAAATGTCTGGACCAACCACAAAAGTGCTTGAAAAAGTCAATATCAGAATGAACAAATCGAAAGGTGCAAAATGGGCGTTAAAGGGAAAAACACTGGTAAATAGGGGCAGTGGAGGCAGCTGTTTGGCCGGAATCATGAATGCCGTCAATATCACTCCCCCTAGAATAAAGAAGGATTGAAATAAGTCTGTTTTCATGACTGATACCTGGCCGCCAATATAAGTATAGACAATAAAAACAATGCCCGTCAGGATAACCCCTGAAGAATAGGACATCGTAAAAAAGCTGACCAGTATTTGCGCTCCGGCAATAATCTGAGCGGCCACAATTCCCAGCCAGGCAACGGGTATAATCAGTGAGGTTACCTTGCGGGCCGACTCTCCATAATACTGACCGATCAGTTCAGGCAAAGTAAATTTTCCCTTTGCATATACTTTCCTGACGATGGGAAGCAAACCCAGCAGACCCAAACTGGCAGCCAGAATGTACCAGGCCGAGGCCCACGACTGGCTTTCTGCCAGGCCAATGGTTCCCAGTATGGCTGATCCTCCCAGAATTGTTGCAAGTAGACTACCTGATACCTGCCAAACCCCTGTTTTCTTTCCTGCAAGAAAATAATCAAAGGGAGTTTTAATCTTCAGATAGGAATAGATACCGATCAGGAAGAGAATTAACGCATAGACAATCAGGATGGTGAACTTCATTCAAACAATATTCTAAGTTTAGTTGGTGCTCTAAGTGAAAAATTAAGACAATATAAATTCCTTTTCTTCAGTAGACATTTCCAAGAGAACCAATCGGACTACTTCCTCCAAGTTTCTGTAGAGTTCATCTAAAGTAGGAGCTTGAGAATGGGCACCCTTCAATACGGGAACAATTCCGATGAATTGATTGATTTCGTTATC
>DMFR01000462.1:0-520 GCA_003450125.1 Prolixibacteraceae bacterium | reverse complement strand
ATGAATTGATTGATTTCGTTATCATGGATAATTTCTGCTGTAAAATTATGTACCATGTCATCTAGTTTTAGAACAAAAATACGAATTTATCTGCATTATTTTTTCGGCCTTTGCCGTGCTCCCCGGATATTCAACAATTCAATAACTTTCTTTTGAGGTCTTAAACGAAATGTAACTATGGTCAATGGATTAATTGGATCTCAGTATATATTCTTTCTGGTTGATGACGGGTGTAGTAATTGAGGATTTCTGCTAAGGAGGTCGAGAAATTGCTTTGTCTCAATAAGGAAATTTTGTATTTCACGATCAGTCCATTTTTCAGCTAAATAGTTTATGATATCATCATATCCCTTTTCAGCCTGCGGGGTCCAAAGTATTTTTAAAGCCATTTCCGGTACTTTGAAAATACTTCTTCTGATGTCTTAACTTCTCCGTTATCTGCATGGAGAATCCCTTTTTCTATATTCGTCTTTTCATTTTCATCAATCATTTCCCACCCTGTCTCTTATACACATCTGAC
>DMFR01000274.1:3084-3483 GCA_003450125.1 Prolixibacteraceae bacterium | reverse complement strand
CTTTTACCGCTGATTTTTACAGCGCTCAGTATGGATGTATTGTCTGGATATTTCATATACTCATGATCTCCCAGTTCGGGTCTGTATTCGGGAGAATGGCCGATACGGCGACTGTAGAATAAGCTGGCATCGCCCATATTGAATTTGAAGATATTCTTCCCCTCCAGGAAGAAGGGGCGCTTTTCCTCATAGAAGGTTTCAAAGGCCGAAAGGTTCATCACCGAAGGATCGGATTCCACTTGTCCAAAATCAGGGTTGACGGTAAGGTCGGCAGTAAAACTACTGGAAAGGCCGATCTTGGCATCCAGCCCTATATTTCCCATCCAGGTATTTCCATTTCTGGCAAACGGATTCTCGGGCATCTTTTCAAAGGTCTTGAGCTTTCCAACAGCATAGGGC
>DMFR01000274.1:1872-2985 GCA_003450125.1 Prolixibacteraceae bacterium | reverse complement strand
TGAGCTTTCCAACAGCATAGGGCATGATCTCAATCCGCTGTGACTTTGGTATCCCCTTTAAACCTCTCAATTCACCGAAAGCATAAAGCATTCCCGGTCCTGTGGACGATTGAGGCTCCCAATCACTTTCTTCCTGCACACGGTCAATCCATCGCCAGGCATGTAATCCCCAGACCTGTTCATCAGCCTTACTGTATCGAAGTTGACTCAGGGGAATTTCATACTCAGCCACCCAGGCCGAATCCTCCAGTCCTGTCTTCACATACCAGACCGCATTCCAGTTAAAATCACCATTCATCGGGTTGGTAAGGATCAGGTCTACTTTTTGTCCTGCAGCAGTAACCGAAAATTCAAATCCGGTACGATGATCATGGTAGCTATCAAAGTTCACACCCATGATATCGCCTGTCATTTCATCCCTTCTTCCTGCTTTCCTCGATATCCTGGAAGGTTCATGGTCAAAGGCACGCAGGGCCACATACAGGTTTTTGTCATCATATAGTATTTTCACCTGTGTCTTTTCAGTGGGAAGGGCTCCTTCCTTGGGAATCCATTGCGTAAAGTCACCAGACCATTCCCCGGTATTCCAGCAGGGATCGTTTAACACCCCGTCGATGGTTGGCTTGCTGGTTGTCAGCCTTGTGGTGTTGTATATCCGGGGTAATTTTGCAACAAGGCTATCCTTTGAATTGATTCCGGCATAAGCTCCGAACAGGGAGAATACAAGAGGAAATAGAATTAGAAATGGTCTTAGGTTCATGCTTTATTGGTTTGGTGAACAATATTGCAGAAAAATGTCTGCTTATGCAAATTTTAAATCATGAACGATCAATAAATGCCTTTAAGTCCCCTAAAACTGATCATGAATGTATATTTGTCCCTGCATATAACCCAAGCTTAATGGATCGCTTTCAGTTTTGAAACAAAGAAAGTAATGCAGAGGCCGAATATTCCTATCACTGCAAATGAATATCGAAGTCCTGCTGCTGCCGATATATAGCCGATCAGTGGTGGTCCCATCAGAAAGCCAAGGAAGCTGACACTTGATACGGTAGCCAGTGCGATGCCGGGTGCTACCTTCCCATTCTTTCCAGCCGTGCTGTAAACCGTTGG
>DMFR01000274.1:1507-1686 GCA_003450125.1 Prolixibacteraceae bacterium | reverse complement strand
CCAATGGTGGATGAAATCAAATAGGGGAAAAGGACGGAGAGAAACAAGCCTGAAGAGATCAATACACCGCTTACCTGAAGCAGGTGTTTACGTCCGAAACGTGCTATCAGTTTATCGGCGATAAAGCGTCCTGAAGCCATCATGATCATAAATGATGTATAGCCTAAAATCACCAGCGA
>DMFR01000274.1:526-1302 GCA_003450125.1 Prolixibacteraceae bacterium | reverse complement strand
GTATAGCCTAAAATCACCAGCGAGGAGGGCGCCTTTACAATATCCTTAAAATAGATGCCGCTCCAGTCGAACATCGCCCCTTCGCTGGCCATGCTGCAAAAGCCAATGATGCCCAGCTGAAGCAGGGTGCTGTCAGGTCTGGAAAAGAACTTGCGTCTGGGCTCTTCTTGGTTGGAAGTTGACTGGAAAGGAACCAGATACTTATTGTTTCGCCATACAATGATCCATACAACCAGGATGACGATCCAGAAATGGGTATAAGGCGCCACCTTCAGGTTGATCATGGCCAGACCAATCAAAGCCCCGGTAAATCCGGCAAGGCTCCACCCTCCGTGAAAAGAAGCCATGATGGGCCTCTTGTACAGCTTCTCGGCAGCTACCCCCTGGGTATTCATCGAAATATTGCAGACGTTGCCCGATAGTCCAAACAGAAACAGGGCAACGGCCAGCTGCCAGCCATGGGTCACCAACCCGATATTGCTCAGGCAAATCGTATATAACGGTAAAGCAAAGAGAAGCATTTTCCGGCTCCCGTATTGGGTAACCAGCTTTCCCGAGAAGGTCATCATCAGAAACTGGGCGACGGGCAATGCAAACAAGATACTCCCAAAGGCAGCATCACCCAAATGAAGACGGGTTTTAATATCGGGAATCCTGCTGGCCCAGGAGGAAAAGCAAAGCCCCAGACAGAAATAAAACAGGGCAACGGCAATGCGCATCCTTCTTTTCTCCCGAGGAATGTCTTGTTCAAATGTAATGGTTTGTTTAAATATGGC
>DMFR01000274.1:0-472 GCA_003450125.1 Prolixibacteraceae bacterium | reverse complement strand
GTAATGGTTTGTTTAAATATGGCCATGTCTTTTTACTTGCTGTTTCAGGAGATACAGAATACCTGTCAGTCAAACCCCGATAACCGGATGCAAAAATAGGCAATTAAATCCCCGTGGAGGGGAAACTCGCTTTCCAGCAAGGCCGATTTATAGACAATTTAATCTTTCATTATCGTTATAAAAAGCCCCCGGATTAAAATCCGGGGCTACAATATGCGCCATCCCTACGGGATTGATAGGGAAGTGTCGTAGGCTCGATTCATCTTGTAGGGAGGGAATTTATTCGCTTCTTACAAAAAATCACCCACAAACCAGTTGAGAGCCATAGGCTCGGAACATTCTATTTCGTGGTTGCTTTCAATTGAAGCATTTTTAAATGTAACATTATCAGGCTTTAAGAAAATATTTCAAAAATAATTTAAAAATATCAGTACTTTGTGTTGCAAAGTACCATTTAAAGTTAGTATATTTG
>DMFR01000337.1 GCA_003450125.1 Prolixibacteraceae bacterium | reverse complement strand
TGTTTGAGAGTGGATTGAATGCATCTATCTGTACTGTTTCTGTACTATAACTGTACTAAATTACACAATTTAGTACAGATATCCTAGGAAAAGAGTACTTATTTATACAAGGAAATACGACTCAATCACAGGGAAAATAGGGAGGAAGTTACAGGGAAATATTTTTATTGATTGGTTGATAATCTGCGTCTCTACACCAATGAAGTGTCAAGGATATATGACGAAGATACTTATAATGTATGGCGAAACTATAATCGGAGCGTCATTGCGAACGAAGTGAAGTCCCGAGGCCTCGGGATCAATTAAACATTTACAGATTGCTTTCCCGATTCTCGGGACAGGCAGTTCCTCGCAATGACGCTCCGCATGGAAATAGTACAAGCTAGAAATGACATTTTAGATGAGAGTCGATGCTTCTAGTACAATCTCTCCCCCACTGCTATTTTAAGTTTGTAAATATTGACGGTGTAATCAATTTTTGATTTGAGGACACTCAGGCGGCTTTCGGATACGGCTGTAGATCCTTCAATCAATTCAAGGTTGGTAATCACTCCTGACTCGAACCGTACCTTGGCCAGGGAATAGGCCTGTACTGCCTGCTGAAGCTGCAACTGGGACTGGTCTACTTTCTTTTGCGAGGCTTCAAGGTTGGCTTCAGCTTCCACCACTTCATCCACAATGGCTCTGCGGGCAATCTCAGTTTCCTGGTTACTCACCTGGATGGCAGACTGGGCCTGAACAAGGTTGTACGATTTGCGCTTACCATCCAAAATAGGGATTTTTAAGCCTATGCCTGCAACAAAATTCAATTTGGGGTCATAAAGATATGGAATATATCCATTCTTCATTCCACCCGATGCAAAGGCTGAGATCACAGGGTTGTTTTGTGAATTGGTCAGGTTGAAACGCAATTGAGCCACTTTTTCCTTTTCCTGTGCCAGCTTCATTTCGGTACGGTTTTTCAGGGCAGAGGCCATCAGTGAATCACTTTGTGCAGAAGGCCCAACGAGGTTCAAGGCTTGTCTGACCTGGTGAGAGGTGGATTCCGGTTGTCCCAACAAGGAATTGAGTTGGCTGACCTGTATTTGAATGGCAGTCTTGAGGTCAGTCATCTGATTTTCAATGGTTGAAATCCTGACTTGTGTGGTTAGAATCTCATATTGGGTAGCAGAACCGGTCTCCTGCTTCTTTTTGATGTAGCGCAGGTGTTCATTCAAGGTTTGGAGTTGTTCAACCTTGATTTTAACGGCTTCCTGAAGGTAAACCAAGGTATAATAATTGCCAATTGCCAATTGTGACAACTTCTGTTTGACCTGTTCTACGGATTGGTTGCTCAACTCCTTTGCCTGCTGTTCAAGCTGAATGCTTTTTTCAGTCCGGCCAAAATCAGAAATAGTCTGGTTGACGTTGAAGTTGGCAGAGTAATTGTCATGGGGCATTAAGCTGAAAGACCCTACATCGGGCAGCGTAATTTGAGAAATTGGACCCATCCTTGTGTAGGAAGAAGTAAAATCAACATTTGGAAGGTTGGCTGATTTGGCCAAACCGATTCTGGCATCCGAGGCCGTGATATCTTCCATTGCTTTTTTGACCATCGGATGGTTCTGTACCACCTCATTGATGATACCACTGAGCGTAAGCGAATCGTTGGGAATGGATTCCCCTTTCGCTGTTGTAAAGGAAAACAGGACTGCGGCCAAAATTAGAAATGGGATATAGGCAGTTAACTTGCTGTTCATGGATTAAGCTTTTACGGTTGATTTTTTATTTTTCGTTTTCATGATAACTATGGGGATCAGACCCAAAATGGTAATGATGGCAGCCATCCAGAAATCGTCGTCGATACCTGCAATGTAAGCCTGCTTACTGATGTGGGAAAGAATCATGTACTTGCTTTGCTGAACGGCAGTAGCCATATTGCTGCCGGCATGTTGTTGGGCAAAATAGGCCAGATTGGTCGCAACATTTTTAAACTCCTGAGATCCTGCCTGTACAGCGGCACCGAACATCTGCATGTGGAAGTTCACCCTTGTGGTAAGCATGGTGGTAAAAATAGCCACACCCAAACTTCCGCCCAACTGACGAACCGTATTGGTGATGCCAGATGCCTGGGCCATCTTTTCCCGGGGCATGGTCAACAGGGACAAGGTACTGAGGGGCGTAAAAACAATACCCAATCCAAATCCACGCAGATAAAGAGAAGTCATGATAAATGAATGCTCGGTCAGGAATGAAAGTTGTGAGTTCAGGGCAAAACTGAGGGCCAAAATAATCACTCCCAATATCATGGGGGCTTTGGGACTGAATTTATCAGAAATTTTCCCCGCTATAGGTGACATGCATCCCTGGATAATTCCCACAGGCAGAAAGACTGAACCAGCCTGTACGGCCGTGTATCCCATTGAGTTTTGAAGATAAAGCGGCAGCAGGAAAGTACTGCCAAACATCCCCATGCTGAAGATCACCATGACCAGGTTTCCCATCCCAAAGTTATAGTTTCCCAGAAGGCGTAGGTCGATCAATGGATGCTTTGTAGTGAGCTCCCTGGTGATGAAAACAGCCAGTGCAAAGGCAGAAATGGCAAAGCAAACCAGAATATAGGGGGCGTGCCACCCTTCTGAATTACTTGCTGCACTTCCCTCTGACAATGCATAAAGCATCAGGGGCAGGAAGGTAACGATGGATAGGAATCCAACCAGATCGAAATTTCCAATTTTCTTATTGATATACTCTTTTTGAATAAGGATGGTAAAGACCATTGCCGCAATTCCAAAAGGAATGTTGACGTCGAAGATGAGCTGCCAGTTGAAATTATCCACCAGGTAACCGCCAATCATGGGGCCAAAAGAGACCGAAGCAGCGGCTGCAATGGCCCAGAAACCAATGGCCATCCCTCTCTGATGGGGAGGGAACTCACGGGTAATTATGGCCATGCCCAGCGGTTGAATCGTACCTGCACCCAATCCCTGAATGATCCGGGAGAAGATCAGTGTGTTTTCATCATTCGACATTCCACAAAGCAGGGAACCGAATGTGAACATCAACAGGCCCATAAAATAGAGCCTTTTATATCCAAACTTGTCGGCCAGCCAACCTGAAGTAGGGAGCATAACGGCCATCGAAAGCATATAGGAAGTAATTACCCACTCAATCTTGTCGATCCCTACCCCGAAGGAAGCCATGATCTTTGGAAGCCCAACATTGACAATGGTACTGTCGAGCACTGCCATGAAAGTTCCAAGCATGATGTTGGCCAGCAAGAACCATTTGTAGCGGTCATGTTGGGGATGAAAAGCCGAAGTGCGTTTGCGCAGTTTCTTGCGCATCCGATGCAATGCATTGTTTCTTCGCATTGATTATCTGATAATTTTTACAACTGCTGACATGCCTGAGAAGAAGTGATAGATGGATAAATTTTTACCCTCAGTGGTGCCGTCAATTGATATTTTAAGTTGAACACGTTGTGTAACCTTGGTAAAGTTTCCAGAAGCATTACTTGCAGGAATCAATGAAAATGTTGCTGCCGTGTTGGAGGCAATGGTCAGGATTTTACCCGTAAAAGTGACATCAGGATAGGCATCGAGCGTAAATAAGGTAGCCTGGCCATTGTGTAAATTTCCCAGTTTCGTTTCTTCCAGGAAAACGCTCACCCATAGTTTACGGTTGTTGACGATGGTGAAAATTGACTGTCCTGGCTGTGCAACATCGCCGGGTAACAACCAGCGCTTACCGATAACCCCTTCGCTGGGCGCATAAAGGTTGGTATTGTTGATTTGGGTACGGATCACATTGATTTGTGCATCGGCGTTTTCAACGCTTGCCTTGGCGCTGTTGATCTGTGCCTGTGAAACCTTAGCCTGGGAACGGGCAGCTTCCAGTTGAGCCTGTGCAGTTTCCACTGCTTTCTTGGCATGATCGAATTGCTCCTGGGTAATTACATTTCCCTCAAACTGAGTCTTGGCACGGTTGAAATCATCCTTTGCCTTATCGAGAGAGACTTCAAGAACCTTATTGTTTTTCAGGTCAAACTCATATTTAGCTTGTGCCTGGGCAATGGAAGCCTGGGCAAGCAGTTTACCTGCCATGGCCTGGCTCTTTTGAGCGACCAGATCAGTGCTGTCCAATATCGCAATCAATTGACCCTGCTTAACAGAATCGCCCTCCTGGGCAAAGATCTGACTGATTCTTCCCAGAGACTTTGGACTGACAGAGACATTGTCAGCATCGATGTGGGCATCGTCAGATTTTATATACTTTGAATAGTCGATATACCAATAAATTCCACCGCCTAGCAGCAACAAAACAATTAATATCAAGGGGATATAAACCTTACCGTTTTTCTGTGTTCTTACTTGATTGGTCTCCATAAAATGATTTGTATCTGAATTTTAAATGATTTTGCATATTTTAAGCCACTACTAAAAGATTTTTTTACCACTAAGACTCTAAGACACTAAGAGAAAAAACATAATAATCTAAATCTATTTTCGACTTTGCCATTTGATTGTCTATCAGTGTCCATTTTTTAAATTCTTAGTGTCTTTGCGTCTTTGTGGTAAAAACCTTTCTATCTTATTCTTTTGAAAGTATGGAGATCAGGATTCCCTTCACTTGCTCAGTAGCCAGGGAAAGTATTTCCAATTCATCTTCATTGAGCAATAAAAGTTTACTTTTCAAATTTTCACTGACCACCTGCTTGATGGTTTCAAAATCAGCCAGTCCTTTTTCAGTGAGCAGAATATTCACGATTCGACGGTCTGCAGGATCGCTTTGCCTTTCTACATAACCTTCTTCAATGAGTTTGTCGACAATCACGGTGATGTGCGGCTTGGCCATCGAAAGGCATTTGCCAATGTCTGACATAGAAAGTGTCCCATAATGTTTCAAGTACCCCATCACAAACATTCCGCCAGGAGTAATCGAAGATTGATGGCGCAGGGGTCTTGATATACTTTTAAACAATAGCGGATGAATGGTAATCAGGTTTTCTGCTATCAGGTCAATATTTACTTGAGTCATTTTAACTATTATTATTTCGTAATGGTTACAAAAGTATAACTATTCATTAAAAGTATTTTGAAAGAAGCCAACTTTCAAATACACCTAACACAAAGTTCATATTGAGCCTCACTATCAGATTAGACAAATGGGTGCAGCGCACCCTTGATATTTATAGAAATGGTTATTGAAATGAAGTACTTAGGTGCAGGGCACCGAACTATATAAACGATTTGAACCAATTATTTCGGTGCGATGCACCTTAAGACCAGGAGGGTATATCCTTATCCTACAAAGATGAACGGTGCGCTGCACCTATTGGTCTATTCTGTTAAAGTAGAATTAAGCTTTAATGCTTGTT
>DMFR01000196.1:16089-16415 GCA_003450125.1 Prolixibacteraceae bacterium | reverse complement strand
CTTTTTGCCACTGCTGACGATGAACTTCGCCCTGTGATGAATGGTGTTTTTATTGAACTGTCCACCGAAGACATCAAATTTGTAGCTTCCGATGCCCACAAGCTGGTGCGCTACAAACGTTTCGATGCCAAGGCTGAAAAGGATGCTTCGTTCATTCTCCCTAAAAAGCCAGCTGCTTTGTTGAAAAGTTTGCTTCCCAAAGAAGATTTTGATGTGAAGTTAGATTTTGACGATAAGAATGCCTTTTTCACTTTAAGTAATTTCAAACTCATCTGCCGTTTGGTGGAAGGCAATTATCCAAGTTACAATTCTGTAATCCCAACCAA
>DMFR01000196.1:15188-15899 GCA_003450125.1 Prolixibacteraceae bacterium | reverse complement strand
TACAATTCTGTAATCCCAACCAACAACCCCAATCAGCTGATTATTGACAGGGTGGAGTTTTACAATACCGTTCGCCGTGTATCGGTGTTCTCCAATCAGGCCAGTAATCTGATCCGCCTGAAACTGACAGAGAACCAATTGATTGTTTCTGCTCAGGACATCGACTTCTCTATTTCTGCTGTTGAGCGTTTGAGCTGTCAGTATGAAGGTGAGGACATGGAAATCGGGTTTAAATCAACTTTCCTTCAGGAAATTCTTTCGAACCTTTCTGCCACTGATGTGAAGATGGAATTGTCTGATCCGACACGTGCCGGATTGTTATTGCCTGCTGAAAATGAGCATGAAGAAGAAAATGTTTTGATGCTACTGATGCCAATGATGATAAACGCCTGATAAGTAACAGGCCTGAATGGAAAAACCTAACAGTGAATGAGCTGTTAGGTTTTTTTTTGTATAAAATATACGACCAAATCTACCTGACTATTATTTTCCATATAAATCCTTCCGAACATAAAAAGTAAATTGCTGAAGTTCGTTTTCCAACAGTTTTCTTCAAATCACAAAGCCATAGAATTTAATTTCTGAAATGATATAAAACAATTTTAGCACATTTGATAGATCTACCGTAGACGAAATTGGGTTACCAGAAAGATAGGTTTAAGAGATGATCTATTGTAATGTAGTTCGAATGTAGTTCGAAGGTAGTTCGAA
>DMFR01000196.1:14685-15078 GCA_003450125.1 Prolixibacteraceae bacterium | reverse complement strand
GGTAGTTCGAAGGTTATTCGAAGATGCTTCGATTATATTTGAATAAGATTCGAATAACCTTCGAATAGCTTTCTTACAACTTTCGAATAACATTAAACCATATCAGTAGGCTTTTACTAACAGCATCCGGCTATAGGAGCGGTGATTTATAAGCCATGTTACTTAGGAAATTTAACTTGTGGATTCACATAGCTTTTCAAAAGACCTTAAATAAGTTTTTAATAACACATAACTGTGTGAATAAAATTAATTACATTCAACCTTTGATTGGGACATTCAAGGTATGAAAGATAATGAGTTGTCGGATAATGTTTTATTTGAAAAAATCGCACAGAGTAATGTTTGGGCATTCGACAATTTATTTGTCCGTTATTACAAAAAGCTCTGCTATTA
>DMFR01000196.1:12501-14498 GCA_003450125.1 Prolixibacteraceae bacterium | reverse complement strand
TATTACAAAAAGCTCTGCTATTACTCCCATAAGATAACTCGTAAAACTGAAATTTCCGAAGAAGTGGTTCAGGATGTGTTTATTAAAGTATGGGAAAATCGGGATTCTTTACATATTGAAAAATCTATCAGATCATATCTCTACCGCTCTGTTTATAACCTATCAATAAATGTCCTGCGCAATAATAGGAAATTGAGCAATTCAGTTGAAATTGATTCAAATTCTAGTGACTTCAAAAGTTATGACAATGCCGATAACGATATTTTATTCAATGAACTCGAATTCAGACTCTTTGAGACCATTAACTCATTTCCGGAAAAGCAAAAGAATGTATTTATATTAAGGCGTATGGATGGGTTAAGCTATAAACAAATTTCGGTTGAGTTAAACATTTCGGAAAGAATGGTCGAAAAATATGTTAGCAAATCTCTTGTAACATTACGCAACGAGTTGGTTGAATATAAAAAGCCAATCGTGCATTATTTTATTTTCATCTTCTAAGGGGGGGAACCCTATTTTTTTGTGTCATATAAGCGTTGGAGTTTAAACTAACTAACGATCATGACAAAAGAAAACAACCTGATATCCCGGTATTTGTTTAATGAATTAAGTTCTGAAGAGCTTATTGCTTTTGAACATTGGATAGAATCGAATCCCAAAAACTTACAAAAACTCAATGAATACAAAGCTATTTGGGAAAGGACAGTAAATTATCCCAAAGGGTTTAATCCCGACATTCATAAAGCTTTGGCAAAAGTTCACAAGAGTTCCGGCATCATGCAAATGCAAAAATCAAGATCAAGATTTGCTCCAATATTAAAGATCGCTTCTGCGGCTGCAATAATTATTGGGATTATTGGCCTGGCATATTACTACAATCCCTTTTATACGACTGATAAGATCATTGTAATCAATTCAGGGAGCAATGAAGTAAAGGAAATTGTTTTGCCAGACAGTTCACATGTATGGTTAAATGAAAATAGTTCACTGCAAATACCTGATGCTTTCACAAAAAAACAGCGAAAAGTGACTCTCAAGGGAGAAGCCTATTTCGAAATAAAAAGAGATGAGACCAAACCTTTCATCATCCTCACGGGAAAAACTTGTACAGAAATATTGGGGACAAGCTTTAACATTAAAATGGACACAATAAGTGGGAATGTAAGTGTTATCGTTCACAGCGGAAAAGTTGCATTTTACAGCTCTAAAAGTAAATCAGAAAAATCTATTCTCAAGCCTGCCGATGAAGGGACTTATAATGCTTCAAGCAGCAAAATCATTCGTTCTTCAAATCTCAATGTGAATTATCTGGCATGGAAAACAGGTATTTTAACTTTCAGTGATACACCGCTTAACGAGGTCTGCTTTGAATTAAGTAAATACTATAAGAAAAGTGTAAAAGCAGCAGCCCCTATTTCCAACAAATCATTGACGGGTACTTTCAAAAATGAAAAACTTGAAGATATACTGAAAACAATTGAACTCACACTAGATGTTCAAACAGAAATATCTGGCAATGAAACCATTATCCACAATTAATCTTCAGACCAAACCTCAACCATTTATCATTGATATGATCAAGTTTAGAATCATCTTAACCGCTATTATCCTACTATTTTTCGGTTTTATTTCATCTGCCATGGAATCGATCAACCTGCAGAATTCAACCATAGAATTCAGCAGTAAGAAACTCACCGTGAAGCAGGCACTTGACGAGATTAACAGTCTTTCAGATATCAGTATATTTTATGGCAGCCAAGAGCCGTTCCTCAATTTGAACATCGTGTTTTCATCACGAACAATGACGGTACAAAAAGCTTTGGACGAAATCAAAAGCCAGGCCCCGGTCACGGTAGTTTTCAACAAGGACCATGTAATTGTAAAAAGCAAAGAGGAAACTAAAAAATTTAGAATCCATGGCTTGGTGAACGAGGATGAAACAAAGGAGGACCTGACTGGTGTTGCTATATATGTAAAGGGAACATCCATTGGTACTG
>DMFR01000196.1:11865-12445 GCA_003450125.1 Prolixibacteraceae bacterium | reverse complement strand
GGGAACATCCATTGGTACTGTAACCGATTTGGATGGAGCATTTTCAATTGATTTGAACCCTGGAGACTATCAATTGGTATGTCGTTACATGGGGCATGAGGAACAGCAAATCAATATCAATGTTTCCCAGGATCTTGAATTGAATTTTTCTTTAAAAATCCAACACAGCAAATTAAGGGAAGTGAACATTACCGGAAACGTTACTGAAGTTAAATCGCTTGAAACAGGAAGGACAATTGAAACAATTGACTCAAAAGTGGTCAACCAGTTAAATACCAATGACGTAAATGACGCTTTGCTTGGCAGAATAAACGGGGTTTGGACAACAAAAGTTTCCGGAGCTCCCGGTGACCATCACAACATCAAAATAAGGGGGATCAGTTCTATTTTAGGAAGCACAGATCCATTGTACGTGGTTGATGGAGTAATTATTCCAGTGGTTAACTTCAAGACGCTGGGAATTGCGGATTTAAATTCACATGATGTAAACAGCATTTCAGTTTTGAAAGATGCGTCATCTACAGCACTGTATGGCTGTCTAGGAGGAAACGGAGTAATAATTATTGAAACCAAGAAAGGA
>DMFR01000196.1:8271-11741 GCA_003450125.1 Prolixibacteraceae bacterium | reverse complement strand
ATTATTGAAACCAAGAAAGGAGGCGGCAAAACAAGTTTTAATTTTAATGTTAAGAAAGGAATGCAATATTTTGAAAAGCGATACAACCTTATGGACGCAGAAACTTTTTTAAGTACGCTTGATTCCAGCGATACGAATAGCAAGACTTATTTTTTAAAAAGAGAACCAATTACGGACGAATATGGAAGGCACATAACGTTAGGTGTAAAATATCCGCATTATCGTGATCCATTGGGAAGCACGCTTGGATCAGATGATTTTCAAAATGAACTTTTTCAAACCGGGGAGATCAGTGAATATCAGTTATCCGGACAAGGCGCTATGAAAAAAATCAACTACTACATTTCAGGGAATTACTACGATCACAAGGGAATCATCGTCAATTCAAGTTACGATAAATATACTTTTACCGGCAACTTTTCCAGGATCGTTGGCGACAAAATGTCAATCCGCTTACTCTATAAAGGAAGCCATCAGGATAACAAGAACAATCTTGACAATTACATGGGTAACAATGTGATATTTAAAGGAATAAATTATGAACCTGCCTATAGGTCAACACCCGATACTTGCCTGGAAGTCATTAACCGGCTCTATTATAATGATAAGTCAAGTCCTTCTGTTGCAACACTCTCCAAGACTGGCATATCACCCGAGGCCTTATTTTATGGACAGGAGAAAACGAAAATAGAAAATACGAATTCAGCTAATCTGGTAGGGTTTTATCGTCTCAATAAAGATTTTTCAGTACTTTCTACCGTCTCCCTCTCCCTGAGAGATGTTATTTATTCATCTCACCTTCCTCCAGTTAATTATTCGACTCCATCAAAATTTCTCCGAAGTAAAGAGAATATCATTATTGTTAATCAACAATACGACCTCAATTACGAAAAACAATGGGAGAATCATGGCTTAAATGCATTTATCCGTTTCAGGAATTACAACGACAACGTGTACTGGAATATTGATTCTCTGCGTAATGTTGAGCTAAATGGGATAACACCCGAAAGTGACATTTATCTTAGGGGCTCACAAGCCATTTACGGGGAAAGAGGTTCTGTCATTCGATCAATTAATTCAGGCATTTTTAACATCAATTACAATTACAAGAAGAAATATACTATTTCGTTGCTGGTTAATTTCGATCAGTTAAAAGAAGGTGCATTTGTCTCGCAGACCAATCGCTTCCCTTCCCTTGCACTGAATTGGGATCTGGCCAAGGAAGACATTCTGTCTCTTCCTCAATGGATCAATGCATTTAATCTTTCCCTTAATACAGGACAATCAGGAAATTATCCGCTCAACAGTTTGTCGAATGATTTATATTCAACCAGGTTGCAATATGTGGCCAACAATGAAGTGGCTCAAGGCGCCTACATTACCAACCTGGCAAACCATTACCTTGTTCCTGAAAAGGTAACTGAAACCAATTATGGATCAGAAATAGCATTGTTTAAAAACAGGGTTGTACTTTCGGCTGATTATTATCAAAAAACAAATTCAGATTTAATCATTCAGCGTCCTATTCCGCTATACTATGGAGGCGGATTTTATCTACAGAACATCGGGGTAATGAAAACTACGGGGCTCGAGTTGAGTTTGGAAATAACACCCATCGATAGAAAAGATTTTTACTGGAATACCAGGATTGGTTATTCAACCAATAATCAATACATCGCAAAACTCAACGATGGCCCCATTAATTTTAACAGTCCTGATGTATTAATTCCTGATTTTATTGCCCGGGAAAATGAATCGTTGGGAGCAATAACGGGTTATAGTTACCAAGGGAAATGGGCCGATTTGTCTAAGGATGAAATTGCATCAAAAAAGTACATTATGAGCTGGGGATTGGCCTATTTAAAGATGGATACAACAAATCATAAGACAATCAACGATAAGGACAAAACGATTATTGGCAATTCGCTCCCCGATTTTACATTTAATTGGCTGAATGAGATGGATTATAAAAATTTCTCCTGCGAAATGTTGTGGTATGGAGTAATTGGCGACGATAAATATAATGCAACAAGAGCAGCGACATATATCACAGGTGTCAATGCCGAAGTTCGCGATCTTGTATTGGGTCATTACAAAAGTCAAGCGAATCCACAGATTTATGACAGTTCCTATTTTATTGAGGATGCAAGTTTTATACGATTAAAAACAGTCAGCTTTTCTTATGCGCAACCCAAAAAAATTGCTTCCTTAATCGCCTTGAAATACACCCTTAGTTTTGAAAACCTGGTCACCCTAACTCGCTACTCGGGATACGATCCGGAAGCAACCGTATACACGAACAATAATTATACAGATAACGCAATGGACAGAGGGTCTTATCCGAATCCTAAGGGCGTATATTTCAGTATCAACATGACGTTTTAATGGATATAAAAATGAAAAAAATCATTTCAATCATATCACTGCTTTTATTGATCTCGTGCAATAGCCTGTTTCACGAAGAAGACAATCAATACATGGTAATTGATAAGCAACAGGAGAAAGTTGACATCGTCAATGGACTATATTCCCTTTTGGTTAAAGTTCACAACGAGGATTATTTTCAGGCCTTGCTCCGAAGTGATGATGTTAATTATTACACATATTACAATAATAATCAGATTAGTCTTGATAAAGCAAACATCCCTTTGGCGACCGTCACCATTTATAAGAACCTGTATTCTTTAATAATTAATGCCAATACTCTTCTTCCGAAGCTATCAGATACGGACGATGCTGCGCTGAAAGGGGAACTCTATTTTTTAAGGGCCTATGCCTATTTTAAGCTGGCACGATTGTTTGGTAAACCGCCTTTGGTTACCGATGCTGACGTCAATTTTTTGATTGAAAAGCCAAGTTATACCCAGGTCTATGAATTGATTGAAAAAGATATGCTGAAAGCTTTGGAGCTTCTTCCGGATGATTATCTCAAAGCTCGGATTGCTGGTGAAACTCCTCACAAAGGAGTGGCTAAAGCATTATTGGCCGAAGTTTATCTTGCCTGGGCCGGTTTTCCAATCAACGATCAAAGTAAATATGCAGAAGCGGCAAGGCTTTCGGGTGAAGTGATTCAGAAAGCAGATGACTATAACTTTGGATTGATCGACGACATTGCCGATTTGTGGAAGGTAAGAAACAGACACAACCAGGAGAATCTTTTTGGTTTGTTTTTTGATCCTGAAAAGAAAAATATATCATATTACTACACTTTAGATTACAATGCGGGATTTACTAGTTCTTACCTGGATCCTATCCCAGAAATTGCAAATAAACTCAATGCAGGTGCTCCCATAAGTTCTGTTTTTTGGAGTAGTCAATTTGGGGTTAGATACGTACCGGAATTCAAGTTCTATTATGATTTTCCTTTAAATTACCGGAAGTTGTGCTTTTATCCTCCAAATTTAAATCCGTTGAAAAATCCATATGATTATTTAAGCAAGATTTTTTATTATAAATGGCACGATCGTGAT
>DMFR01000196.1:5073-8263 GCA_003450125.1 Prolixibacteraceae bacterium | reverse complement strand
TATAAAAAGAACTTCCCACAGTGGGGCCCCTACCCAGAAGGATCTGCAGTTACTTTGTATTTATTACGATATGCCCAAACATTACTTACTTATGCCGAAGCCAGTGCCCGTTCAGGCAAGTTGGATGAATCGGCATTCGAAGCCGTTAATAGGATACGCAGACGGGCCAACAAACTCGACATCTATTCGCCTTCTAAATTTGATTTATCGAAAAGTCTTAGCGCCGAACAATTTATTGATGCGGTAGTTTGGGAAAGGGCCTGGGAATTGAGTTTTGAGCCTGATGGCCGTTGGTTTGATATTGTCCGTCTCAACTTAAAAGACAAACTGCCTGATTACAGGTTTAGTAATGATGTCCCCAACCAGGTTCCACAGCAATATCTCACGGAAGATTGGTATTTCTATAAAATTCCGGAAGAAGATCGCATAATTAATCCAAATTTTCAGTGACAGACATGAAATCAATATAAAAACATGAAACATCTCTTTACTTTTTTGATGTTACTTTGCATAAGCATTGTGGCCAATGCAACCCCCATTATGGTGACAGTCACCACGGCAGGAACACTTCAAGCCGAAGTTGAAAAACAAGTAGTGGATTACCTTACCATCACTGAGATTACAATTTCGGGACCATTGAATGGGTCTGATATTCTTACATTGCGTAAGATGACAGGACGAGGTTATTACGCCACCAATAGAACAAATGGCCAATTGTCGGTGCTTGATTTGACAGATGCTTTAATTGTCGAAAGCGATGATATTTATACGGGCACCAATAAAACGAAAAACAATCTGTTTCCAGAAGATGCTTTTTCTAACTGTCCAAAACTCACTTCAATCGTCCTACCCAATAGCATAAATTCAATTGAGCCCAATGCATTTTATTATTGTGAGGCGCTCGCTTCTGTAACTATTCCGAATAGCGTAACGTCAATCGGGAAAAATGCCTTTTGTGGTTGCAAGAGTCTTGTTACTTTAATCATTCCAGACAGCGTGATTTCGATGGGGAAAAATGCATTTTCCGACTGCTCTGGCCTTAGCTCCATCACCTTGTCCAGTAGCTTGAGCTCAATTGAAGAATATGTATTTCTCAATTGCACCAATCTTGTTTCTTTAACGATCCCTAATAGCGTGACTTCCATTGGAATTCATGCTTTTGAAAATGATCTGAATCTTTCTTCCATAACGATCTCCGATAACGTAAAATCAATTGGACAATTTGCATTTAATAGTTGTAGTAAACTCTTATCAATCACTCTTCCCAGTGAATTGGATTCAATTGAAAACAGTACGTTTCTTTATTGCAAGGTACTAAACTCAGTCAACATTCCAAATAACGTGAGCTCGATTGGAAAATATTCATTTTATGGTTGCGTTAAACTCGCCTCTGTTACAATTCCAGCCAACATGACTTCGATTGGAGGGAGTTCATTTTATGGTAGTGGTCTCAAATCAATCACCATCCCCAACAGCGTGACTTCAATTGGATGGGACGCTTTTGTTAATTGTATCAGTCTTGTTTCTGTGTCGATCCCCAACAGCATAACTTCGATTGGATGGAGCGCTTTCGCAGGTTGCAACAGCCTGGTTTCTATCACGATCCCCAATAGCGTGATATCATTGGGACAAGGTGCATTTAATAACTGTACGAAACTTACTTCGGTCACTCTTTCCAACAGCCTAACCAAAATTGGAATAGGCACTTTTAGTGGTTGTCAAAAACTTTCCTCAATTATCATTCCCGAAAGTGTAACTTCAATTGAAAATTATGCTTTTATGGGTTGCACCGGTCTTGTTTTTATCACCATCTCCAAAAATGTGGCCTCTATGGGAGATATGGTATTTGCCTCTTGTACTAATTTAAAAGAGATCATCTGTTATCCAGAGAATCCACCTGCTATGGGAGAAATGGTCTTCAACAATGTCAATAAAACGACTTGTGTTTTGAAGGTATATGATACTTCTTTGGCAAGTTATTCGAAGGCCAGTCAATGGAAAGATTTCTTAAAAAAGACTGCGTTATTCCCAACCGGCCTAACCGGGTTGTCAACTAACAATTTACGTTGCTTTACGGCCAATAGCGAGGTGCATGTGGTTAGCGACAAGGTCATAAAATCGGTTGAACTGGTGAACTTGAACGGGGCTGTTGTAGATATGATTAAAACATTTAGTAATGAAGTCGTTCTACCCACCGCCGAAAAAGGAATGTTGATCGTGCGTGTTCAAACTGCCGACAAAAAATTACAAACCCAAAAGGTCATTATACAATGATCATTTTTTAGAGCACTTAGATGTGTTGAATTAAATCTGTAGATTTGCAGCAGCTAATAGTATAAATGATTTTAAATATGAATCTGAATCTCAAGAATCCGTTGGTTTTTCTCGATCTGGAAACAACCGGAATGAATATTGTAACCGACCGAATCGTTGAAATAGCCTTGATCAAAGTTCATCCTGATGGGAGGGAAGAGGAAAAAGAGTATCGGATTAATCCCGAAATGCCCATTCCTGAGCTTGTAAGCAAGATTCATGGGATATATGAGGACGACATTAAAGACAAGCCCACGTTTAAGGAGGTGGCCAAAACCATTGCCCAGTTCATTGAGGGCTGTGACTTCGCGGGCTTCAATTCCAACAGGTTTGATATTCCCCTTTTGGCCGAGGAATTCCTGCGTGCAGATATTGATATCGATCTAAAGAAGCGCAAGTTTATCGATGTTCAGGCGATTTACCACAAAATGGAAAAGCGTACCCTGGCGGCTGCCTATAAGTTCTATTGCCTGAAACCGCTGGAGGATGCTCACAGTGCCATGGCTGATACCAAAGCAACTTATGAGGTGCTTAAAGCCCAGCTGGATCAATATATTGATGAAGAATATGAAGATCACGCAGGTAAAATATCCAAGCCAATTGTCAATGATATTCATGCCTTGAGTGAATTTTCGGCCTACGATACCAATGTCGACTTTGTGGGCCGTATTGTGTATGACGAGAAAGGGGTTGAAATCATCAATTTCGGTAAAAATAAGGGAGTACCGGTAGAAAAGGTGCTACGCGAACAACCCGGTTATTACGGATGGATCATGAACAATGAATTTCCTCTGTATACCAAGAAAGTGTTGACAGCCATTAAATTGAGAATGAAATAAGTAAAAAGAAGTTCGAAGTACTTAAAGTGAACTAAAGT
>DMFR01000196.1:0-4941 GCA_003450125.1 Prolixibacteraceae bacterium | reverse complement strand
AGTACTTAAAGTGAACTAAAGTACTTAAAGTTAGGAGTGCCCAAGTATTTTCGACACTTTAAGTACTTTAGTTCACTTTAAGTACTTTAGACACTTTAGTTCACTTTAAATACTCTAGAAGATGAAGATAATATGTGTAGGCCGAAATTACGTGGCTCATGCGAAAGAGTTGAACAATGAAGTTCCGGATGAGCCGGTATTGTTCCTCAAACCTGATACTGCATTGCTTCGCAACAATGATCCATTCTATATTCCGGAATGGTCAAATGATGTGCATCACGAAGTTGAACTGATTGTCAAGATCAACCGGTTGGGTAAGAGCATCGATAAAAAGTTCGCTTATCGCTATTACGGGGAAATAGGCCTTGGGATTGATTTTACGGCACGCGACCTTCAGAACCGGTTAAAAGAGAAAGGATTGCCCTGGGAAAAGTCCAAGGCTTTTGATCATTCAGCCGTTGTATGCCCTGAATTTGTAAAAATAGAATCTTTGCCAGACAGAACTGCCATCAGTTTTCGATTAGACATCAATGGGAAAACCGTTCAGGAAGGAAATTCAGCATTGATGATTTTTTCTATTGACAACATTATAGCACATGTTTCTAAATATTTCACCCTTAAAATCGGGGATCTTATTTATACAGGAACACCTGCTGGCGTTGGTGCAGTGAAGATTGGAGATCGTTTGGAAGGATTTTTGGAAGGGAAGAAGATGTTTGATTTTTTGGTAAAGTAACCTTCTGTTTTAAGAAGGCTCTTTTGTATTTGCCATTTTTTGTAGCGGATTTATAGATTTTCCAAAATTAAACTGTTACTTTTACACCCTGTAAGCTGAATTCTTGTATAACCTTTTTCAACCAATATAGGATTCAGCTGACCTTAACCAACAACTATTTATCATGAAAAACAAGAAGAGACTCTTGATTGCGGGTCTGATTTTGTCTGCATTGTTAGTGCTATTTATCTCACTCAGTATCACTGGGGTGCCTTCATTCCTTTCGTCTGATTCCCAAAATTACCATATTTCCATTGTTGATCGTGGACAGGTTTTTATTCCCATCGATGCCGTAGGAGTTGTTGAACCCGAGAATGAGGTGATCATACTCAGTCCGTTAAACAGCATCATTCAAAAAATAAACAAAGAACCTGGTAGTCCTGTAAAAAAAGGAGAAGTGATCATTGAACTGGACAAGGATCAAACCCTCAACGAAATTGAACAGATCAATGACCAGCTGGAAGTAAAATCCAACTCCCTGGAACGTTCAAGACTTGAAGGACAGATGTCGCGCATTGACCTGGATTACAATGTAGAAGTAAAAAAACTCAAGATCACCTCCATTAAATCTCAATTGGCAGATGAAGAACAATTGCTCACCGTGGGGGGTATCTCATCCGCCAAAATTGATGAAACCAAACAAAACCTGGTTCTTGCTGAAAAAGATCTGGCTGTAGTGATGCAAAAGAATGCCATTCGCCTAAAACAGTTGAAAACTGAAGAGGAAGGTCTGAATTTGCAGATTGAAATTCAGAAAAAACAATTGGCTGAAAAGATGGAACTGCTCAGTAAGGTCAATATTAAGGCTCCTTCAGATGGAATTATCCTCTCTGTTGCCGGAAAAGCAGGCGAGAAGGTAGCCAACGATAAGATGCTCGTGAGCATGTCTGATTTAACAACCTTTAAAATCAGAGGATCTGTTGATGAGAAATATTCGGAATTCATTAAGACCGGAAATTCTGTCTATGCATTTCCCGAAAATGAAAAACTGAGTGGTACCATTGGGAATATTACTCCGGCCATTGCCGACAATAAAATTCAATTCAATGTTCACCTTGAACTGAGCAATAACTCCAAGCTGATTCCCAATCAGACCATTAAACTTCAGGTGCTGAAGTCGATCAAAAATGAAGTGTTGCGAATTACGGCTGACAACAAATTCAAAGCCAATTGCGAGCAAACTGTCTATATTATCGACTCGGGGAAAATGGTTCAGCGAAGTGTCTATTTTGGAATGAAAGGGGCCGATTACCAGGAAGTAATATCTGGATTAAAGGAGGGCGAGAATGTGGTCATTTCTGATTCTCCCATCACCTTGAAGAAAAAACCCATAGAGACAAAGAAATAATGAGACCAATGAACAGAAAAGTGGGTTGGGCGGGAGTCATTGTTTTTATTTCAATCATTCTTGTACCCCGGGTTAAAGCACAGGATACGATTAAATACAGTCTTGATCTGCAGGATGTTGTCTCCCTGGCGATTGAACAGTCATCTGATGTGAAGTATGCCCAAAACACCAATGTGAACTATTACTGGCGGTACAAAAATTATAAGACTTCTAACATGCCTAAACTGGTCTTGTCGGGTGACTTACCTACTTTTGTCAATTCAATTGAAGCGGTGGGTCAAGACAATGGAAGTACGGTGTTTCAGAAAGTTCATAGTTTAACCACTTCGGCCAGATTATCATTGGCTCAATCCATTGCCTTGACAGGTACCTATATTTCTGCCTCCACTTCTGCCACGAGGTTTGAAGACTATATTCAACATTCAACTCAGTTTAGTGGTAGTCCCATGTCCTTTAGTTTTTATCAGCCCATTTTTGCCATCAACTGGTTGAAATGGCAGAAAAAAACGGAACCCCTGGTTTATGATGAAGCACAGAGAAGTTACATTGAAACGATCGAATCGATTTCATTGACTTCAGTGTATCGTTTTTTTAGGTATTTATTGGTACAAACCAATTATAACCTGGCTGAAAGTAACCTTAAAAATAGTACCATCAACTTGAAGATTGCGCAAACCAAGAAAGATATCGGTACTATTTCAGAAAACAATTATGCCCGTAATGAATTGGCAGTGCTCAATGCCCAGAAAGCTTTAAATAGGGCAAGGATGGATTTGAAGAATGCTGATTTTGAACTGAAGTCCTATATCGGTCTCCCTCTTGACCGGAAAATTGATTTGCAAATGCCCCTGAATATTACCCTTTTTGAAATAGATCCACAAAAAGCATTGGAACAAGCCAAGGCTAACCGCAAGGAAGGATCGGAATACAAGCGCAGGCTCATTGAAGCTGACCGTAATCTGGTAAGCGCCAAACGCAGTACCGGATTAAGCGCCACATTGCAAGGTTCATACGGATTGGCCAACAGGGCCAATGAATTGCCCGGAATTTATAAAGATGCCCCGCTGCAACAATACTTAGGCCTTGCATTGAGTATTCCCATTCTGGATTGGGGGGCATCGGCTTCAGCCGTTAAACTGGCGGAATCAAGACGGGACCTGATAATCTATGATGTGGAGAAAGACCGTACTGATTTTGAACGCAGTGTCATCGTTCAGGTCGAACAGTTTAGTTTATTGAAAGACCAGTTGGTGACTACCAAGGAAGCCGATAAAGTAGCCGCCAATGGATACCTGATTGCCTTAAAATTGTTTCAAAATGGGGAGACTACCATAACAGACTTGAACATCGCCCTTTCCGAACGAGATAATGCCAAGCGGGATTACATCTATTCTTTACAATCCTACTGGGAAGCATATTATAGATTGAGAATTCTTACCTTGTATGATTTCGATAGAAATGAGCCTATTGGCCATGTAAACCCATTGCTTTCCAAACAATAGGAATGGACTTCATTCTAATTGTCATGCCGTAATTTGATTCGGTTGCAGGATCATTTTTCATGCTGTCATCAGCTCTTAGATTGATGGCCTAAATTTATAGGGACCGAATGCTCAGGATATGGCTGAAATTTAGTATTTTTGTACTCTTTACTACCGGGGCTGACTGGTTTTGACAGCGGGTAGAAGAGGTATGTAAGCATGTCGGGCCTTGATCGCACAGCCCGTAAATCTTGGCGTTCACAACATAATTGGCGAAAATAACTACGCTCTTGCTGCGTAACCGAAATTAAGTAGGTTACACTTCATTCCGGTATTAGATACTGGAACGAGACATCGTCCGGGTGCTACTTCCCTGAAGCGGCCCGATCAGGCGGTGCAAATAAATCGGGGATAGCGGAAATTAAGCTTCGGGATTTCTGCAAAATTAAGAAGATAAGGTAAAAGTCGGTAGCCCTGATCCAGCTTTTATTCGAAAATTAAGTCTGGGGATAAACATGTAGAAGGCATATTGCTTCCTCGTTTGGACAGGGGTTCGGGAATGGACCCACTACCTAGGAATAGGTAGTTAAAAATTGCTTGAATTGCTGGAAGCCTAAGTCAGAAGTGATAGGGTAATCAGCAGCCAAGCCTTGCGGAAGTGCAAGGAAGGTTCAGAGACTAAGGACACTACGGTGAGCCTACAGCAAGCAACATCCAGAACGGATGATGAGATAGTCCGATCCTCTAAGAAATTAGAGATTGTGTTTGGAAATGAGATGTTTAAACCATATCTTTAAGTTATAAAAGCTTATTATGACATGGGAATATATCTCCGGATTTTTTGATGCTGATGGAAGTATAACAGCTGTTAAAGTTCATTCTAATACAAATAAAACTATTCAGGTATCTTTTCATAATAATGAATTAGGAATACTTGAAGAAATTAAAAGTTTTATTTTTAGTAATTTAGGAATCATAGGTTCAATAACAAAGAAGAAATGCCGAAAGATTCATCATGGCGTTGCTTATGATCTAAAATACACTTACAAGAACGGACTTTTAGTAGTTAATAAAATAACTTCATATCATCAGAAAAAGATGCATAGAATTGAGATTTATAATCTTATTCAATCTAAAACTAAACGAAATGGTAAATATACCATGGAGGATATAATAGAAAGAAATCGATTAATTGATCAATTTTTCCAGGTATAGATTTGCGATTCCCCTCAGCTCCACCAACAAATACGAATGCCTAACTTTAGGCATTCGTATTTTGTTTTATAGCAGTCACCTCATCTGTGGAAACTTAAAATGGATCAAGTGCAAAAGACGGT
>DMFR01000405.1:7190-9226 GCA_003450125.1 Prolixibacteraceae bacterium | reverse complement strand
TTACTAAGGTTATTAAGGTTTGAGTACTAGCCTATGATTCCGAAACCTATATCTTAATAAACTTAATAACCACAAGTCAGTCACCGCCCTCAACTTTAGTAACCTTAAATAGATGAGTCCTTTGGGCATACTCCTTAATTTCGTGTAATTCGTATCAATTCGTGTAATTCGTAATTTAACAAAGATGAACGGAACCGATTTCTTGTCTCTAACGCCTTTAATGATTGTAGCAGCAGCTCCCATCATTATCATGCTGACGATAGCATTTCGAAGAGCCTTTATGGTGATCTTCTGGTTTTCATTGGTGGCTTTCATTGCCTCGTTACTTTCGTTTTTCTTCGTTATTCCATCCCTTCCTCACCAGGTTTCCTCCTTATTGATCATTGATAGGTTTACTGCCCTGTTGTCATCCATTATCCTCCTGGCAAGTATTGTGGTCACACTCCTATCGAAAGAATACTTGCTTTACCAGGAAAGCGAAAAGGAAGAGTTTTTCATCATTCTTTTTATTGCAACCCTAGGCTCCCTGATACTGGTCGCTGCCAATAATTTTATCACTTTATTTCTCGGTCTGGAAACCCTGAGTATTTCACTATACATCATGATCGCCTACCGGCGTCTGCTCGATCATTCCATTGAGGCAGGAGTAAAATACCTGGTGCTTGCTTCGGTATCCTCGGCATTCTTGTTGTTTGGAATGGGATTGATATATACCGATACCGGTTCACTGGAATTCTCAAAGATTGCCGTATTATTAAGTTCTACGAATTATTCTGATCCGCTGCTTTTAATCGGATTTGGAATGATGTTGGTTGGTTTGGGTTTTAAGCTGGCTCTCGTACCCTTTCATACCTGGACGCCTGACATCTATCAAGGGGCTCCCGTTCCTGTAGCTACCTTCATTGCAACAGTTTCCAAGGGCGCTGTCATGGCCGTATTCCTCAGGTTTTTCTATACCATCAGGGGATACGATATTTATTATTTCATCGAGATCATCACTTTGATTGCCCTTGTTTCCATGTTTGTCGGGAACCTGTTGGCCATCAGGCAGCAAAACGTAAAACGCATATTGGCCTATTCATCCATTTCCAATATGGGCTATCTGCTGGTAACGCTTCTGGTAGGCGGTGAAAATGGAATCCCTGCTGCCATCTTCTACATCATTGCCTATATTTTTACTACCCTTGGAGCTTTTGGAGTCATTGCCCTGCTTTCGACCAGGGAACACAATGCCGAAATGCTGGAGGATTATAAAGGGCTGTTCTGGAAACGACCCTGGATTGCATTTGTATTTACCCTTTCCATGTTGTCCTTGGCTGGTATACCGCTTACAGCCGGATTCATGTCCAAATTCTATATTGTCTTTGCAGGGATAGATTCAAAACTTTGGCTTCTGGTAGTCAGTTTGATTCTCAACAGTGTCATCAGTATCTATTACTACCTGCGCGTGGTTTCAACGATGTTTTCAACTCCCAATGAACAGAAGTTTCCTGCAATAACCTTTACAGGTCAATTTGTTCTAGGATTGATTGTCATTGGTATCTTTGGCCTTGGAATCTTTCCTCAATGGATTTTCCAACTGATCTCCGGATTCTAGTTAATGAGCTGGTGACTCCCGGTCACCTGCTCACTAATTATAAAGGGCTTTTGAGCAGGTGACCTGAAGTCACCAGCTCAATGTCCCCAGCCTTTTTTCAGTATGTCAAAGAACGTGATCTATAGATATAAACCTTTCTCAAAACAGAGAGAAGGTTTAGGATAAAATGGAATCAATTATCTGCGACGCATTACATGAGCTGCTTTCAAAGGAACTGTTCTGACCGTTGTCGGAAGAAACCTCTGAAAATCTACTTTGTAAACTTGCTGTCCTGTTAATTGATGGATTCATTGTGATCACTTAAAAAAAGACCTTTTGAACATTACCCTTTGGTAAATCCTTCTTTGTCTTTTTCTGAATCAAAGGTAGGTTGGCTGTTGCGGCTAACCATTCAATCGACCTTATTTGACCTTATTTGACCCTATTTGACCTTTTGGGG
>DMFR01000405.1:6482-7066 GCA_003450125.1 Prolixibacteraceae bacterium | reverse complement strand
TGACCCTATTTGACCTTTTGGGGAGATTTATCCTGGTGATTAGGGGTGTTCTGAAGATGTCAGATTATAGAATGACCTGTTTCTTGAAGAAATTGATGCAGTGCACATTTTATTTTTACAGAAGAGTGGTTGAGGCAGCATACAAAGGTGCAGCGCCCCGTATCTATTTGTTCAATCTGTCAGGTGACCAGGCTAAAGGACAAGACAATTTTGATTCATTACTTAATTAATTCAAACCGATCTTTTAAGCGGATATCACGCGATGAGGCGCCAATCATAACCTTAAAATCGCCGGGTTCGGTCACCCATTTTAGGTTTTGATTGTAGAATGCAAGTTTTTCTGTGTCGATGGTAAAGTGAATCATTTTCGTTTCGCCAACCTTTAGCTCAATTTTCCTGAAGTCCTTTAATTCTTTTACCGGCCTGACAATCGAACCCACCAGATCCTGCAGGTAGAGCTGAACAATTTCTTCTCCGGGATATTTCCCCGTATTGGTCACCTCCAGCGAAACGTCCAGTTTTTCATCACTTTTGATTTGTTTCTTGCTCAATTTCAGGTTACTGTATTGAAAAGTTGTATAGCT
>DMFR01000405.1:0-6427 GCA_003450125.1 Prolixibacteraceae bacterium | reverse complement strand
AGTTGTATAGCTTAATCCATATCCAAACTCGAACAAGGGATAAATCGACAAATCGGTATAGGCCGATCGGTAGAATCGATCCTCGTCATTTGTTGCAGGGCGTCCGGTATTGAAATGACTGTAATAGATCGGGATTTGCCCGACACTCCTTGGAAACGTAATGGGTAGTTTGGCTGATGGATTATAGTCTCCGAAAAGAACGTCAGAGATAGCATTTCCTGCCTGGTCGCCCAGCCACCAGGTGTAAAGAATGGCCGGAGCATTTTCGGATGTATAATTAAACACCAGCGGTCGTCCGGAGCTAATTAACACAACTACCGGCTTACCGGTTGCTAAAAGTTCTTTCAGTAAATCTTCCTGAACACCCGGTATTGAAATATTACTTCTGCTTTTTGCTTCTCCGGTCATATCCCGTCTTTCACCCATACTAAACAGAATAACATCCGCTTGTTTGGCAATCGAAACAGCTTCTGCAAATCCATCCTTGTTGTTGCCTTCAATAGTACAACCTTTCGCATAAAGTAGTCTTGTTCCCGCACTCACTTTATTTTTGATCCCTTGCCATTGAGAAACAATATTTGTGGTGTCATATCCGGGCACATTTACGTCCCAAAATCCTTTGTTTTGCGCCAACGATTTTACCAAAGGCCCAATGAAGGCAATGGTTTTAATATTTTTTGAAAGAGGCAGAAGGTGATTTTCGTTTTTTAGCAGCACGATGCTTTTATCGGCCATTTCAAGGGCCATTTTTTCATGTTCGGGATTGTTAAGTTCCTTCTTTTCTCTTTCGGTATTGCAGAATCTGAAAGGATCGTCGAACAAACCCATTATGAATTTCATCCGCAAAATTCTTCGTGCAGCATCATCAATCTGTTCTGTATATATTTTTTTGTCTTTAACCAGTTGATCCAGGTTGTTTTTGTAGCATCGGCTCTCCATATCCATGTCACAGCCGGCTTTCAGGGCCGCTTCTGCTGCCTCATAATCGTTTTTCACATTACCATGATTGATCATTTCGCCAACAGCTCCCCAATCGCTGACAACGAATCCCTTAAAGTTCCATTCTCCTTTTAATATATCGCGCATAAGATGTGTGTTTGCCGTTGAAGGAATGCCGTTTAGATCGTTAAATGAAGTCATAAATGTAGCAACACCTGCGTCCGCAGCAGCTTTAAACGGGGGGAGATATACTTCCCAAAGGAGTCGGTCGCTCATGTCCACCGAATTATAATCGCGACCTCCAATCGCCGCTCCATACGCTGCAAAATGTTTGGCACAGGCCATTACTGTATTAACCTCTCCCAATTTTTCTCCCTGAAAACCTTTCACCCTGGCAGCTGCAATCAGACTTCCCAAAAACGGATCTTCACCAGCCCCCTCCATGACTCTTCCCCAGCGCGGATCACGGGCGATGTCAACCATCGGGGAAAAAGTCCATTGAATACCACCTGCACTTGATTCGATGGCTGCAACGCGCTCCGATTGTTGAATGGCATTTAAATCCCAGCTGGCTGCTTCGGCCAAGGGAATAGGGAAAGTAGTCCGGTAACCATGGATGACGTCCTGTCCGAAAAGCAATGGAATTTTAATTCGCGACTGCATGGCAATTTCCTGCCATTTACGGGTTCGTACAGTTCCCATGCAGTTGAGCATCGAGCCCACCTGACCGTTTCGGACTTGCTCTGCTTTATTCATATCAATGGTAACCGGACCTGTAGTTTCCCAATCATCGTTATATTGATTTAACTGTCCGATTTTTTCATTCAGGGTCATTAAATTCAGCACAGAATCCACTTTTTGATCAATCGATTTCTGCTGAGCCTTGACCTTAACAGAGAAAAAAACGATAAAAATTGCCAGAAATAAGAAGCCAATTCTTTTATTCGCGGCATTCGATTTGTTGATTGTCATGATTGTTCGGTTTAACTTTTACAACGATTACTTTAATCCCATGTTCTTTAAAATGGTCCAGATAATTTTGGGATAGGTTTTTATCGGTTACAATAGTGTTGAAGCTCTTCTAAAATGATCCTGCATCCTTTCAACCGTTGAGATATTTTGATTCTCCTTCATGCTTTTCGATTTAAAATTTTGTACTAGCCAGTGGTATCAGGATAACTACCACTTTGTTGAACGTATAATTATATATTACTGTTATTGATGAATCTTATCGTTTTATGAAATTCACTATCATCATCTTTACATGTACAACTTAAGCATCGCAAAGAGATAATTAAACATGAAATTAATGTTTTCATATTCAATATTGTTTCCTATTTTGAATAAATGAATTAATTACTCTTGCACATTATTCTGGAAAAAAATATAAGTCCAGAATTGTGGATTAATTATCTGTTTCCCAATATACTTCTTGTACTCCAACTTTATTTTCCACCGGCTCCTGCTGATATGAAAAAGATTGTAGTGGCTGGGGCAAAATTGTTATCTGCATCTATTAACTGCAAGTCTTCGATCTGTTATTTGTTACTACACTCCTTCAATTGCCATCCCTCCCTTTTCCCCTTCATAATCACAAGACAAGTTGTAAAGATAATGTTCTGAATCGATAATAAACTCCGCTTTTAACGTTTGTTAAGAAGGGAATTCATTTTTTTTATTCTACAAATTAATTGAATGAATTTCCCGGAAATCATCGCTTACATAGAAAATTTTGAATCCCGAAAGTCTTTGGTATGCTTTATATAATGTTCTGTTATAGTTTCCTTGTACCTATCTGTGTACTTTCTGTGTATTATCTGTGTATTATCTGTGCTTAATAGCACAGATAATACACTCAAAATACATAAATAATACATGAATAGATACAAGAAAACCTTATTCGTTCAACAACGGATGGATAAGAAGGAAAAGTTCCAAATTTTCTCCAAAGGCTTGGGACTTTCTTTCTGAGAATTGGACAGCCCTTTAGTAAGAATGGTTCAGGTTAACAAAAATTGTATTTCAAATACAATTAATAGGGTTAAGTTCAGTTTATTATTGCGGATATATTATTTTTGTCGGTATGAGCTCAATCAAATTACTCTTATTCCAACTCATTCTGATGCTGAGTGTAGCAAGTGGTTTTGCACAAAGTAATAATGCCACTTTATTTGGGAGAATAACCGATGAAGCGGGAAAACCCATGGATATGGTCAACATCGGCATTAAAAATTCTTCCATCGGTACTGTTTCAAACCGAAATGGGGAATACCTTTTACGCATTCCGGCCAAAAAACCAATTGTGATCGTGTATTCAATGATCGGTTACCAGGCAGTCGAGAAGATTATGACCGCTACAGAAGAGCAACGCCTTGAACTCAACGTATCCATTCACCAGATGGATCAGAAAATTGACGAGGTTCAGATCACTCAACAGCGCAGAAATAAAGTCAATATGGACCGCATTGATCCCAAATACCTGACCAGCATTACCGATGCCGGAACGGGTGGGGTAGAGG
The DNA here is from genome assembly GCA_003450125.1 of Prolixibacteraceae bacterium. Taxonomy (GTDB): domain Bacteria; phylum Bacteroidota; class Bacteroidia; order Bacteroidales; family Prolixibacteraceae; genus Aquipluma. The sequence continues at coordinate 2,969 of DMFR01000405.1, read as the reverse complement.
CCCTGATCAAGACCCTTCCGGGAGTTTCAACCAACAATGAGTTGAGTTCTCAGTATTCGGTAAGAGGGGGTAACTTTGATGAGAACCTGGTATATGTGAACGATATAGAGGTTTACCGTCCGTTTTTGATCCGTTCGGGACAGCAGGAGGGGATGAGCTTCATCAATTCGGACATGGTATCTTCCATCGACTTTTCAGCAGGTGGCTTTGATGCCAAATATGGAGACAAGATGTCATCGGTGCTCGATATCAAATACCGCAAGCCTACCGAGTTTGCAGGATCGGCCTCTGCCAGTCTATTGGGAGGATCGCTTCAACTGGAAGACCTGACCAAGAATGGCAAATTCTCCTACATTGCCGGAGTCCGCTACAAGACAAACCGGTACTTGCTGGGGACACTCGATGAAAAAGGGGAATACAATCCGCGTTTTATTGATGCCCAAACATACATGACCTACAAATTCAGCAAGGCATTTGATATTTCATTCCTTGGAAACGTGGCCCAGAACCGGTATGATTTTATTCCCCAAACCCGCAAGACCAGCTTCGGTACTTTCAAAGCGGCCTACAATGCTACGATTTATTTCGATGGTCAGGAGGTGGACAAGTTCGCCACAAGTACAGGGGCTTTGGTGGCCAATTATCATCCGGTAGCAAGGCTGAACATGAAATTCATCGCATCGGCTTTTCATTCCAAAGAAGAGGAGACTTACGATATTGAAGGAGATTATTACCTCAATGAACTGGAGCGAAACCTGGGGTCTGATAACCTGGGCGACAGTGTACTGAACATTGGGGTGGGTTCCTTTATTAACCATGCCAGGAATTACCTGAATGCCTCCGTATTTAGCTTTGAACACAAAGGGGCCTATAATTCGGACAGTCATTTGCTCAATTGGGGCCTCAAGGTTCAGGGGGAAAGGATCAACGACCGGATGAATGAATGGATACTGCGCGACTCAACGGGTTATGCCATTCCTTACCAGGGTGATCACATTGAACTTTACAGTACTACCACCACCGATACGACCCTCAATTCGACCCGTTATACCGGGTATGTTCAGGATACTTATCAAATACCCATCAACAAAGGTTCTTTGTATGCTACTGGAGGAATTCGTGCACAATACTGGGATCTTTCAAAAGAGCTGCTGTTCAGTCCAAGGGGTACTGTGCGGTATTATCCTGACTGGGATGCCAACTTTGTGTTTCATCTTTCAGGAGGGATTTATTACCAGCCTGCCTTTTACAAGGAAATGAAAGACATGAAGGGTATTATCCATCCCAACATCAAGGCTCAGAAGTCGACACAGGTACTTTTTGGAACTGACTATATCTTCAGGGCTTGGGAAAGGCCATTTAAATTCACCTCTGAAATGTACTTTAAAGTGATGACCAACCTGATTCCCTACAAGATTGACAATGTTCGCATCCGATATCTACCCAACCAAACAGCCAATGGTTATGCCACAGGACTGGATATGAAAGTGAATGGTGAATTTGTAAGTGGGGTTGAGTCATGGGCGAGCCTTTCGATTATGAAAACGGCAGAAGATGTCCTGGGCGACGGACATGGGTATATTGTCAGGCCAACTGATCAACGATTTACGTTTAGTGTATTTTTCCAGGATTATTTCCCCGGAAACCCTACTTGGAAAATGAACCTGACGGCCTTCTATGGATCACGTCTACCGGCAGGGCCACCCAATTCAGAACGTTATATGGATGTTTTCCGCATTCCACCCTATCGGCGTATTGACCTTGGAATGTCAAAAGTGTTGATCAATCCTGATCACAAGACTTACCGCTACAAGGCTTTGAACTCCATACAGGATATGTGGCTAAGCCTTGAAGTGTTCAACTTGCTGGGCATCAACAATACCATTTCCTATTTATGGGTGTCCAACAATTCAGGAGATATGTTCGGGGTGCCGAATTACTTGACCAGAAGGAAATTGAATTTGAAGCTGACCGTGAAGTTCTAAACGTATCAAGTTCAAAGTTTCAGGTTCAAAGTTACGTGCCGATCAGATGCAACATTAAGTTTAAAGTTAAAAGATAGCTAGCCTTCGATCTACACGCATCTTGGAACTTGGAACTTTGAACCTGGAACTTGATGTACTCTATGTGTTTAAAAATATAAATATATGAAACTTCCTATTTTTCAAGCCGATGCTTTTGCTTCCAGCCTTTTTAAAGGAAATCCTGCGGCAGTGGTGCCATTGACTGAATGGTTGCCAGACTTGATCATGCAGCAAATAGCCCTTGAGAACAACCTCTCGGAGACTGCCTTTTTTATTGCGGAAGAGGATCATTTTCACATCCGGTGGTTTACCCCAAAGGCGGAAGTAAACCTTTGCGGTCATGCCACACTGGCAACGGCTCATGTGCTTTTTAATGAATTGAACTTTGAGGGTGATATACTACAGTTTAACAGCAGAAGCGGTTTGTTGACTGTCAGAAAAACAGAAGACAAGCTTCAATTGGACTTTCCTGCTGATATTGTACAGCCAATGGAAATTAACCCTGCATTTACGGATGCCTTGGGTATTGAAGCAACGGCTACTTTCAAAGGGCGCACAGACTATCTTCTTTTGTTTGAATCAGAAGAAGTGATCCAACAGATAAAGCCCAACTTTCATCTGTTGAAGCAAACCGATGCACGGGGAATCATGGTAACTGCTGTAGGAAGAAAGAATGATTTTGTAAGCCGCTTTTTTGCACCTGGAGTTGGTGTGGATGAAGATCCGGTAACTGGTTCAGCACATACAACGCTGGTTCCTTTCTGGGCGGCAAGACTTCATAAAACCGAGATGACAGCCCTTCAGCTTTCAGAAAGAGGTGGACAGTTGTGGTGTACCTTGATAGGCGATAGGGTGCTGATTGCCGGGAAAGCAATTACGTATTTGAGGGGAGAGATTGAGATTTGATGGATAAATGATCAACTAAATACAGGATTGTATTGCTGT
>DMFR01000197.1:17586-17803 GCA_003450125.1 Prolixibacteraceae bacterium | reverse complement strand
GCATTGGCTGCATTGGGGATTACTATTTTCCTGATTTTATTGAATATGATTGTGTTGCGGGTTTATACCCATCATGGAGATTCAGTTGTAATACCGGAATTAAAAGGAAAGTCAATCTCAGACGTTGCGGATATCTTAAACCGCGATGACCTGCGTTTTGAAATCCGGGATTCGGTCTATGCAACTGGCGCTACCCCGGGAACCGTGTTGGATCAAT
>DMFR01000197.1:13339-17373 GCA_003450125.1 Prolixibacteraceae bacterium | reverse complement strand
GATGTGTATAAGAGACAGCCCGGGAACCGTGTTGGATCAATTTCCCAAGCCAGGCATGAAAGTAAAGGAAAACCGTACCATATACATTACCCTGTGTGCCCTGAGCCAGGTGTTAATACCCATGCCGCAACTGACAGACATCTCCTACCGCCAGGCCACCAATCTCATAGAAAGTACCGGATTGATTGCCGGAAAAGTTGAATACAAGCAATCTGAATTTCCCAACCTTGTTCTGGAGCAGAAAATAAACGGAAGAACGGTGCGCCAAGGGGAAATGATCCCCAAAGGCAGTACTGTTGATTTAGTTCTCGGAAGTGAAAGCGATGGGTCGACCAGCCCGGTACCGTCATTGTTGGGTCACAACCTTACCGAAGCCCGTGTGACACTCGAAGAGGCCTTTTTGAACCTGGGGACTGTCAACTACGATGAATCATTCACCTCGGAAGACCAGAAAGCCAAAGGCCTGATCTGGAAACAGAGTCCCGATCCCACAACAGCATTTGACGTAGCCCGCGGAACATCCATTGATGTTTGGCTTACAATTGATTCCACCAAGATTCAGGAAAAACCTGAAACGGAAAAACCTGAAAACTCATTCTTTTAGATGATTGAAAACAACGATATAATTGACGATTTTGAAGACATTGAGGAGTCCGATGACGGCGCCCTGTTTGAACATTACCATGTCACAGTCGACGCCGGACAAACGTTGCTGCGCATAGACCGGTTTTTATCAAACCGCCTGCAGAATGCCACCCGAAGCCGGTTACAACAAGCTGCCGATGAGGGAAAAATTCTTGTAAACACGATACCGGTAAAATCCAGTTATAAAGTGAAGCCGGGCGATGAGATTTCCATTGTCATGGATTATCCACGCCGTGAACTGAAGATTATCGCCCAAGACATGCCCCTGGACATCGTTTATGAAGACGATCACCTGCTTGTCATCAACAAGCCTGCAGGATTGGTGGTCCATCCCGGCCACGGGAACTATTCAGGCACCCTGGTAAACGGGCTTGCCTACCATTTTCAGGAATTACCCTTATTCAATTCAGATGATCCACGCCCTGGCCTGATTCACCGCATTGATAAAAATACTTCCGGATTGCTGGTCATTGCAAAAACCCTCGAAGCCAAAGTAAAACTCTCACTTCAATTCTTCGAAAAAACAACCAAGCGCAAATATGTTGCTCTGGTATGGGGCGATTTGGACAATGACGAAGGAACCATCACCGGAAATATTGGCCGAAGTCTGAAAAACAGGCAAGTTTTCACCGTCTTTCCAGAAGGTGAACATGGAAAGCCGGCTGTCACCCATTACAAGGTCATTGAACGCCTGGGCTATGTAAACCTTGTGGAATGTAGACTGGAAACAGGACGCACACACCAGATCCGGGTTCATATGAAGCACATCGGGCATCCGCTGTTCAACGATGACAACTATGGCGGTGACCAGGTTTTGAGAGGAACAACTTTTACCAAATACAAACAGTTTGTAAAAAACTGTTTTGAAATGATCCCCAGACAGGCCCTGCATGCTCAAACCCTCGGATTTATACATCCGGCAACAGGTGAAGAAATGTTGTTTGAATCAGCCCTGCCGGAAGATCTGGCCAACGTAATTGTAAAATGGAGAAATTATCTTTCTAATCGTACCGCTCAGGAACAATAAAGATATAACAAGATGAAAAATAAACACATAGGTACATCGTCCACATAGAAAAACAAACTATGTGTCCTATGTGCCTACGTGGTTAATATTTGAACAAAATGAAAAAGAATATTGCAGTTGTATTTGGTGGCGACTCATCCGAATTTGTAGTTTCGGTAAAAAGCAGTATCAATGTTTTTAAATCCCTTGATCCGAACCTTTACAATATCTGGAAAGTTCAGATGAAAGGCCTTGAATGGGAGGTTCTTGAGGATCATCAGGTGATTGCAATGGTAAATAAAAACGATTTTTCATTTGTAAAAGACAACGAAAAAATAACATTCGATTTTGCGTATATTACCATTCACGGAACTCCAGGGGAAGATGGCAAACTCCAGGGGTATTTTGATATGGTGAAAATCCCCTATTCTACTTGTGGTGTTTATTCATCTGCACTCACCTTTAACAAGTATTTCTGCAGCAATTACCTTCGTAATTTCAATGTCCCTATGGCCAAATCTATCCGCCTTTTCAAAGGCGATCATGTGGAGGCCTCCCAATTGGTTGAAGAACTTGGATTGCCCTTGTTTGTAAAACCAAATGCAGGTGGTTCCAGTTTCGGGGTTACCAAGGTGAAGGAAAAAGGCCAGCTACTGGAGGCTCTGCAAATAGCAACTAACGAAAGTTCTGATATCCTGATTGAACAATTTATAGACGGTCCGGAGTTCACCTGCGGATTGGTAAAACTTTCAGATCAGGAACTAATTTTCCCGGTTACTGAAGTCATTCCTCAAAATGAATTTTTCGATTATGAAGCCAAATATACCAAAGGCAAAACCGATGAAATTACCCCTGCCCGCATTTCTGCAGAACTAACCCAAAAGATACAGGAACTCTCTTCTCGCATCTATGATTTATGCGATTGCTCGGGAATTGTGAGAATGGATTACATTTTGAAAGACAATGAATTTTACTTTCTGGAAGTAAATACGACCCCAGGGATGACCGCTACCAGCTTTGTTCCCCAGCAAATTGAAGCCATGGGCAAGAAATTGGGTGATGTACTGGGACTAATTATTGAAGATAAACTGAAGTAACGATCGTTCGTTATTGCAATCAATTCTATTGAAATTCACCACAGATCACACAAATAAACACAGATGAGAAAAAAATAATAATAATCTGTGGTGATTTGTGTAATCTGTGGTGAATTTCTTTGTGACTATGTCTGTGAATTAAAAAAAATTAAACACCTGAAAATAAATATAATATTTAAGCTAAATTTTTGTACTTTTAAATTACGGGAACCAAAGTCCGCAATTTATAGAGATTCTAATGATGAGCTTAAATTATCTGGTAATTGAAGGGAATATAGGAGCCGGGAAAACGACCCTGGCCCAGATGATCAGTAAAAGATACGGGGCCAATCTTGTCCTGGAACAATTTGCAGACAACCCCTTCCTACCCAAGTTTTACGACAATCCCGGGCAATATGCTTTCCCTCTGGAAATGGCTTTTCTGGCCGCCAGGTACAACCAACTTAACCATGAACTGGGTCGGGTGGACTTACCAGGCAACTTTACCATTTCAGATTATTATTTCACAAAATCGTTGATCTTTGCACAAAACACCTTGCACCCCGACGAATATAACCTGTACAGTCAGTTTTTCAACATCATTTATGACAAATTGCCCAAGCCTGATCTGTATGTTTACCTTCACAAGGAATCGGAATTGCTCCTCAGGAACATTGGCCAGCGTGGCCGCTCTTACGAATCGCATATCACCAAAGAGTATCTCGAAAGCATCACCCAAGGTTATATCAATTATTTGAGCCAACAGAACGATCTTCCAATTCTGACCATTGACACCAACAGGTTAGATTTTGAAAATGTGCCCGAAGATTTTGAAAAAATAATCCATACAATATTTAACACCCAATACAACAAAGGAATTACCCACATTCTATTGGAGTAAAACCCATTTTATGCTTTTATTTATACAAAACATTATTAATTTTGTGGGCATTATCACGGATTACTGTATTTTAAATTTAATATATTGTCAATATGAAAACCATTAACTTAAAACCACTTGCCCTAATTGCCTTGGCAGCTGTAATGTTGAGCAGTTGTGCCGGTTTGCAGAAAATGAAAAAAAATGCAAACAAGATTGCTTTCAAAACAACTCCTGAAGTCCTGGAAACAAATGCCGGAAACGTTGATGTTACCATCGATGGGAAATTCCCTGCTAAGTATTTTAACAAAAAAGCCACCCTGGTTGCTACTCCTGTTTTAAAATACCAGGGCGGAGAAAAAGCATTTGCCCCCATTACCCTTCAGGGTGAAAAAGTAGATGCCAATAACACGGTCATTTCTTATGC
>DMFR01000197.1:7039-13135 GCA_003450125.1 Prolixibacteraceae bacterium | reverse complement strand
TAACACGGTCATTTCTTATGCCAAAGGCGGAAGCTTTAGCGCCAAGGATGCTGTTCCTTATACGGAAGAAATGCGCATGTCAAATCTTGAAATGAGGATTAAGGCTTCAAAAGGTAAAAAGAGCGTTGACTTTGCACCCATTACAGTTGCTCAGGGTGTGGTTGCAACTCCAACGTTGGTATATAACTTTCCAACTCCTATCATTGGCGTTACGCGTGAAAAAAACAACACGGGCAAATATGATCCAAATATCGATGCATTTCAACGCATAGTTCCTGATGAATATACAGCTGCGATCCATTATGAGATCAACAAGGCTGATATCCGTCCTAAAGAATTAAAAGCTGAGGAGATTGCCAAGTTGGAAGCATACAATAAATCACTGGCTACTGATCCAAAGAAAAAATTGAAAAGCATGGAAGTTTCTTCCTATGCCTCACCAGATGGTCCACTTGAATTAAACACCAAACTGGCTGAAAAACGTCAGGATGCCTCTTCTAAATTCTTAACCAAAGAATTGAAAAAAGAAGAAGTAGAAGCCCAATTCAAAACTAAATTTACTCCTGAAGACTGGGAAGGGTTCAAAGAACTGATGGCTAAATCAAACATCCAGGACAAAGAATTGATCCTTCGTGTATTGACCATGTACACCGATCCTGAAGTTCGCGAACGCGAAATCAAGAACCTCTCAAGTGCTTTCACCAATGTAGCCACTGAAATTCTTCCACAATTGCGTCGCTCGAAATTCACCACCAGCATTGATTTGATCGGAAGATCTGATGAAGAAATCGCTGCCCTGGCTGATTCTGATCCTTCAAAATTGAACCCAGCTGAATTGCTTTACGCTGCTACCCTGACCAAAGACATGAACAAAAAATTGGCTATTTACAACTCTTTCATGAAGGTTTATCCCCAGGATTGGAGAGGTTATAACAATGCAGGGTTCATTATGGTGCAACAAATGAATTATACAGATGCAAAACCCCTGTTTGAAAAAGCCGAAAAGATCAATAACTCAGAACCGATCATTAAAAACAACCTGGGAGTTTGTGCATTAAAGGCAGGCGATTTGGCCAAAGCCGAAACCTATTTCGGCGCTGCTTCCGGTGCAGGCGATGCTGTTAACCACAACCTGGGTATTTTAAGCATCATCAAGGGCGATTATGCAAAAGCGGTTAAATATTTAGGCGATTCTGATTCACCTAACACCGGGTTGGCTAAGATCCTTGCCGGCGACAACAACGGAGCTTTAAAATCCCTGGAAAGTACCACTGGAAACAACTACATGACCGATTACTACAAAGCGGTAGTAGGTGCCCGTACAGCCAAAGAAAACCTGATGTACGAAAGCCTTGAAAAAGTAGTGAAGGCAAAACCTGAAATGAAATCAACCATTGCCTCTGACATGGAGTTTGCAAAATACTTCAACGAAACAAGGTTCAAAGAAATCGTAAAATAATTTACATCCGAAAACTATTTGCAAAGAGCGATCCTAACGGGTCGCTCTTTTTTATTTCCCTCCCCTTGAAAGGGATCCATCTAAAAAGTCGGCTCACAGGTCCCGGATCAGCACCAGGCAGACCTGTTGCAGCCATTAATCCCTTTAAATAAAAGGAGCATAAAGTACCTTTCCCCCTCCCCTTCTGCCTATTATTCTCCCGCTGCCAGGCCCTATCATCTGATACCCATCTGATACTCATCTGTAACCTTTCTGTAACCTTAGGTTACAGAAAGGTTACAGATGAGTATCAGATGGGTATCAGATGATAGGGCCCGGGTAGGTTCGTCCACTGGATTTTGTACTTGAACCTTTGAAGGGCTTTCGGAAATATCCGATAAAAAACAAGCCGATTAGTTTGCTTCCTCTAAATTCATCTTTATCTTGCGCCATTTAGAACTTTACTTTTTAGAACCGGGAGACCTAATTACTGACATGACCTCAACTAAACTTTTACTGCTATTCCTTCTGTCCTTTTTTTTCTGCTATATATCAAATGCTCAGATCATTATCAATGAAATATCCAACAAGAACTCCGGGCAAATTGCCGATGAAAACAATGAGTTTGACGATTGGATTGAACTGTACAATGCTTCCCCTTCAGCAGTTAACCTGGCGGGCTACTATTTGAGTGATGATTCTTTGAATTTCGAAAAATGGGCATTCCCCTCCTATATGATGCCTGGGAGTAATCATATGATCGTTTTTGCTTCTTCAAAGAACAGAACCGATTCTCCCGAATCTTACCATTGGGTGAGCCCCGTATTGCCGCAACACACTTTCGATTACACGGTAGCGACAGCATCAAGTCCATCGAACTGGATGAAGCCTGATTTTATCCCAACCGGATGGGGTCAGGGAAAGGCAGGTTTTGGCTTTGGCGACAATGACGATGCTACGGTTATCCCGACAGTTGTGATGGCCGTTTATATCCGAAAATCATTTGTATTACCTGCCGGATTCAGCTATAAAGACATTGCCCTCCATGTGGATTACGACGATGGGTTTGTAGCTTATTTGAATGGCGTGGAAATTGGACGTAAATTCATCAATGGAGTCCCTACCTGGAATTCAGGTACAACAACAACGCATGAAGCATTGATGTATTCGGGTGGTAAACCTGAAAAAATCACCATCGATACAGCCAAAGTTAGATCCCTGTTAATCACCGGGGAAAATGTCTTTGCCATTGAGGTGCACAATAACATTTCAAGTTCAACTGATTTAAGCCTTATTCCCTATTTGTCCTTCAAGGTAACCGATCTTCAGGCTTCCTCTTTTGATCCTACCCCAAGCACTTTAATTTCAGCCGGAACCACTAACTTGCATACCAATTTCAAAATTGATGGCAAGGGTGAGAAAATCTATTTATTCAATAAAAAAGCAAACACCAAAGAGACGGTCTGGGTAAAAGATCTGTCAGCCGGTTGGTCATTGGGAAGGATCACTGACGGAGCCCAAACCTGGGGCGTATTTATACAACCCACACCAAGAGATGCCAATATTACCAAAGCCTATTCGACATTGCGTGAACCTGAACCCCTATTTTCAGTCGCCGAAGGCTTTTATACCACCAAACAAACGGTCAGTTTATCCACCCCCTCTTTAACGGCTGACATACGCTATACCATTGATGGCAGCGAACCAACAACTGCTTCAACCAGATACAACGGAATACCCATCGTAGTTGCAACTACAGGACTTATTCGTGCCGCCTGTTTCAGCCAACTCAATAATTTGCCAAGCCGTTCGGTTGCCAATACTTATTTTATCACCACTACCGGCCATACAATTCCTGTCCTGTCGATCATTACCAATAATTCTAATCTTTATGGCAGCACCGGAATCTTCGACCACTCGGATGAGGAATGGGAAAGACCCTGTTATGTAGAGTATTTCGATAAAGACAAGAAAAAGATATTTGAACAATTTTCAGGTATCCAGATTGACGGCGGTGCAGGTGGAAGCCGTGGCAATGCCCAGCACTCTTTCAGGTTGGAATTCAACAACAAGGCTTACGGAGAAGGGGATGTTGATTATACACTTATTCCAGACCGCCCGAATCGGAAGGATTATAAATCAATTTACCTGCGCAACGGCAGCAACCAATGGCTCACTTTTCAGTTTAAAGACGCCATGGAGTGTAAAATAATGAGCAACAAGACCAATAACGACTATTCACGTTGTACACCAGCCGTAGTGTATATCAATGGCGCTTATTTTGGGGTCTACGAATTGCGGGAAAAGATGAATGATGAGTATTTTGAAGAAAATTACAAAGCCACCGTCGATTCAACTTTTCACCTTCTTTCGCTCAGTTATTATTACAAGTCCATCCTAAGGGCCCTGAACGGATCGGTAGATACATTTACAACTGATTACAATAAATTTATCAACCTAAATCCAACATCTGCTGATTATCTACAAAAGGCCGATCAGATCCTTGACCTTGATTACTATACCGATTACATTGTTGCTCAGTCGTTTATTGCCGATACCGACTGGCCTTATAATAACATTAAAATCGTGAAAGGCGATTTTTCCAACCACCGATGGAGGTTCCTGCTGCAAGACCTTGAATGGGCACTTAGTCCCAATGGCTGGACAAATTCAAGCTTCGATCATATTTCCTTTATGCTCAATTATGATGCCAGTATGCCTTACCTGAGGTTCTGGAAGGAACTGATTAAGAATCCAACCTACAAGAAGAAATTCATTAACCGCTTTGCCGATTTGATGAATTCATCCTATCTGCCCCAGAATACCACTGCCATTGCTCAGTCGGTGTACGATGCCTCCTATGCTGAAATGCGCGGGGAGTATGTAAAGTGGGGTGGCGGCGAAACACAGGCGACCACAAACATGACCAAATATGCCAGTAACCTTGCTCTTTTTAAAAGTGAACTCAACAACCGCTCCAATGTGGTGCGGACAAATATTGTTAGTAATTTCGCCTTAACGGGCAAGTACACCATTGAATTACAGGTGCAACCCGAGAATGCGGGTGTGGTACAGATCAATACCATTTCTCCTGAAGTATACCCCTGGACGGGTGTCTATTTTGCAGGCGTTCCAATCAAGATGGAAGCCAAAGCAATGGGCGATTATGTTTTTGACGGATGGGAACCCAACGCTTTTATTAAAGATGTGAACAATCCTGTGGTGGATGCTGATGTGAAAATAAACGGGTACAAATTCATTGCAAAATTCAGAAAAGTTGTACCTGAACAAGCCATTACCATCAGTGAAATTAATTACAATTCGAGTGTTGATTTACCTGCCTCTGACTGGATCGAATTGTATAACTTCGGACAAACAGCCATGGACATTAGTGGATGGTACATTACCGATTCGGATAGAACCCACAAATGGGTCATTCCCGGAACGGTTTCTGTATTGCCCGGTAACCGACTGGTGCTGGCCTCGAATAAAGCTAAGTTCAGCGCTGTTTACCCCAATATAAAGAATGTACTGGGTTCCTTTGAATTTGGGCTGGGTACTCCTTCCGATAGTGTGCAGTTATTTGACAGCAGCAATAAACTGATTGCAGGCGTTAAATACAGCAGTGATTTACCTTGGGCCACTGATGTCAATGGTACAGGGAAAACCCTTGAATTGAAAGACCCCAGCATTAGCCTGAACTTATCGGCCAATTGGTTTGCCGGATGTATTGGCGGATCTCCCGGAGCGGCCTATGCTAAATGCATCATTGCTTCCACTGCCACTGTTGAAACCTTTACCCCTAAATTGTATCCCAATCCGGCAAGCGATCAGGTAACGATTGTTTTACCTTCCACCTTCAATGCACAAAAAGTGACTTGCCGAATATTTGATACAATGGGAAAAGAAATGAGAACTGAAGCATTAGATCCTGAATCAGAGAATATTCTAAAATACGCTGTCGCAGGATTTCCGCAAGGGATCTACATCGTTCAGCTATCAAATGGAAGCTTTCAGCAAAACCTGAAATTTGTAAAGCAGTAAGAAATTTCGGAGATTACAGAGATTACGGAATCAGTATATTTGGCCTGTTCTGTCCTTGAATAGGTTTACTATAAATAGAAACAATCAACAGGATGATGGTCTGATGAGATAATTTATTTCCGCACGTTTGCATGTTTGCATGTTTACTCTTTTATCTCAGTTACAGAACCAAATTAGGATAAAATTAGAATAAACAGAACATGCGGAACGTGCGGAACATGCGGAAACAGAAAACAGAAAACAGATTTATACAATTATCCAGAGACCGATGGATTGAAAAATGAATTTCCGTAATCTCCGTAATTTGAAGATGTTGTAGATGCAGCATGTAATGCAATATAAAATTATTGCTGTCTTTTCAATAAGGGTAAATCCTTTTTGAAACATCTTATAGCAGTAACAAGTAAGAGTCTTCAACCACTAATCTTTAACCCAATGAAAAAGATTCTCTTCATTTTGATTTTCCTCTCCTTCATCCTTCAATCAGTAAAAGCACAGGTGGAATCGTTTGTTAGTAACAATACCCACCTCGGGTTGCAATCCTCCCAGCTGGCTACCGATGTCACTAGTCAGATTGTATGGTCTAATTGGGTGAATGACAATTTCAAAATCTT
>DMFR01000197.1:1824-6784 GCA_003450125.1 Prolixibacteraceae bacterium | reverse complement strand
AATTTAATATCGATCCCATGAACCGTACCCTTTTTGGGCATTCATACGGGGGTATCTGCGCCCTTTTTACCATGTTCCAGTACAACGATTACAACGACATCCTTTTTCACAATATAATAGCTGCCAGTCCTAGCATCTGGTGGCCAGATGACCAGTTGGCCTATACGCGCGAAAGTTCGTTATATACCCAGACCTCGGTGCTGCCAGTCAATCTGTATATGACAGTAGGTTCTTTTGAAGGTTTTATGGTAACAGACATGGAAAGGATGCAACAAGTACTCGAAAGCCGCAACTACGAATATTTCAATGCCTCGTATCATGTCAATCAGGGCAAAGATCATACTACCAATAAGGAACAGACTTTTCGTGACGGCATCCCGTGGGTATTACGACAGGACATACAGCTTCCAACCAATTCGAAGGTATTGGCTCAAAGCATCATGGAAACAAGCATCTATCCAAATCCTGCAACCGATCAGATTACTATTGTCATACCTCCGGCCTTGGGGGCACAAACTGTAACCTGTTCCATCCTGGATGGATTGGGCAAAAGGATTAAAACGGTCACCCAACAAACAGTTGGCCAAAACAACCTCCACATCCCCATTGATGATCTTTCCAAAGGAATGTATATTGTGCATTTGACAAGCGGAAAGATTCAGCAAAATCTGAAGTTCATAAAGGGATCTGAACTTTGATTGATATGATTTGTCTGATTTATTTGATTGCTTTAGTACCAATCATTTTATTTAGGTTTAAAATCAACTGAATACACTTAATGCTTTGAAAAGCAGTGGGAATAGCTTAGCTTTGAATAACAAAAGGCAACACTAAAATGTGATACAAGGTTGTCGGAAATTAAGTTTGTTCATTCAGTTAAATTACCTTTTTATGAAAGCATACGTGATTGTTGAAGTATCAATTGTCGATAAGATCATCTATGAGGAATACAAGAAGTTGACCCCTGCTGCCATTGCTGCCTTTGATGGTAAATTCATCGTCCGTGGAGGACGTACTGAAACCCTTGAAGGGGATTGGCAACCCGAAAGAATGGTGGTCGTGGAATTCCCTTCTATTGAAAAGGCCAGAGAATGGTGGCATTCTGAACATTATTCTGAGGCAAAAGCCATCAGGCAGCGATCTGCCCATACAAAGATGCTGATCGTTGAGGGAGCTTGAAATTATTAAATGGAAGGATATACCATCTACCCTTGATTATTTGCTGATTAAGTCTTAAATTTACTGGCAACAGCGCTTAATATCAACAATTGATTCTTAGGTGATGGAAACATTGATAGGTTGTTCCGGATATTACTACAATCATTGGAAAGGGCTCTTCTATCCTCCTACCCTTCCAAAGAAAAAATGGCTCAGTTACTATTCCGAACATTTCAATACCGTTGAGATCAACAATACCTTTTACAAGATGCCTGAAGAAAAGACCCTCAGAAATTGGTACGAGTTGACTCCCCCCAATTTTGTCTTTTCACTCAAAGGATTCAGGAATATAACCCATTTGAAAAAGCTTTCCTATGACGCAACTTTGCTTGACTCTTTAGACCAGTTTCTGCACACAGCCGCAGCCCTCAAAGATAAATCGGGCCCCATTCTCTGGCAGTTGCCTCCAAGTTTAAAAGTGGACATCCCCAAATTGGAGAAGTTTTGTTCCTTGCTCAGTCACGATTTCCAACATGTATTTGAATTCCGCGATGTATCCTGGTGGACACAGGAGGTGTATGATGTTCTGGAGAAATACAAACATAGCTTATGCATTGTATCGGCCCCTGGAAAGATTCCCGAGGTCATAATGACAACTTCCGAAACAGCCTATGTCCGTTTTCATGGGAAAGGCTCTTGGTACAACGACAATTACAGCAACGAGGATTTGCAATCATGGAAACAGCGTCTGGAACCTATACCTGCCCAAAGGTTGTATGCTTTCTTTAACAATGACACCAATGCCTATGCTGTCGGCAATGCGTTATACCTTGCATCACTCTATGGAACCACCCCTCAAAAGCTATCGGATTCAAAGCAAATGCTTTTATTCTGAACTGATCTCCCGTTTCATATTGGCTTATTCATTACAACGCATACCGATGAATATAAATATTCCCTCCAGCCTGCCGACAAGGCCGGAGAGAATAGGGATTATAGAATGATAGACTTGGCCTTTCTACATTTTTTTTCAGTATGTCAAAGAACGTGATCTATATTAAATTTAAAAAAGACCTTTTTGGACTTTTCCCTTTGGAAAATCTTTCTTTGTCCTTTTTTTGATTTAAAGATAGGCTGACATTCACCATTGACCCTACAATCGACCAAATTTGACCTTATTTGACCCTATTTGACCTTTGAGCTCCAAAACCTAATAGGATGATGTCGTTAAAAAAATCTTCTTTTCTCCTGAACCTTAGTAACTCGTCAAAGCACCTTTTATCATCACCTTATTTCCCTTCAACCATTCTTGTGATGGAGAACTTTAAAGTGACAAATCCGTTTATACTTAAATTAATCCTGCAAAAAATGACAAATTCGATTTATCCTTGCTTATGGTTTGATGGACAAGCCCAAACAGCAGCCAAGTTCTACTGTTCAGTTTTCAAAAATTCAAAAATCATATCCGACAATCAAATGGTAGTGATCTTTGAACTGGACGGGAAAAAATTTATGGGCCTTAACGGTGGTCCTCATTATAAATTCACAGAAGCGGTTTCTTTTGTTGTAGACTGTGAATCACAAGAAGAAATTGACCACTATTGGACAAAGCTTACTGCTGATGGTGGAGAAGAAGGACGTTGTGGCTGGCTGAAAGATAAATTCGGTGTTTCATGGCAAATTGTTCCTACTGTGTTATCAAAATTAATGAATAACCCGGACAAGGCTCAAAAAGTAATAGCAGCATTTATGAAGATGAAAAAATTTGACATCAAGACCCTTGAAGAGGTATAAGTAATTAAAATGATTGGAATTAAAGCAATCTAATCATCATACAAATCATATCAATCAAAGTTCAGACCCTTGATGATTTTACTTTTTAGCCAGCGAGAACAGGAATTCCAATCCTCCTTCAGGTCTGTTTTTGACCGATATTTCACCCTTGTGAAGCAAGATGGCGTTCTTTACAATCGACAAGCCCAACCCGGTACCCCCTGTTTCACGCGAGCGACCATAATCCACCCGGTAGAAGCGTTCAAAAATGCGTGGCAGGTGTTCTTCCGAAATGCCCACCCCGGTATCGGTATACTGGAAATAGTAGAATTTAGCGTCTTCAAGATATTTTCTAATGGTGATCTTTGTGTTGTTGCCTGCATAGTTGATTGAATTCTCTACCAGATTCTGAAAGACGGAGAACAACAGGGATTCATTTCCATTCACCACCACGTCTTTATCTACATCCACCGAGTAATCCATATTGCGTTCGGTAAGCCTTAACTTCAGGTTTTCAATCGCATCATTAATAACCGGCTTCAGCATAAGGGGCTTGAATTCAAACAGACCTCCTGCATCTTCTATGTTGTTGAGCAACGAAATATCGTTCAGCAAATCGGTCAATCGCTCTGATTGGGCGAAGGCCTTCTCCAGGAAATAGGTCTGTTTCTCTGCCGGAATTGCCGGATTGTTTAATACCGTTTCCAGATAACCCTTGATAGACGATAAAGGTGTTTTCAGCTCATGGGCAATGTTGGAAGTGAGCTGTTGTTTCAACAATCTTTGTTTTTCAGGACGAGTCACATCGCTGATCAGTACTTCGAAGCTATTATCCAAAAAAATGATGCATCTGATGTGAAAGAATTTTTCGTTCTTTTCCAGGGTATATTCAATCTGTGGAAGTTCTTTATTTGGGGTGATAATCTTATGCCTTTGCCACTGTTCTACAAACTCAACGACCTTACCAAATTCAGGAATCATAAAAATATGCTCAGCTGAAATGGTTGACTGATCCGATATCATGTTGATGAATTGAATAAAATGACTGTTGGCCAATATCTTGTGTTTCTGAGGTGAAAAAATTGAGATGCCTTCCTTTAAAACCTGAAGATGCCCATATATTTTTTCCCTTTCACTGGTTAATTCGTCTTTTGTAGTTTTCAGATTGTCGTAAATCTGTATGATTTGTTTCCTGATTACCCCCAGTTCATCCTCCTGAAAATTGATATCCATCTTCGAAATGTCTTCATTTTGTCCGGCCTTGAGGGCAAAATCTTTCAGCTTGATGATAAAGTCGCTCAGTCGTTTGGTGGTGAAATGAAGCAAAACCCACATCATCACAAAAAGCGAGGCAATGAATAGGAAAAATATATGTCCGGTTTTTAGAAACTTGATAATATCGACATTATACACTGCTGCTGCCCTGACTAAATACTTATCGCAATTCTTGGCATAATAGTAAAACTTCTGGTTGGTGGTAGCCGACAGACGGATGTTGGAGCCTTCTCCGGAGGATATCGCTGCCTGAATTTCTGGTCGATGGAGGTGATTCTCCATGGTTCGAACATCAGAAACAAAGCTATCATACAACACTTTACCAG
Source organism: Prolixibacteraceae bacterium (assembly GCA_003450125.1). Classification (GTDB taxonomy): domain Bacteria; phylum Bacteroidota; class Bacteroidia; order Bacteroidales; family Prolixibacteraceae; genus Aquipluma. The sequence goes on along the minus strand of DMFR01000197.1, from coordinate 2,252 downwards.
TCAGATCGATAATGGTAACCCTTGTATTTTCAATAGGAAGCAGGGTTTTTAAAGTATCAAGGGCTTTAAAATCACCCGATTCAAATATCTTCTTGTGCTCGATATAGCGATTAGTTACTTCCGAAATGTTATCCAGAATACTTTCCAACTGTCCCGTCCGGTAGCTCTTCTCACGGTCATACTGGTACCCCAGAACTACCAGGGTAAAAATCGAAAACACCACAAAGAAGTTGATAAATATCCGTCGTCGGAAAGTATTTTGTCCTATCACAGTCTTAATTTATATAGTTGAAATTCTTTTAAAAATAAAATAAGAAATAAGGAACGAGAAATAAGAAACAAGAAACGATCTAACCCACATATGTTCGTGTTTCTTGTTTCTTATTTCTCGTTCTTTATTTCTCATTTCTCATCTTCTCATCTTCTCA
>DMFR01000197.1:865-1721 GCA_003450125.1 Prolixibacteraceae bacterium | reverse complement strand
CTCATCTTCTCATCTTCTCATCTCCGCTCTTCCCTAATTCTCAAAGCAGTATCCGTATCCCGATCTCCCCTTGATGCAATTGCCCAGTTCACCAATCTTCTTTCTTAGCCTGGCAATGTTGACATCCACATTTCGATCTGTTACAATCACATCATCACTCCAGATCCGGTCCAGGATTTCTTGCCGGCTGAGGTACTTGCCCTTACTGGAAACCAGCATCACCAGTATCTCGAACTCTTTACGGGTAAGTACAATGGGCTCATTGTCGATGGTAACCGATTTGCGGTTTAAATCAAGTTCCATGTTATCAACGCTGATTACCCTGGGCTTGCTCTCAACCGTTTTTCCACGACGCAGCACTGCTTTGATCCGTGCAACCAGTTCCTTGATGGAGAAAGGTTTGGACAGGTAATCATCACCTCCAACGTTAAATCCCGTGAGTAGATCGTTCTCTGTTTCACGTGCCGTAAGAAAGATGATGGGAACCGAAAGCCCCAATTCCTTCCTGATTTTGTCTGCCAGTTTAAAGCCCGACATGCCACCCATCATTACGTCGAGCAGCAGCAAATCAAAACTTTCAATCGGCTTGTTCAGCGCTTCTTCTCCCGAATAAGCCACCTCAATTTCGAAACCTTCACTGACCAGGTTGAACTGAAGGATCTCGCACAGGTCCTTTTCATCGTCAACAACCAATATCCTATATGCGTCACTCATCTTTTGATGGTTTTGATTTATGCTCCTTGCCCTTTACCCGGTGATGCCTGACATCCTTACCCTCTTGGGCATAAATCGAAGCCTCGGCAATGTTGGCGGCATGATCCGAAATGCGTTCAATGTTCGAAACCATCTCTTTGAT
>DMFR01000197.1:0-585 GCA_003450125.1 Prolixibacteraceae bacterium | reverse complement strand
CTTGATGGTCCACATGGCCAATTCCATATCGTGGTTGATGAATGACAACATGGAACTACGGGCCATTTCAACACTCAGATCCATCATTTTTGAAATAAATCCCGATAGGCTCGAATAGACTTCCTGACTCTCAATGCGGCTCAATTGTTTGGCAATACTCAATGCCAGGTCTCCTATGCGTTCAAGGCTAATGACAATGCGGTAACAGGCCATCAAATTGCGAATCTCCGAAGCCACCGGTTGATACAGTGCAATAGATTGAATGATGTTATCACTGATCTTTACTTCCAGTTTATTGATTTTGCTTTCATGGCCTTTCAAATCTTTCAATTGCTCCTTACCCGGAAGTTGCTCTGAGGTTGAAATCAGTTTCTTCACTTCATCAAGCTGGTGCAGGACCATGTTGGCAAGCTTCTCATAATCAGCTATAATTTCAGCAATTACTTCATGTTTCTTTTGTGCCATTTCTATTTTGTTATGATTTCAGCAATTCATTGGCCAGGCAATTACTCGTTTGAATTTTAAAAATAATAATTCTCTGTTCAAGAACCATTATAAAACGACTTAAATATTAAAGATTGATAA
>DMFR01000391.1 GCA_003450125.1 Prolixibacteraceae bacterium | reverse complement strand
GCGTTCTATTTTTTAGCATGAATTAAACTTGTTTTATCAGCATTCATTTGTATTGAAATACGACAATAAATGATTCCATATACTTAAGTAATTGGTTGAGCTTTTTAAATTTAAGAAAAATTGCTATCTTGTTTATCGCAGTTGGGGTATATTATTCAATAAACGCATTATAATGAATACACAGGATTTCAACAATTTAAAGATATTCAATCCAGACAGTGTGATCTGCTATTGTAAGCAGGTAACTCAAAAAGAGATAGAAAAGGCCATTCAAATGGGCTCAAAAACACTTGCAGATATTCGGCAAACCACAGGTGCATGTACAGGCAATCAATGCAAAGAGATGAATCCTTTAGGAAAGTGTTGTTCTGACGATATTAACCGTTTACTGAAAAATGAAGGTTTGGAATATAAAAAATGGAATGCGGATTAAACGGAACAACCAGATTGAAAACGGATTAAAAAAGACAATAAGTTATCTTTCTTAATCCGTTTTCTACCCGCTAAATCTGTAAGAATGCGCGTTCCAATCTTTTGAATTGTGGTTATTTTATCTCGTATGCCATCAGTGCATTTCCATGACGGATATACAATACACCGTTGCTGATTACCGGATGGGCAAAATGTTCTTTGGTCCCTTTGGCAACCTTGAATTTACTGACCACTTCCATTTTAGGCGATGATAGACTGATCAAATTGACATTGCCGTTATCGGCATAACAATACAGGTGGTCATCGGCATAAATCACACTTCCAAACAGATTCTGGAGTGAATCCACTACCAGGCCGCTCTTTGTGTCCAAGCCTTTGAGTTTATGATCTGCCGAAGTGGTGTATAACTTATCTTCCACCTTCACAAAACCACCCATTTTATTTAATATTTTGCTGTTGTGCCATACTTCCTTGATACTTTTACCATCGGCAGATAATGCAATTTTAAAAGCGCCCTTTCCCTTTGTGACACCTGACACATCATAGATAAATCCATCAGCATAAACAGGCGTGTTGCAATATTCACCTTCACGTTTAACGGAATCTTCCTTGTACGACCATAACATTTGGCCACTCTTGGTATCCAATCCCATCAGGTATTCATGAGACACGGTAACCAGAACATTACCCTGTGGAAATTTGACCACGATGGGTGAGCAAAAAGAAACTCCATCACCCATGGCCTTCGAAGTCCAAACCATCTTTCCAGTTAACCGATCCAAGGCAACAATGTTGGATTCAACGCCTCCGGGAAAACAATATACATTCTTTTCATCCACAAAAAGGGATTCAGAATATCCGAAATAACCCAACTTACCACTCAGGGAGACAATCATGTCCACTCCCCATCTTTCTTTACCCGTAGCGGCTTCAAAACAGCCAATGCGGCCCATTCCTGAACATGCATATACCAGATCATTATAGACGGTCGGAACGGATCGTGCCCCCGGGAAGCTGGCTGAAAAGTCCTTGCCCATAAATTCTTTGCCATTTGGAGATTTCCACAACAGTTTCCCTTTCAAATCAAAAGCAAAGACCTGGCTGATGCTGTCAGTTTCACCATTGACAAACAGCTGGCTGCCTGCAATGGCGGGAGAACCGTATCCATTGCCAATTACTTCAGTCTGCCAAAGTAGTTTAGGACCAGCTTCGGGCCAAGTTTTCAAAAGGTTTTTCTCCTGATAGATACCATCGCGATTGACTCCGCGCCATTGTACAATGTTTTGACTTTGGCTGCTTTGTGCAGCTATCAACAGGCAAAGGAGAACAGTAAGGGTCTTGAAATTTCTCATCAATTGGTTTTTTTATATTATTTGGTTTGAACAATTATATTCATCTGATCAGTTTATACCGTATCCGTTATCCGGTGAGTTGGATTGGGAAACCCTGGTTTAAAGGCTGAAGTGTTCATTTCAATTAGGGTAGCTTTTGTTTCATTTCTTACCAACTCAACCACCTGAGCAATCATCTTCTTCAATGCCTCCGGCTCCGTTTCCACCCTTGCATTGATGGTTAGCCTTGCCTGGGAAGCATCAGAGAGTGAAAGTTCTTCCAGGTCTCGACGCCTTTTATTGGTGGTAAAACTAATCTTTTCTGCAATACCATTGGCCTCAATGATAAATTTCAAGTGGCCTATCGCCCACTTTCGAGCTTCAGTTCCATTTAAAATGCGCTCTATAATCTGCTTCCCTGCCTCAACAGCATCTGCAGCTTGCGTACTGATTTCAATTTCCTGGTCAAACCATGCCAAATCAGCTTCTCCGGCACCGTACCGCTGGTAATCAATGGCAAGTGATTTTTGTCCAGACTGATGCTCTTTGCTTAACTGATTTAGTGTTTCAATCCATTTTCCAACACTATCCCTATCCAATGAATTTTGATAAAGGATTATTTTATCGGGAAATTTTACTCCAACCAATAGTCTCAATTCTTCTAACAATTCAAGGCTAAGCAAGTCCGTTTTATTGACAACCAGTATTTGAGCCTCTTCGATTTGTTTTGAATAAATATAAGCAATATCTTTACCAAAGGGGGTATGTCCATTTTGAAGAAAGTCGAGAAGCAAGTAAGCTTCTGCATATATGCTCAGGCTCAACCGCTCAATTTCCGCCTTTCTAAATACAGACAATGGTTTGACCACAGTAGCCGCCAAATCAGTACATGAACCTACCGATTCAGCAAAAACAACCTGTACACCCTGCCTGTCGCGTAGTTGATTGATCTGTTCATCCAGCTGATGGTAATTACAGCAAAAACAGCCATTGGTTACCTGTCCCGAAGGAATAAGCTTTGCCTGAATAAACCTGCTGTCAACCAGGTACTTTCCCTGATCATTGGTTACCACACCAACCTTGATGCCTCTTTCCTGAGATAGTAAAGAAGCAGTTGCAATGGCAGTCGTTTTCCCGCTACCCAAAAATCCACCGACAATGTGTAAATGCATAACCATTAGTTTGTGATGAGGCATCCGTGAAATGCCCCAAATGTAAATTGTTCGAACCCAAAAGTAAATGGATTAAGGAATTAATCAAATCTCATTAACGAATGTTAAGAAAAAACTGCTGCTGGCCAGTAACTAATAACCAGAAGCCTATTTTTCAGAAATCTTCATTCATGAAAATTTATTTAGTGTTGAATAAAACCTAAATCTATCATCATTGTTACTGTTTTAAGACAATTATTAACTATTCATCAACCTTAAAAACAGACGATTATGAAAACAAAAAATCTATTATCAACATTTTTATTTTTTATCTTTGTGTTTACAGCAGGTGTCGTATTTTCACAATCCTCCGGGGATTATAAAGCTCAAATCGACAAGCTCAATAAAGACATGGCTGAAAACATGATCCAGGGCAATACGGAAAAGAATCTGAGCATGTATACCGAAGATGCCATTTCAATGCCCAGTTATGAACCTATGCACGAGGGCCTTGATGCGATCAGGAAAGCAAGTGAGGATATGGTCAAGTCAGGTTGGAAATGCAACTCATTTGAACCTACAACACTAAAGATTATTCCTAATGGGAAAATGATCACTGAAATAGGGACGTATAAAATCAGTATGACCATGCCAAACATGGATAAACCTATGGATGATCAAGGCAAATACCTTACTATTTGGGAAAAACAACCTGACGGATCACTGAAGGTGAAAATTGAAACCTGGAATTCGGATAAGGATCCTATGACCATGATGAGGTCGATGAGTCAAAATA
>DMFR01000250.1:247-5061 GCA_003450125.1 Prolixibacteraceae bacterium | reverse complement strand
ATTACAGATACATTACAGAAAGCTTACAGAAAGCTTACAGAAATACAAGAGGAGGTAGTAGGAAGATAGCATGCTGGTAGGGCGATAATATGTATTTTAGAGGAGGATAGTTTATAGTTCAAGGTTGAGCACACTTCGAAAAGTGGTTTGAAGACCCTAAAAGGGTCAAATTTGAATAACCACCGGTGAAACTGGCGGGTAAAACAATAAGCGGAGATACAACCCTAAAAGAGTTGAACTTTTTACTCTATTCATATTCAGCCATTTCAGGGCTGTTGGATTAATATTCGTTCCTCCCGTGAGTTTCACCCACGGTTATTCAGGTTTAGTCCTTTCAGGACTATTTATTTAGCTTACCTAAATTTTCAGAGAGGACTCAAGCAGTCAGGAACGATTGAATGGCTTCAGAAAAAACTGATAAAAAGTAAGATATTCAGGAAGGTAACAATACTGCCAACGATAAGCATAATCACGGTGGTGGATTTCTCATTGACATATTTTCCCATCACCTTCTTGGAAGAGGTCAGGTAGATTTGCAGGAAAATGGTAAATGGGAGCTGGATACTGAGTATCATTTGAGAGATGATGAGCGCTTTAAACGGATTGCCGATGAAAAAAATCAGCACCAGAGCAGTAATCAAAGAAAGGCCAATTCCAAGGCGGCTGTGATTATCCTTGATATCATAAGGTTCATTGAACAATCCTGAGAATATGCTGCCTCCTGCCATTCCTGAGGTGGTTGAACTGGCAATACCGGCAAAAAGCAAAGCGATGGCAAATACCACATCGGCATGGTTGCTTAGCAGAGGACCGAGCATGGACTGGGCCTGCTGGAGCTCACCCACATGGATTGCCTTTGAATAAAAGGTGGAAGCGGCCAATATAATCATTGCACTGTTGATGGCCCATCCAATCAGCATGGAAACCAGGGTATCTACAAATTCATAATCCAATTGTTTCTTGATCACAGTATCATCTTCCAGGTTCCATTGGCGGCTTTGGATAATTTCAGAATGCAGAAAGAGATTGTGGGGCATGACGACAGCACCCAATACGCTCATAATGATCATGATAGAACCTTCAGGAATGGAGGGAGCCACCCACCCTATTCCTGCCTGCAACCAATCGATATCGACAAGGTTTAATTCATACAGAAACGACAGGCCAATGATGGAAACAAAGGCGATAATGATTTTCTCAATTAGGGCATAGGAGTTGGTAAATAGCATGATACCAACAAACAGGACGACCAGGATCGCGCCTGCTGCAACCGGGATGGCAAACAGCATCTGAAGTGCAATAGCCCCTCCCAGAATTTCTGCCAGGGAAGTGGAGACCGAGGCTACCATTGCTGTTCCAAGGATGGAACGCGAGGCCCATGGCTTGGTGTACTTGGTAGCAGCCTCGGAAAGACACAAACCGGTAGCTATTCCAAGGTGGGCAACATTGTGCTGAAGGATGATCAACATGATGGTCGATAAGGTGACCATCCAAAGCAAGGTGAACCCGTATTCGGATCCGGCGGCAATATTGGAGGCCCAATTGCCAGGGTCTATAAAACCTACGGTAACCAACAAGCCTGGTCCGATGTACTTAAGTATTTTTAAAGCGCCAAATGTGGGCCGATGATCCTTATTGTCAAGGTTTTTAAGAAAGGAGAACATAGGTTATTTACAATAGCTTAGCTCGGATCTGAATTTCTACGATCAGGCTTTTTACCTGAGTAGGTCCTTTTCCCTGCAGGACGACTACCCGGACGCCTGGTACGGACTTTATATACAGGCCCTTCTCCCATGTCGGGTGGCAATGGAATCTTGATAACCTCTGCCCCGATGAGTTTTTCAATCCTATCAAATTTCTCCATGTCCATTTCATTGATAAAACTAATGGCAATACCCGTTTTATCAGCCCTGGCCGTACGTCCCACTCGATGCACATAATCTTCAGCCGATCCGGGAACATCAAAATTAATGATCAGGTTAATGTCCTTGATATCAATTCCACGGCTTAAGACATCGGTAGCCACCAATACACGGGTTCTCCTTGAACGGAAGCGCATCAGAACGTCTTCCCGTTCCTTTTGCTCCAGATCGGAAGAAATACCTTCAACAGAGTTCCCTGCCTTCCTGAGGCTTTTCACGATATCCGTCACTTTTCTCTTGGTAGAACTAAATACAAGGATACTGTCCAGATCAGGTTTATTGGAAATCAAGCTATTGATGACCGGAATTTTCTGATTCTCGTGTACCACATAGGCCGCCTGAAGTACACCTTCAGCAGGTTTGGAAATAGCGGTACTAAACTCAACCGGATTGGTTAATATCTTGGCAGCCAGTTCCCTGATCTTCTGAGGCATGGTAGCTGAAAACATCAAGGTTTGACGCTTTTCAGGGACATAACTCAGGATACGCATGATATCATCATAGAACCCGATATCGAGCATCCGGTCGGCTTCATCGAGCACCAAATGTTTGATCTTGTCAAACTTTACATAGCCAAGGTTCAAATGGGAGATCAGTTTGCCGGGAGTTGCCACGATGATATTGGTGCCCTTTGTAAGGGCCTTGCTCTCGGCATCCCAGTCAGAACCATCACGTCCGCCATATACGGTAACCGAATTGATATTCATGAAATAGGAAAATCCCTGTATCTGCTGATTAATCTGGATAGCAAGTTCACGGGTTGGAACAACAATTAAAGTACTTAAGTCGTGGTTGTCCTCAACAGCCAGATGGTCGAGAATGGGCAATACAAAAGCAGCAGTTTTCCCAGTACCTGTTTGGGCACATGCCAGAATATCTTCGCCTTTTAAAATTGGAGGTATTGTAAGCTCTTGTATTTCAGAAGCTTTTTCGTAACCCATATATGAAATAGCTTCCAGTATTTTATCGTTCAATCCAAATTCATCAAATGTCATAATTCAATCTCAGTTATTAATTCTTTATAATTTATAAACGGTCTAAATGTCGAATAATATAACATCAGAACGTTATATTGGTGTTTAAGGACTAATTTCAATCCATCGAGTGCAAAAGTACGAAACTTTGTCTACAATAATTTAAATATTTATGAGAAAAACGTAGATCTAATATACCGCATGATAGCTTATTATATTCTATTAACTGGTAATTGACAGAACTAAAAATTCCTATTTCAACCTTTTTTTTACTGATTGCTTAAAATTATTATCGCGCAATGCTAAATTCATTCGGGAAAAAGCATAGCAATTTGTATTTTTGTGCCAGAAAAAATAAGCTAAACAAAGCTGTCACTAAAAAAACATTCTGTTATGGGAAGAGCGTTCGAATACCGAAGAGCGACAAAAGAAAAACGTTGGGATAAAATGTCCCGTACATTTCCAAAATTAGGTAAAGCCATTACGGTAGCTGCCCGAGAAGGAGTACCGGATCCGGATATGAATGCCAAGCTTCGCACGGCGATTCAGAACGCGAAGGCACAAAATATGCCGAAAGACAACATTGATGCGGCTATAAAACGTGCAATGGGTAAAGATGCAGAGACTTTCGTTGAGATCAACTATGAAGGCAAAGGCCCTCATGGAGTCCTGATTTTTATTGAATGTGCAACCGATAATCCAACCAGGACAGTTGCCAACGTTAAAATGTATTTCAACAAAAACGGAGGAGCATTGGTACCAACAGGTTCACTCGAATTCATGTTCTCCCGCAAGGCCGTATTTGAATTCCAGAAGAAAGATGGCATGAACATCGAAGACCTTGAGCTGGAACTGATTGATGCCGGCCTGGAAGATATTGAAGAGAACGACGGGGTGATTTATGCCTCGGGAGATTATACCAACTTCGGCACCTTGTCACAGGCGCTTGATGCATTGAAAATTGAGGTTTCGAAAGCAAACTTACAACGCATCCCAAATACACCTGTTGAATTTACGGAAGAACAATTGGTAGACATTGAAAAACTGATCGATAAGATTGAAGATGACGATGACATCCAGAATGTATTCACCAATATCGCCTGATGCCAAGTAAATAGGACGATTTTAGTACTTACAATAGATAGAAGTTCATCGGTTAAAATTGTTAACAAGCAGATTAGCCGGTGAACTTTCTTATTTTTAACTACTGGCTACTGGCTGCAAGCTAGTAACCAGGTGCCAGAAGTCCTATTCATGAATTGTACCTTTAAACAAAAATAATGAGTAAGCGTGAACTCAAAAAATACCTGAAGGACTTATCCAAGGAGCAATTGGAAGATCAAATTCTGGACATCTACAACCGTTTTAAGGAGGTGAAGGAATACTATGATTTTGCTTTCAATCCAAAGGAAAATGAATTGATGGAACAATGCCGTTTCCAAATCAGCAAGGAATATTACCCCGTAAGTAGCAGGAAACCTAAGATGAGGCGATCAGTGGCTCAGAAATGGATCAAAAAGCTCATACAATGGGATGCTGATGCTTCAATGGTGGCAGATTTGATGTTCTTCAATATTGAAATAGCACAATCCTATTCCGGAGAACGCATTATTCGCCAAGATTCATTTTATACCAGCATGTATAAATCCTTTGATGAAGCCCTAAGATATGTCTCTGAAAAAGGTCTCCTGGCTGACTTTAAAGGACGGATAGAAAAAATCGCAGGGGATGCCCTGGACCAGAAATGGCCCAACAGAAGTAATTTTGAAGATTTAGCGGATCTGTATATTCAATAAATGGTTGGATGGTTGGATGGTTGGATGGTTGGATGGTTGGATGGTTGGATGGTTATTAATGGTTAAATCGTTAATCTGCAATCTGCAATCGTTAATCTGCAATCGTTAATCGTTAATCGTTA
>DMFR01000250.1:0-194 GCA_003450125.1 Prolixibacteraceae bacterium | reverse complement strand
TAATCTGCAATCGTTAATCGTTATTTTTTAAATCTTTAATGATTAGAGGATTAGATGATCACTGAGACTGGCCACTAAACACTTAAAATGAAGTTTGAAATTATTCCTGAATATATTGTTGGGAGTTTTAAGATTTTTTATAGTTTTGCACTCACAAAATTGAAATGCCCAGATGGTGAAATTGGTAGACACGC
>DMFR01000394.1:3008-3271 GCA_003450125.1 Prolixibacteraceae bacterium | reverse complement strand
TAAACGTTGAACTTTAAACTTTAAACTTGGGTACTTTTAACAAAATATTGATAGCCAACCGTGGCGAGATTGCCGTTAGGGTAATTCGTGCGGCCAAGAAGTCGGGCATACGCACAGTAGCCATTTATGCAACTGATGATGCAGAATCCCTACATGTTTCCTTGGCGGACGAAGCATTTCCATTAACAGGAAAAACCCTGGAGGAAACTTACCTCAATCAGGATAAAATCATCCAGATTGCGTTACGGGCAGGAGCGCAGGCC
>DMFR01000394.1:0-2940 GCA_003450125.1 Prolixibacteraceae bacterium | reverse complement strand
ACGGGCAGGAGCGCAGGCCATCCATCCCGGATATGGATTCCTTTCCGAAAATGCTGATTTTGCACATCAAGTTGGTGAAGCTGGCCTGGTTTTTATAGGTCCTTCTGCGGAAAACATACGGCTGATGGGTGAGAAAACAAAGGCGCTGGCCTATGTCAAATCATTGGGACTGCCCGTATTGCCTTCCTTTCATGGACATGTTAATGAGTTGCTTGAACGATCGGGTGAAATGGAATTCCCGTTGATCGTGAAGGCTTCCGGAGGAGGGGGAGGCAAGGGAATGGTGATTTGTAATTCGGAAGATGAATTGCCTGAAGCGCTTCAGGCAGCCGAACGGCAGGCCATTACTTATTTCGGAAACGGGGAGCTGTTTGTTGAAAAATATCTTTCCCATGCCCGACATATTGAAGTGCAGCTTATGGCTGATCATTATGGAAATGTGGTTCACTTTTATGAACGTGAATGTTCCGTGCAGCGGCGTTTTCAGAAAATGATTGAAGAAGCGCCTTCGCCATCGGTCAATGATCATTTAAGGGAAGAGATGACTTCTGCGGCAATCAGGATTGCCCGGTCAATGAATTACCGCAACGCAGGCACTATTGAGTTTCTGGTGGATGAAAAGGGTAGGTTTTATTTTTTGGAGATGAATACCCGTATCCAGGTGGAGCATCCGGTTACAGAAATGATTACCCACACGGACCTGGTTGTCCTGCAACTGTTGGTAGCTGCAGGAAATGCACTTCCCCTTCGCCAGGGAGAGATCCAGATAAGGGGACATGCCATGGAAGTAAGGCTTTGCGCTGAGGATGCCGCAAGGAACTTTCTTCCCTCGGCTGGGAAGCTGGCGCTATGGGACATTCCGGAGAACCAAAACGTGCGGATTGAAACCTTTGTTTCGCAAGGGATGACCGTATCTGCTGGATACGATTCCCTGCTTGCAAAAATAGTGGTTTGGGGTGAAAACCGTGAATCGGCTATTGGTCAAATGGCAGAAGCTTTGTCTAACAGTGCTGTTTCAGGGGTTCATACCAACGCTTCCCTTTTAACCCAATTGATCGAAAGTAAAGCCTTTCAGGAGAACAAGATTTACACCCGGTATGTGGATCAAAACCTGGATGCAATCAATGCGCGGGTTCAGGAAAAAAGAGACCATCTGGACAAGCATCAACTGGTGATGGCCTATATCGTTTTTCATTTTCTGCAAAAGGAGAAGATAGGAAATTCAGTTTGGAGCCAAATTGGATTCTGGCGGATGGCCCCACAGATTAACGTGTCGCTTGAAGGGAAAGTTTATAACTGCCAGGTAGAACAAATTGAAGATGGGGAGCTCATTCGTATCAATGATCAGGAATATCATGTTTCAGGAGAGCAATTGACCGATAGAAGACTTGAAATTCAGATCAATCACAAAAATGAAAACTTTCATTGTATAGAAGACAACCAGAAAACTTTGATTGGCAAACATGGATTTATCTTTGAATTGCAAAGCAACAGCCTGTTGAACCAGGCCAAAGTGGTGCGTCGGCATCAGGAAGTAATATCGATTTTTCAGAACCTTATTTATGCCGATTTGTTTGGAAAGGTATTGAAATTGAATATAAGCGAAAGCGAGGTAGTTCATGCGGGTCAGGTATTATTGACTTTGGAATCCATGAAAACGGAAATTCATGTACTTAGTCCGGTTGATGCGCAAGTGAAAAGAATACATACCAAAGAAGGATATAGTGTCCTGGAGAGACAACTGCTTGTAGAGTTGGAACCGATTCATATTCCCGATCTTTCTGCCTGGGAAAAGGGCAAGGATGGATAAACCTTCTGGAAATAGAAAAAAACGAAGGGAGGCTCTCATTTGAATGATAAACAATCATTGCAACGCCTGCCCAGGTACATGAATTTGAAACTTGGAACACAATAAATATGAATGCTTTATTAAAGGATGAACATCACCAGATCAGGGCGAAAGTCCGGGAATTTGCTGAGCAAATTGTCAAGCCTGTCATTGATGATTTTGATGAAAAGGAGCTATTCCCCGTAAAGCTGGTAGGTGAAATGGGCAAGACCGGGGTACTGGGGATGCAGGTTCCGCGTCAGTTGGGCGGTCTGGGTTGTGATACTCTTTCCTACATCATTGCCGTTGAGGAAATGGCCAGGATTGACAGTTCAATGGCAGCTACCCTGGCGGCCCACAATTCTTTGGGTGTTGGCCCTATTGTTGAATTCGGCACTCAGCAACAAAAAGAGAACCTGCTTCCTGCATTTTGTACCGGTGAAAAGCTATGGGCTTTCGGACTGACTGAAGAAAATGCAGGTTCCGATGCACAAGGAGTGGAAACAACTGCCATGATCAATGGGAACCAATTCCTGATTAACGGATCAAAGAAATATATCACCAACGCAACCTCTGAAATCTCTGCCGGGGCTACTATCCTGGCCATTACAGGGGATGCGCAAGGGCGGAAGGAAATGACAGCCATCCTGGTAGAAAAAGCACACAAAGGTTTTATCCGTGAAACGATGAAAAACAAGTTGGTCTGGCGTGCGGCCGACAATGGAAACCTGTATTTCAAGGACTGTAGGGTGCCGCTCGAAAACCAGTTGGGAGAGCGTGGAAAGGGGTTTAAGATCATGCTCAAAACACTGGATTCAGGACGGCTATCCATTGCTGCCATTGGACTAGGACTTGCACAGGGGGCCTACGAAATTGCAATGGCATACGCCAAGCACCGCAAGCAGTTCGGAAAGCCCATCAGTGAATTCCAGGTGATTGCCTTCAAGTTGGCTGATATGGCCGTGAAGATTGAGAATGCCCGCAATAGCTTGTACAACGCCTGCTGGCTGAAAGACAACGGTCATCCGTTTTCACAGCAGGCGGCCATGTCGAAACTCTATTGTTCTGAAATAGCCCGTGAGGTGGCCGATGAAGCAGTTCAGATCCTGGGG
>DMFR01000057.1:12079-14270 GCA_003450125.1 Prolixibacteraceae bacterium | reverse complement strand
TTCTCACTTTCTCACTTTCTCACCTTCTCACCTTCTCACCTTCTCACCTTCGCCATGCCCCATGCTCCATGCTCCAGGCTCTTAATACACCGGATTGGCATTGATATAATCGGATTCGATTTCACCATCTTTCAGCCTGATGATGCGGTGGGCATGAAGGGCAATACTCTCTTCATGGGTCACGACAATCAGGGTGTTTCCCTTACGGTGAATCTCGGCGAAAAGCTGCATGATCTCCTCCGATATCTTTGAATCCAGGTTACCCGTTGGCTCATCGGCCAGCAAAATAGACGGATTGTTGATAAGAGCACGGGCGACAGCTACACGTTGACGCTGACCTCCTGATAATTCATTGGGCTTGTGCTCAATACGATCCGAGAGGCCCACTTCAGCCAATATTTTTTCAGCCTTTTGAATGCGCTCCTGCTTTTTGATCCCGGCATAGACCAAGGGCAACATTACATTTTCAAGGGCAGTGTTGCGGGGCAAAAGGTTAAATGTCTGAAACACGAAACCGATCTCTTTGTTCCTGATTTCTGCCAATTCATCATCCGACAAATGACTCACATCCGAATTACTCAGGATATAAGTTCCGCTGGTAGGGGTATCCAAACAGCCGATCACGTTCATCATGGTCGACTTTCCGGAGCCCGAAGCACCCATGATGGCAACGTATTCACCCCTGTTAATGGTCAGTGAAACGGAGCGCAAGGCCCTGACAATCTGCGTTCCTACCTTATAGTTCTTTACAATTTTATCCAGCTTGATAACAGTTTCCATCTTTTGAATGTAATGTTTAGAATGAATTAGTTGCTAAATGGTCCAGTTCATTACAAATTCTGAATCCCAAATTTGGGATGAATATACACATTTAACCCTTTTAATGGCCTTTTACTGAAAGATCATCTATCCGAATAAAAGGCCTTCAACAATTTGATATAATCTTTATCTTTGCCCTATGTCAGAATATCTGGATCAGGATATCAAATTTTTACCCGGTGTGGGACCCCAACGGGCTGAAATTCTTAAGAAGGAATTGGAGATTTTCACCTTCAATGACCTTCTATACTACTTTCCCTACAAATACATTGACCGGACAAAATTCTATAAGATATCTGAGATTACAAACAACATGCCATACATTCAGCTGAAAGGAACTATTTTCAGGTTTGAAACCGTAGGTGAAGGAGCCCGGCAAAGGCTTATTGGCTATTTCAGGGACGATTCAGGGGTAATGGAATTATTGTGGTTCCAGGGAGCTAAATACGTGAAGGAAAATCTCCGCGCCAATGTGGAATACATCTGTTTTGGAAAACCTTCGATCTTCAATGGAAAAGTCAACATGATTCATCCTGAACTGGAACCTGTGGACAGTAAGCCCATCACAACAGGCATCTTCCAGGCGTTTTACAATACCACAGATAACATGAAAAAGAAATTTATGACGAGCAAAGCGCTGAATAAATTTCAATTCACCCTTTCAACATTGATTGAAGGAAAGATTGCGGAATCACTCCCCTCCTCGTTGATTTCTCACTTAAAATTAATGCCTTTGCCCATGGCCCTTAGGCAGGTTCATTTTCCGGAGAACCCCCACTTGTTGAAGACTGCCCTTTTCAGGTTGAAATTTGAAGAACTGTTTTTCATCCAACTGAAGATATTGAGCCTTAAACACAAGCGGGAAGATGCCTTCAAAGGCTTCGTATTTTCGCAGGTGGGCTATAACCTCAACACGTTTTTCAACCAGCACCTTCCCTTCGAACTGACTGGTGCACAGAAGAAGGTGATCCGTGAAATACGCAAGGATATCGGCTCGGGCAAACAGATGAACCGCTTGCTGCAAGGGGATGTGGGAAGTGGGAAAACCTTGGTGGCATTGATGACCGCCCTTATTGCCTTCGACAACGGCTACCAGGTTTGTCTGATGGCCCCCACCGAAATACTGGCCATTCAGCACTATAATTCGATCAAAAAGATGACCGATGGCCTTGGCATTACTATTGCTTTACTGACAGGATCGACTAAAATTGCCAAACGAAGGATCATTCATGAACAGTTGGAAGATGGCAGCCTGCAATTGCTGGTCGGAACCCATGCACTGATCGAAGACAAAGTGATTTTACAAAAACTCGGGTTGGTCATTATTGACGAGCAGCATCGTTTTGGGGTTGCACAACGGGCTAAATTGTGG
>DMFR01000057.1:327-12025 GCA_003450125.1 Prolixibacteraceae bacterium | reverse complement strand
TTACAGAAGCTCGGGTTGGTAATTATTGATGAGCAGCACCGTTTTGGCGTTGCACAGCGTGCCAAACTCTGGAAGAAGAATGAATTTACACCCCCCCATATATTGGTCATGACGGCCACCCCTATTCCGCGAACCCTTGCCATGACCGTATATGGCGATTTGGATGTCTCAATTATTGATGAATTGCCGCCCGGAAGAAAGCCCATTCAGACGCTGCATTATTACGAGACCAGAAGGAAACAGGTGTACGATTTTATGCGGGAGCAGGTTGAACTGGGCCGGCAGATTTACGTGGTTTATCCATTGGTCAAGGAATCAGAAAAGTTGGATTTAAAGAATGTCGAAGATGGTTATCTATTGCTCAAGCAGGTATTTCCCCGCTATGCAATCAGCATGGTGCATGGCAAAATGAAACCGGCAGCCAAGGAAGCTGAAATGAACCTTTTCAAGGAAGGAAAGACTCAGATCATGGTGGCGACAACAGTCATCGAAGTGGGCGTGGATGTTCCCAATGCCTCGGTGATGATCATTGAGAGTGCTGAACGCTTTGGACTTTCGCAGCTTCACCAGTTGCGCGGAAGAGTTGGCCGGGGGGCAGAACAGTCGTATTGTCTTTTGATGTCGTCCTTCAATATCAGCAATGAAAGTCGCAAGCGCATTGAAACGATGGTTCGCACCAACGATGGTTTTGAAATTGCCGAAGTGGATTTAAAGCTTAGAGGCCCGGGTGATATGGAAGGAACCCAACAAAGCGGTATTGGCTTTACCCTGAAAATTGCCAACCTGGGGCGTGATGGTGAGATATTGCAGTATGCCCGCAACCAGGCATCAGACCTTCTGGACGATGATCCCAAATTGGAGAAGCAGGAAAACCGGATACTGGTGCATCAACTGATGAAGATGAAAAATACAGAGTTTAACTGGAGCTCGATTAGCTAACTAAGTTCCAAGTTTAAGGTTCAAAGTTTCAAGTTGCTGCCGCTTTGCACAATTGCCCAACTTTGAACTTTGAACTTGAAACTTTGAACTTTCCCTTCTGCATTATTAGGATAAGTGACTTATAATAGTTATCTTCATGAAGTTTATCCTGATAAAGTTACAAGATAGTAAAAGATATTCCGTTTAACTATCTAGATAAAAGGGGTACCGACAAGCATCAATAAACCTGATTTATTTCAGGAATGGCATTAAATGAATCAGCTATATTTCGCACCTTAAAATAAATGATTAGTCACATGAAAAGAATTATTGTTTCGGCAGGATTGATAGTTGCTTTGGCATTTGGCCTACAGGCTCAGAATGTAAGTAAAGGCAAGATTGTCAAGGAAGAAAAAGGCAAAGGCTTTTATACCGAGTCCATCATGAAGGATGTGACCGAAGTGGAGGAAAAACTCAATGAGAAGGAACCTTATATTCGGTTTGAGATGGATCAGTCGGGCATGGATTTGCCAAATGATCCTTCCCTTTATAAAACAGTGTGGAGCAATCCGAGCATTTCGCAAGGCAATGCAGGCACTTGCTGGAGTTTTTCAACCACCTCCTTTTATGAATCGGAAGTATTGCGTCTTTATGGAAAAAAGGTAGAAATCTCGGATATTTATTCGCCCTATTGCGAATACATCGAGAAAGCCAAACGGTTCATTGAAAAGAGAGGGAAATCTGAATTCTCAGAAGGATCAGAAGGCAATGCGCTGTCCCGGATCATGAAAATGTATGGCGCTGTTCCTGAAGAAGCATACAGCGGATTGATTGATGGGCGTAAATACCACAGTCATGCCAAAATGGTGGAAGAAATGACCGCTTTTCTCAATTCCATGAAAGTCAACAATGCATGGAACATGGAATATGGAATCGAAACCATTAAGTCCATTATGAACCATTATATTGGTACCCCTCCTACCCAGTTTATGGTGGAAGGAAAAAGTTATACTCCGCAGACTTACCTGAAAGATTACCTTAAAATCAATCCGGATGACTATGTGGAAATTCTTTCTTACAAGCAAGAACCTTTCTGGCAGCAGGTGGAATACAAAGTTCCAGACAACTGGTGGCACAACAAGGAATATTACAACGTTCCGCTCACGGATTTTATGGATGCACTGAAGAAGGCCATAAAAGCTGGTTATTCGCTCAGCATTGGTGGCGACGTTTCCGAATCAGGCTTTAGCCGCACCACCAACTGTGCTCTGATTCCTGACTACGATATTCCATCTGCCTATATCAATGATGATGCCCGTCAGTTCAGGTTCTCCAATGAAACGACCACTGATGACCATGGGATGCAGCTGATCGGGATACTTGAAAATTACAAGGGATCGGGCAAAGATTGGTTCTTGATCAAGGATTCAAGTTCAGGATCAAGGAATGTTGACCAGTCAAGCCCTAATTTCGGCTATTACTTCTTCCATGAAGATTACATCAAGCTAAAGATGATGGGCTTTACGGTTCACAAGGATGCCGTAAAAGATCTGCTGAAGAAATTTCAAAAATAAGATAGAGAAGCGGTCTGAAAAGTAAAAAAAGAAATTAAACACAAATAAAAAAAGAATTCACCACAGNNATTATTTAGTTTCTATTACTTATATTAGTTTATTGAAACCTTATTTCCATGAAAAACACCTTAGTAAAACAGCTAATCCGCCCACAAACCCAACCTTATTTTTAAGTGATGAAAAGCAAAACGTTAATCCAGATACATCATTTCCTTATTCTACATTAAACTTAACCAAGGTAAATAAGGTTGGATTCGCGGGGTTAGACAGTGTTACTAAGGTGTTTTCACAAAAGATAAGGTTTTAAATATCTGAATGTTACTTGTTATACTTTGCATTCTGGTTCATCCTCTGTTCAAATATCAAGACATGCACTCTCCGAATAATACTTTTGGTCGATGGATTCAAAAAACAGGTAAATATGGCTGGCAGATGAAGCCATTGCAGGCAGTTCAAAGCTTCCGCCAAGATTTCCCCTTGTCAATCCTGTATCCTTTATATTCGAATATTTGCCCCCTGCTGTACTGATGACCATCAGTTGATCTTTGTTTGATATTCCAACAAATTCAAGATCTTTTTCCCACTTCACCTCGATGGTCGTGCCCCCTTCAGAAGTCCTTTTGGCCTGCATTCCTTCCGGCAGGGCAAGTTTTCCCATCGACAGGCGAATCTTTTCGGGATATGCCAGTACTCCATCCGGGTCAAAGGCCGGGCTGTTGGCTTTCATAAACAGATGATAGCCGCTGGAGGTGGTTGCCAGATCATTCCAGATACGGGGGATGACTACAAACTTAAACGGGGTGCAAAACTTTCTTATTTCCTTGAATCGTCGCTGGTTACGCAACTGATTTTCAGTCCTCGGACCACCCTTGTCGGTTCGTAGGCTGCGCATAATGGTCTTGCCTCTTAATGGATACAATGAAACTGTGCCTACTTTTCCCGAGGCCACCTTACCAAAAATGTCTTGTACTTCTGCCATGATGTTTTAGTTTAATTTGTGTTGGTTGACTAATGACTAGTTCGAAAGTAGTTCGAAGGTAGTTCGAAGCTTATTAGAGTGTATACGGATAAACTTCGAATAAGTTTCGAATAGCCAATGAATAACTTTCGAATAATT
This sequence comes from Prolixibacteraceae bacterium, assembly GCA_003450125.1. GTDB lineage: Bacteria > Bacteroidota > Bacteroidia > Bacteroidales > Prolixibacteraceae > Aquipluma. The sequence continues at coordinate 8,416 of DMFR01000057.1, read as the reverse complement.
ATATACTTTGAAGGGCAGTTCCTAAATGAATCATTCAGCCATAGGTCCTATAGATAAAAGAGAAGTGGCGATCAATAAAAAAGGTCACCCTGAAAATGAATTCAGAATGACCTTTATGTGTGTGAAGTGGGTAACAAAATAGATTAAGAGCCTTAAAATTTTACTTCTCTACCTACCAGAACCAGGCTTTGGAATTGGGCTCAAACTTGAAACTTTGAACTTGAAACCTGAAACTTTAGTCGGTGTATTCGTCCCAGCTTTTGATCGATAGGTCTTCAATTTCGTATTTGCAGAAGGCATAAATGAAGGCGCTGGCCAAACGGGCATTGGTGATCAGCGGAATGCTGTAATCAATGGCGCTGCGCCTAATGGTGTACCCGTTGCTGATCTCGCGGCTGGTATGGTCTTTCGGAATATTGATCACCAGGTCAATCTTCTTGTCCTTGATGTATTCCAGGGTATTGGGATGCTTGTCCGTTTCATCAGGCCAGAAAAGGCGGGTTGACTCAATACCGTTTTCAGCCAAAAACTTTTGCGTTCCACCGGTTGCATACAGGTTAAAACCACGGTCAGCCAGTAATTGTGCACTCTGAAGCAATTCAATTTTTGAACGTGCAGGTCCCGAAGAAATCAGGATGTTCTTCTTTGGAATGGTATATCCAACCGAGAGCATCGACTTCAGGATGGCCTCATAGTAGGTTTCGCCGATACAGCCCACTTCTCCGGTTGACGACATATCGACTCCCAGTACAGGGTCAGCATTCAGCAAACGGGCAAAGGAGAACTGGGGAGCTTTCACTCCTACATAATCCAGTTCGAACAATGATTTATCCGGTTGCCTGTATGGGGCATCCAGCATGACCTGAGTGGCAATTTCAATCAGGTTGTATTTCATGACCTTCGACACGAAAGGAAAACTACGCGAAGCACGCAGATTACATTCAATTACCTTGATATCATTGTCCTTGGCCAGCAACTGCATATTGAAAGGCCCGGTGATTTCAAGGGCTTTGGCAATCTGCCTTGCAATTTTCTTGATACGGCGGATGGTTTCAATGTACAGTTTCTGAGGCGGAAATACGATGGTTGCATCGCCCGAATGAACCCCTGCAAACTCAACATGCTCGGAAATGGCATAGGCTACCAGTTCACCGTTTTTGGCAACAGCATCAATCTCAATTTCCTTGGCCTGTTCAATAAATTCTGAAACAACCACCGGGTGTTCCTTTGATACGTTGGCAGCCAGGTTGAGGAAATGCTCCAGCTGGTCCCTGTTGGAAACTACGTTCATGGCAGCTCCAGAAAGTACATAGGAAGGACGGATCAAAACAGGGAACCCCACTTCATCCACAAAGCGGTAAATATCATCAATACTGGTCAGTTCAGACCAGCGGGGCTGATCAATTTTAAGGGTATCTAAAAGAGAACTGAATTTCTTACGGTCTTCTGCACGGTCGATATTCAAAGGAGAAGTTCCCAGGATAGGTACCTGCTGACGGTGCAGTTTCATGGCCAGGTTATTGGGAATCTGTCCACCCATTGAAAGTACCACTCCTTTGGGAGCTTCCAGGTCAACAATATCCATTACCCGTTCAAAAGTCAGTTCATCGAAATACAGGCGGTCGCAGGTATCGTAATCGGTACTTACAGTTTCCGGATTGTAATTGATCATGATCGAACGGTAATTCTCTTTATGAATGGTGGTGATAGCATTGACACTACACCAGTCAAACTCTACAGAACTTCCAATACGGTAAGCACCAGAGCCTAAAACGATGACTGATTTGTCATCACGGGGAAATTCAATATCGTGTTCATTTCCGTTATAGGTCAGGTATAGATAATTCGTTTGGGCAGGATACTCCCCGGCCAGGGTATCAATTTGTTTTACAGAAGGCAGGATGTTCTTGCTTTTACGCCATTCACGCACCTTCAGCAAATCGTCATTAATCTCTTTGTTGGAGGATTTCAACACCAGACGTGCAATCTGGAAGTCGGAATAACCTTCCTTCTTGGCCTGAAGCAACAGTGAATCGGGCAATGATTGCAGTGAGTTGACCGCTTCCAGTTTATTTTTAGAAATATGGATATTTTGCAGTTTTTGTAAAAACCAGCGGTCTATCTTGGTCTTTTCGTAAATCTCATCTACTGTATAATTTTTGTTGAAAGCTTCAGCAATGGCAAAGATACGGCGGTCAGTAGGGTTACTCAATTCTTCATCAATCTGCTCAATGGTGATTTCTTCCTTGTTGGCTACAAAACCATGCATCCCTATACCTACCATGCGGATACCTTTCTGGATGGCTTCTTCAAAAGAACGGCCGATTGACATGATCTCTCCTACCGATTTCATAGAGCTACCCAAGTTCTTGGATACACCGGTAAACTTGTTCAAATCCCAGCGTGGAATCTTACAAACGATGTAATCCAGTGCAGGTTCGAAAGCAGCAGTGGTCACCTTGGTTACCTGGTTATTTAATTGATGAAGTCCGTATCCCAAACCTAGTTTGGCAGCTACAAAGGCCAATGGATAACCTGTAGCCTTGGAGGCCAGTGCAGAAGATCTCGATAGACGGGCATTGACCTCAATGACACGGTAATCCTCAGAATGAGGATCAAGGGCATATTGTACGTTACATTCGCCGACTATTCCTATATGGCGGATAATTTTAATGGCCAGTGCGCGCAATTTATGGTATTCAGAGTTGGAAAGTGTCTGCGAAGGGGCAACCACGATGCTTTCACCCGTATGAATACCAAGAGGATCGAAGTTTTCCATATTACACACCGTAATACAGTTGTTGAAACGGTCACGGACCACTTCATATTCCACTTCTTTCCAGCCTTTAATCGATTCCTCTACCAGGATTTGGGGTGAATAAGTGAATGCCTTGGAGGCCAGTGATTCCAATTCCTGGTCATTGGCACAAAAGCCGCTGCCCAATCCCCCCAATGTATAAGCAGCACGGATGATAATCGGATAACCCACTATTTTAACTGCCGCAAAGGCTTCTTCCATGTTTAAACAAGCAATGCTGCGGGGAGTTTTAACTTCAATTTCACCAAGCTTGCCGGCAAAGATCTCACGGTCCTCGGTATCAATAATTGATTGAACCGGAGTACCCAGAACCTTCACATTGTATTTTTCCAGGATTCCCTTACGGAATAAAGCAACCCCGCAATTGAGGGCAGTCTGTCCACCGAAGGCCAGCAAGATTCCATCCGGCTTTTCTTTTATAATGACCTGCTCCACAAAGAAGGGCGTAACCGGAAGAAAGTAAATTCGATCTGCAATGTCTTCCGAAGTCTGGATGGTTGCAATATTGGGGTTGATCAGAATGGTGTGAATATTCTCTTCTTTCAGGGCTTTCAAGGCCTGAGAACCTGAATAGTCAAACTCTCCCGCTTCACCGATCTTCAGTGCTCCCGAACCCAGGACGATTACTTTTTTAATGTCTTTATTTATCATGATGGTTAATTTCAGTTCAAAGTTTCAAGTTCAAAGTTTCAAGTCTGGTTTTCCGGTCTTCCGACTCCGGTCTCCGGTCTTCAGACTCTTGAATCTAACATCTACAATCTTACTTCTTCGTCTTCTTATATTCAATCACATTGTTCATGAAATCATCGAACAAGAATTCTGTATCGACCGGTCCACTGGCAGCTTCAGGGTGAAATTGAGTAGAAAAGAACGGTTTTGTCTTGTGGCGGATTCCCTCATTGGTTTGATCGTTCACATTGGTAAACAAAGGTTCCCAATCCGATGGAAGGGTCTTGGTATCGACCGCAAAGCCATGGTTCTGCGAAGTAATGAAACAACGGTCGGTTCCTTGTAATAAGACGGGTTGGTTGTGGCTGCGATGACCAAACTTCAGCTTGTAGGTTTCAGCTCCGGCAGCACGAGCCAGCAACTGGTTACCCAAGCAAATACCCATGATTGGCTTTTCAGCCAACATCGTTTTACGGATATTTTCAACCGTGGCATCACACAAGGCAGGATCACCAGGTCCATTGGAAAGGAAGATGCCGTCAAAATCTTCACCGCTGAAATCGTAGTCCCAAGGAACCACAATCACCGTAGCATTGCGATTCATCAAACAGCGGATGATGTTGTATTTGACTCCGCAATCGACCAATACGATACGGTGTTCCCCGGTTCCATATACTTCTACTTTGTCGGTACTGGCTATGGCAACCAGGTTCTCCTGATTGGGATCGTAAAAATCAATTACTTCATCCTCAAACTCAATCTTGCCCAATAATGAACCTTTAACCCTGATAATTTTGGTCAAGGCACGGGTATCAATACCGAACAAGCCTGGTATCTTGTGCTCTTTCAACCAGTCGCCCAAGCTCTTGATGGCATTCCAATGGCTGTATTCGAACGAGTAATCAGAAACAATTAATCCGGTAATATGAATCTTATCCGATTCATAAAAAGCGGATAAGCCTTGCTCTTTCGAGTCACTTGGCACACCATAATTTCCAATCAAGGGGAAGGTTGAAACGAGGATCTGTCCCGTATATGAAGGATCTGTTAAACTTTCGGGATAGCCAGTCATAGCAGTATAAAAAACTACTTCTCCGGCAACCGAGCGTTCATATCCGAAGGATTTACCTTCAAATGATGTCCCGTCTTCAAGAATCAATCTGACTTTTCTTAGTTGTGTCATCGTTACAATGCTAAATATTAAAAAAAATGCGTTTGGCTACGGCTGTAGGGCAAACGCATTGTTGTTATATAAACAAACTCTCTTTTTCTATGGTACTTCGTAATTTCAACCTGGTCTTTTTCAAGTTTCAATTCGTTTGTGTTTTTCATTATCGGCAACAAAAATATAAATTATTTCTGAAAAAAAGGGTTGTAGTATTTATTTATTGCATATTTTTGCATCGAATATGTATAAATATACAAAATGAAGAATCGTACGAAAAGACAGCTTGCCATCAAACAGGCAATTCTCCATGGCCGGATCAGCAGTCAGGATGAGCTATTGCACCTCATGAAAGATCAAGGCTTTGAATTGACCCAGGCTACCCTTTCGCGCGATTTAAAGATCTTAAAGGTAGCAAAAGTATCGGATCAGGCACTGGGTTATGTATATGTCATCCCTGAAGGGTTGAACAATGAAAACATACGGGAAAATACAAGGATTAATTTTCTGGCCGATGGTTTTCGTGATTTACAATTTTCAGGAAACCTTGCTGTAATGAGAACAATGCCAGGATATGCAAGTAGTCTGGCCGCTGTAATTGACAATGCAGAACCATACGAAATCATAGGAACCATTGCCGGGGACGATACGATACTGATTATTATGCGAGAAGGCATTACGCACAGCGATTTAATTAACAGCCTGATCTTGGTGATGCCGAAATTGGAGGATAAGCTGGGGTGAAAAGTGGACAGTGATCAGTGTTCAGTGTTCAGTGTTCAGTGTTCAGTCTCAGTTGGCAGATGGTGAAGAGATGGATAAAGTTTTTGATTTGAATAAAATTGACAATTATTTAAGAACGAAGATGAAAGATTTAAAAGATATTAAAGTACTGGTAGCGACTGAGGAGCATTTAAAATATGTTGATCAGGTGAATGATGCCATTGACCAGGCTTCAAAAGAGCGTGGAACAGGTATTGCACGTCGTACCTATGAATACATTGCCAATAAAATGAAGGAAGGCAAAGCGATTATTGCCCTCGAAAACAATGAAACCTTTGCAGGTTTCTGCTACGTAGAATCATGGGGAGCGAAAAGCTTTGTGGCCAACTCCGGATTGATCGTAGTCAAAGAATATCGTGGGATCGGATTGGCTACTGAAATCAAGAGAAAAGCATTCATGCTTTCAAGGCAGGTTTACCCCAATGCCAAGATCTTTGGTTTAACCACCGGATTGGCAGTTATGAAAATCAACCATGAACTGGGTTATCGTCCGGTGACCTTTTCAGAACTGACGGATGATGAAGACTTCTGGAAGGGCTGTCAAAGTTGCGTCAATTATGACATCCTGCAACGCACCAATAAAAGTAAATGCCTCTGTACCGGTATGTTGTATGATCCGGCATGGGAGCAGGAAAAAAAGGTGGAAGAGAAACCTGAAGAGAAAAAGAAAGGCAATGGATGGGCCATTAAGGATACTTTGCTGGACATCATCAACAAATTGAAACCCAATAAAAACGGGACTCAACCTAAGAAAGAAATAGGTTTTTCCCTTTTTAAAAAAAATAAATAACATGAAGGAAAAAGTAGTTTTAGCATTCAGCGGAGGCTTGGATACTTCGTATTGTGCAAAATACCTTTCGGTAGAGAAAAATCTGGAAGTGTACACGGCAATCGCCAATACCGGCGGTTTTAATCAGACAGAACTGGATGCTGTTGAGAAAAAAGCATACAATTTGGGAGCTGTAAAACATGTAACTCTTGATGTGACTGATACTTATTATGAAAAAAGTATCAAATACATGGTTTTCGGAAACATTCTCAGGAACAATACTTACCCCATTTCCGTAAGTTCTGAGCGTGTATTTCAAGCCATTGCCATTATTGAATATGCCAAGAAAATAGGCGCTAAATATGTGGCTCACGGAAGTACAGGCGCTGGAAATGACCAGGTGCGCTTTGACTTGACTTTCCAGATTCTTGCCCCTGAAATTGGCATCCTCACTCCTACCCGTGATCTTGAACTGAGCCGTCAGGAAGAGATCGATTACCTGAAATCCCATGGTGTGAAAGCTGACTGGAAAAAGATGGATTACTCGATCAATAAAGGATTATGGGGCACCAGTATCGGCGGAAAAGAAACGCTTAAATCGAATCAGACTTTGCCTGAAGAGGCTTATCCATCCCAACTCACTGAAACGGAAGAAAAAGAGATTACCCTTGATTTTATAGAGGGCGAATTGAAAGGAGTGAATGGCGAGATCTATGAAAATCCGGTGAATGCAATCCGTGCATTGGATGCATTGGCTGCCCCCTATGCAATTGGCCGCGATATGCACATTGGCGACACCATTATCGGGATCAAGGGACGTGTAGGATTCGAAGCCGCCGCACCCATCATCACCATCAAGGCTCACCAGATGCTCGAAAAACATACGCTCACCAAATGGCAGCAATACTGGAAGGAACAGTTGGGCAACTGGTATGGCATGTTCCTCCACGAAGCCCTATACTTTGAACCCGTTATGCGTGACATTGAGAAGTTTCTGGAAAATTCTCAGCAAACCGTTACCGGAAAGGTGATTGTCAGACTGAAACCATACAACTTTGTGTTAGTTGGCGTGGAATCTGATCATGACTTGATGCGCTCTGAATTTGGAGAATATGGAGAGAAAAATTCTGCATGGACAGCCGATGATGTTAAAGGATTTACTAAAGTGCTTTCTACATCGTTGAAAATCCACAACTCTGTAAATAAGACGTTCTAAAAAGCTGCTGGCTGTTGGCTACTGGTAACAAGCGGCTAGCTACTGGCGGCTGGCAAAAAAAGCCAGAAGCAAGCAGCTAGTAANNGCAGTTTTTCAAAGTGATAATTTGATAATTTGATAAAATGATAAAAGTTGGAATAATTGGTGGCGCCGGATATGCAGCAGGTGAACTGATCCGTATACTGTTGAACCACCCCCAGGCCAATATAGCATTTGTACAAAGCCACAGCAATGCCGGGAATCTGCTTTCAGCTATTCATACCGACTTGTTAGGCGATACCGACATCCAATTTGTTGGTGAGCCTGATTTCACAATGGTCGATGTTGTATTCTTTTGTATGGGACATGGTAAATCGAAAGAGTTTTTACTGAAAAATACGCTTCCAGAAAATATAAAGATCATTGACCTGAGCCACGACTTCAGGTTGAAAAAAGAAGGCAATACCTTTGTGTACGGCCTGCCTGAATTAAACAGGGAACTCATCCGTAAATCCAATCGGATTGCCAACCCAGGCTGTTTTGCAACGGGCATTCAGTTGGCTATTTTGCCCTTGGCAGCGGCAGGATTGATTAAAGATGAATTGCATGTAAATGCCATTACGGGCTCAACAGGAGCAGGTCAGGCACCAGGCTCAACGACTCATTTCTCCTGGAGAAACAGCAATGTAT
>DMFR01000057.1:0-242 GCA_003450125.1 Prolixibacteraceae bacterium | reverse complement strand
ATATAAAGCTTTTGAACACCAACATCTGGGGGAAATAGGCGAAAGTCTTCAGCAGTTACAGCCAGAGATGAACCACGATATCAACTTTATTCCCGTTCGGGGAAATCATACCCGTGGCATATTTGCTTCAGTTTACACAAAGTTTGATGGTTCAATAGAAGATGCACAAAAACTGTATCAGGATTTTTACCAATCTCATCCATTTGTACTGGTGAGTAGTACAAATCATGATCTGAAGCAGG
>DMFR01000336.1:2510-9513 GCA_003450125.1 Prolixibacteraceae bacterium | reverse complement strand
GTTGAAAATATGGTTGTATAAAAAATAAAGAATAATGATAAAACCAAAAATACTTTTAGTTGATGATTTGCTCGAAAACCTTATTAGTCTCGAAGCTATACTTGAAGATTTTGAGATTGATATCGTCAGGGCTTTTTCGGGTGAGGAGGCTTTAAAGCTCAGCCTGAAGGATGAATATGCACTGGTCATACTCGATGTTCAGATGCCGGGCATGAATGGGTATGAAACCCTTGAACTGATGCGACAGCGTAAAAAGACAAAATACCTTCCGGTAATTTTTGTCTCAGCCATTCACCAAAGCGATCTGCACATCATAAAAGGAATTGAAACGGGTGCCGTTGATTTCATCCCCAAACCCGTCATCCCTGATATTTTGAAAGGAAAAGTGAGGGTATTTCTGGATTTATATCTGCAGCGAAGGAAACTGGACGATTTATTGTCGCAGATGGAAGATGCGAACCTAAATCTAAAAATTGCCAAGGGCAAAGCGGAAGTGGCCACCCATACCAAGTCGATGTTTCTGGCAAACATGTCCCATGAAATCCGCACTCCACTCAATGGAGTAATCGGTTTATCTAAATTGCTGAAGAAAACCTCCCTAAACAATGAGCAGAAAGAACTGGTTGATATCATTACCACTTCAGGAGAGAATTTATTGCTTATCATCAACGACATTCTTGACTTTTCGAAAATAGAGTCAGGGCAGATCCAGCTTGAAATTATAGATTTTGAATTGAGAACATTGGTCAACAATGTCTATCAGCTGATGAAATTTAAGGCCATGGAAAATGGGATCAGCCTAAATTGTTTCATTTCAGACAAGATTCCGGCACTCTTATCGGGAGACCCCTTACGTATCAGTCAAATACTGATGAACCTGGTCAACAATGCCATCAAATTTACACATGAAGGGTCAGTAGATATACACATTGAACCCATTGATGTTAATGGTGAGAATATCCGTCTGTTCTTCAAGGTAACCGATACCGGAATTGGAATCACACCAGAAGGCAAAGAATTGCTTTTTAAAGAGTTTTCACAAACGGAATCCTCCATTAGCCGTGAATACGGTGGCACTGGATTAGGCTTGGCTATATCCAAGAATCTGGTTATCCTGATGAACGGAGAAATCGGAGTGAAAAGCGAATGGGGAAAAGGATCCGAATTTTGGTTCCGGCTACCCTTGAAACAGGCAGGAAAATCAACGATTGAAGTAAAAAAAGAAGTGCATGCTATTCCATCGAATATAAATATTTTATTGGCAGAAGATAACCGGATCAACCAAAGAGTGGCAACCCTGACACTTAAGCAACTTGAATTTGAATGCGATATCGCCAATAACGGGCGTGAAGCTTTTGAAATGTTTAAACAACACCGCTATGATTTGATTTTCATGGATATGCAAATGCCCGATATAGACGGCATTCAGTCTACGGAAATGATCAGGGAATTTGAACGAAGTACATTCATCAAATATCCGTGCTATATTGTGGCAATTACTGCCAATGCTCTTCACGAAGACAAACAACTCTGTTTAAAGGCCGGGATGAATAACTTTCTCACCAAGCCTTTTAGTGAAAACGATCTACGTACTATTTTGATGGAAGTAGTCAGACATCAGGAAAAACAGTAAGGATATGTCACAGGACGCCAATATTGAATCGAATTCCGAACTTTTTAACATCGAGTTGCAATTGCTGCTAGAAGCCGTGTTTCTCAGATATGGCTACGATTTCAGAAACTACAGTAAAGCTCATTTAAAAAGACGCGTTCTTTACAGGCTTGGCATCAGTAATCTATCAACGGTAACTGAACTTCAAAATAAGGTTCTTAGAGACCGAGAGTTCTTTAAAGATTTTCTCGACGATCTTTCCATCAATGTCACTGAAATGTTTCGAGATCCTGATTTTTATAGATCCTTGCGTGAGAATATAGTACCTAAGCTGCGCACATATGCCTATTTTAAGATTTGGCATGCCGGATGCGCAACCGGGGAAGAGGTCTATTCTCTTGCCATTTTATTGCATGAAGAAGGTTTGCTTGACCGGTGCCAGGTGTATGCCACTGATTTTAATCAGAAGGTACTTGAAATTGCCAAGGAGGGTGTTTATCAAAAGTCTGAAATAGAACAATGCAACAGAAACTATCACCTATCAGGAGGTAAAAATAACCTATCGGATTATTACAAATCCATGTATGGCTCGGTGATGTTCAATAAAGAATTGGCCAGCCGGATCGTATTTGCCGATCATAACCTTGTAACCGATAGTGTATTCGCAGATGTTAACCTGATTCTATGCCGGAATGTGTTGATTTATTTTGAAAAAAGCCTTCAGGAAAAAGTACTTGGCCTATTTTACGATAGTCTTGTTCCATCTGGGATCCTATGCCTGGGCACAAAAGAAAGCCTGAAGTTTTCAGATTACGGCAAACTATTTGAAGGGATTGATGACAAGCAAAAAATCTTTAAAAAGCGAATACCCTGATGTACAAAGCCATTGTAATCGGCACTTCTTATGGAGGCCTGGAGGCCTTAAAACTCATCCTACCAAAGTTGGATGAAAAATTTCCATTGCCTATTATCGTCGTTTTGCACATTGGTGATCATAGCAATGATACATTTATTGGTCACTTGAATTCTGTTTGTACAATGGAAGTGAAAGAAGCCGAATGCAATGAACCAATCCGTCCGGGGGTGATCTATTTTGCCCCTCCCAATTATCATTTACAGATAGAAGATAATTTCACTTTCTCGCTGTCAACTGCTGCAAAAGTAAACTATTCAAGGCCGTCAATTGATGTATTGTTCGAATCGGCAGCATGGGTTTATGCAAAAAGCTTAATTGGAGTAATTCTAACTGGGGCCAATTCTGACGGGGCCTACGGATTAAAAATCATTAAAGATTCAGGAGGAACTACCATCGTGCAGAATCCTTGTACGGCCCTTTCACCGGCAATGCCCCGTGCTGCACTTAAGATGTGTAACCCCGATATCAGGCTTAAATTGGAAGATATTTCTGATCAAATAATCAAACTTGCTTTTCAAGAATAAGACTTAACCATATCATTTATCTTATGAAAAACAAATACCTCATACTTTTTGCTTATTTAATGCTTACCTCACTGGGGTTATGGGCAAAGCACAACCATCCCATTGACCCAAAAGCCACACGCGAAACCAAAGCCCTTTACACCAATTTGGGCAAACTTTCTAAGGCCCATGTTTTATTTGGACATCAGGATGCCACTGCATATGGGCATGGCTGGTCGGGCGACCCAGACAGGTCGGATGTGAAATCGGTTTGCGGATCTCACCCCGCTGTGATTGGCATGGACATCAACTCTATTTCATCAGGACGTTCAAAAGAAGAAATTGAGAAAGCCAAAGAAAGCTTACGCAAAAATGTAGTGGATACCTATAACCGTGGTGGAATAACAACCATTTGCTGGCATTTCAGCAACCCTGTTTCTGGTGGGGGATTCAACTGGAAAGATTCAGTATCGTTGCCTGCCGTTAAATACATCGTTCCCGGAGGTAAGGCAAACGACCAATACAAAAGAATTCTTGATAATATTGCAGATTGGGCTTTAAGTTTGAAAGGTTCTGATGGAGCCTTGGTGCCACTGATCTTCCGCCCCTACCACGAGTTCGATGGTAATTGGTTCTGGTGGGGCCGCTCTCATTGTACACGTGAAGAGTTCATAGCTTTGTGGCAGTTTACAGTGTCCTATCTGCGCGACACAAAAAACGTTCACAATTTCCTGTATGCTTTCTCCCCCGACAACAGATTTCTCACTGAGGCTCAATATCTGGATCGTTACCCGGGTGACAAATGGGTAGATATGCTGGGAACGGATAATTATGGAGACATGGGTCGTGACCGATATGACATTGACACTGCAGCTAAAAAGCTTAAAATTATTTCAGATTATGCCCTAAAAACTGGAAAGCTGGCATCCTTTACTGAAACCGGGCTTGAATCCATTCCCGATACTTCATGGTGGACCGAAACCCTCATAAAAACACTGAAGAAATATCCTTTAAACATCTCGTATGTATTGGTTTGGCGCAATGACAGCCGCAGTCCTACTCATTTTTATGCCCCATTCCCCGGACAGGTGAGCGTTCCTAATTTCTTGAGATTTTACAACAATCCCTATACTTTGTTTGAAAAGGATCTGAACAACATATACGATAAAAAGAAAGTATCTAAGAAATAGTATATTAACTCCTAACCATATTAAAGCCCGAAGCGGCTGTTTATCTGCGTTTCGGGCTTTATTGTTATAGACTGGATGGATTTCATTCCCAAGGACACTTCCTTTTGAATGTTGGAACAGATTACAATTTTAGGATATAATTTGCGCTGTCCTTAAAATTCTCAGGATCCATCTCCACGAAATAATTTCTCACCCCACATTTATCGGCAGCTGCAAAAAGCTCTTTCCAGTCAACGACACCTTGTCCAATTGGTACTTGTTTCTCTGTTGTGGAAGACCAGTCGGCCAGATGGGCTGAGATAAACCTGCCGGGATACTTGTTGAAATAATCAGCAGCCCTATATCCGATACTGATAACAGCCACCTGAAACTGCATCTTCACCATATCGGGATCGAAATGATCCATCAATTCATCGTAAATCAATACCCCGTCAATTTTATCAAATTCCATGTGGTGATTGTGATAGCCCAGCTGGATACCTGATCTTTTGGTTTTTGCACCCATCTCGTTCAATTCATCCACTCCTTTAAGCCAATCACTCATGGTGGCCTCTTTGGGAAGCCATAAGCTGGAACAAATCATTTGCTTTTGTCCTGATTCGAGGGCAAAGTCGATTCTCTCCTTCAAGTTATTGCGAAGCTCTCCCATTCCGTAATGGGTACTTTCCAGGGTAAGCCCTGCATCTTCCACAATGTTTTTCATTTCCTTCCCTGTCATGCTCATCAGTGGTCCAAAACCTGAACTTTCATATCCGGGAGGAGAACACATCTCAACGGTTTTATAACCCAAGTCAGCCATCATTTTCAAGGTGCCTGGGAAATCTTTTATCAGTTGGTCTTTTACCGTCCAAACCTGAAAGCCCAGTGGTTTTTTCAAAGCATTAAATCCTTCTGAAGCATGTAGGCTCATGGGAATTTGGGAAGCCAACATCGCTCCCCCGATTCCCATGGCACTGCGACCAAAAAATTGTCTTCTATTCATCATGATTGGTAGTGTAATTAGTATGGTTTATTTAAAAAGTTTCAAGTTCCAGGTTCAAAGTTTCAAGTTCAAAGTTATCCCTGTATTGCGGACATTCTGAACACTGTGACTGAACACTGTTAATACTCCTTGCTTAAATCGTTCCAGGCTCCCAACCTTTACGATACTCGCGGGAGAAATATTTGTTGGCATCTGCAACATTGGTGATCTTTCTGTTGGCAGCATCGTACTTCAACATACGGCCAGTCCTAAGAGCAACGGCATATAAATTAACTGCTTCTGTAATATCACCTGCTTCTGTAAAACTTCCGGGACATTGTTTTCCGTTTTTTACTGCATTCATGAACTGAATGAATCCTGAAGTATTTTCCTTTACAGGTGTGTCCTTCTTTTGACCAGCCATTCTCTTTTCAGGAATAAGCTGTGGATTATCAACATGGAACCCTGCCAGTATTTTTCCCTTGTCACCCACGAACATCATTCCTTCAGCGGGCATTTCCTTGTTGTCCTCATACAATTCTTCGGGAACTGCCGGACGCATTCCACCATCATACCAGATCAAATCTACCGCTGGACGTGATCCTTTGGCCGGATATTTAAATCTTACTGAACTGGCAAAAGGAAATGAAAAGTCATTTTTAACCTGGAAAGCTGTTGAATCATTAATACCGCAAACATGGCTGAAAGTAGGTTCAATTATGGTAGGCTTTTCCAGCCCAAGGGCTTTGAAAACGGTCCATAAGCTGTAGTGTCCCATATCGGCCATTGAGCCTCCGCCAAAGTCATACCAACCTCTGAAAACCATGTTGGTATAATGAGGATGATAAGGGCGTTCGCTTTCAGGGCCCAGCCATAGATCCCAATCCATTCCTTTAGGCACTTCTGGAGTATCGGTCGGAAGTATCGGATATTGAGGCCAAACCGGACGGTTCGACCAGTTGTGAACTTCTTTGAGTGTTCCAATTGAACCATCATTGATCCAACTCATCACCTGATCCATGGATCCGTTCGAATCCCAGGCAATCAAATGGGTGGTTACTTTCGACTGGCCTGCCATTTCAATCACCTTACGGCCTTCTTCCAAACGGTTGGAAATAGGCTTGTGTGTTGTTACACCGATCCCTCTTTTCATGGCCGCCATGGCAATTACTCCATGAAGGTGATCGGGAGTCATCACTTTCACTGCATTCAAGTCTTTCTCCTTTTCAAACATCTCGCGGAAATCGGCATAGGCATTACAGCCTTTCATTTTTTGATCTTTACGAAACTTCGAATAATAGATATCCACGATTTCTTTTCCGTTGTCACGTCCACCCGGAATGGTATTGTCGCCCCCTGAAGTCCAGTTCGGCATGTCGAGCGTCTTACGTATTTCATCCCTGAGTCCTGTTCTACCCCAATCATTATAACCGATAGCATATTTTTGAGGATCACATACGGCCACAATCTGAAGTTCTGGAATGGATAAAAGAGGTTGTAGTTCCCGTAATCCCTGTGTTCCTGTGCCGATGTAAGCCAGTGTCATTTTATCACTTGGGGCCACATAACCAGTCCCTCCTAATACATGACGTGGAACAATGGTTAGGGCCAAAGCAGCTGAAGTCATTCCCCCTATAAATTTACGACGATTGAGTAGATTGGTCTTTCCGGGCCCTTCTGTATTCAGGTCCAGGTGGCCTTCAGAAGTTGTCTTTTTATTCTTCATAATGGTTGGAGTTAGGTAGTTTTGATTATAATAAAAATCAGGCAAAAGATACTGAATTTTTCTTACATTAACTTCATTTTAATAAAACAATATGG
>DMFR01000336.1:1754-2407 GCA_003450125.1 Prolixibacteraceae bacterium | reverse complement strand
AAATTTAAAATCTCTTTTGCATGTCATTTTTCAATGTTCTCACACCTTATCTGGATTTATAATAATTATTTTTTATAAATTTGTTTGTAAGGCTTACAAACAGATCAAATGAAGTATTCTATCAAGATACGGTCAATATGGGCACAATTCCTTTTTATTGGCCTTCTTTTTTTAATTTCCGCCTGCACAAGCACCTACTATGTCAGTAATTCAGGCAGCGACTCCAACAATGGGAAATCCATATCCAGTCCCTGGCAAACCTTGGATAAGGTCAATTCTGCCCCTCTTGGTGCAGGAGATACCGTTCTGTTTAAATCCGGGGATGCCTGGTATGGCCAATTGGTCCCTAAAAGCGGCAGATCAACCTCCAGGATTACTTATGGAGCTTATGGCAAGGGAGATAAACCTTTAATCCATGCCTCGATGGCTAAAATGAATACCTCCGATTGGGTAGACCAGGGATCAAATATCTGGAGAAGCAAAGAAGCCTATCCAACGGAGATCGGGAATGTCTTTCTGAATGATTCCTTGTGTGGGGTAAGAAAGTATTCCGAGGACGAATTGACTGCACAAGGGCAATTTTATTACAATCCCTCCACCAATTTCCTGATCTTCTATTCGCAAGAGAACCCTGCCAGCTACTATTCTGACCT
>DMFR01000336.1:1235-1676 GCA_003450125.1 Prolixibacteraceae bacterium | reverse complement strand
CTACTATTCTGACCTGAAGCTCCTTTCGGCTGTCATACTGGTATCCATGAAGGAAAAATCAAATGTAACCATCCGGGATCTGGATCTTAGTTTTACCAGTGGCTATGCGGTGGTGGGAAATGGCGTTTCGCACATCACCTTAAGCAACCTTACCATGACCTGGATTGGCGGTCAGACCTATCAAGGTGACGTAAGAAAGGGAAATGCCGTTGAGTTTTGGAACAACTGCCAGGATGCACTGGTTGAAAACTGCACCATAAAAGAGGTCTTTGATGCCGGGCTCTCCAACCAGGGGGACAATGCCACCCAATCTGACATCACCTACCGCAAAAACCTGATCACCCATTGTGAATACTCTTACGAGTACTTCCTGCATGGAGGCAAAACTTCAAATATCCTTTTTGAAAACAATACCTGTGTGGATGCAGGCCTTGGATGGGG
>DMFR01000336.1:829-1004 GCA_003450125.1 Prolixibacteraceae bacterium | reverse complement strand
GTGGATGCAGGCCTTGGATGGGGTCATACACAAAGGCCAGACCCCTCGGGAAGGCATATCCGAATTGCTGGTACGCCCCCCAATACCAATAATTTCACAGTGCGCAACAATATCTTTTGTAATGCCCTTGATGTGTTGAACTATACCCGTGACATTGAAGGCCTGGAAGACCGCT
>DMFR01000336.1:0-675 GCA_003450125.1 Prolixibacteraceae bacterium | reverse complement strand
GCCTGGAAGACCGCTTTACCTTCGATTACAATGCCTATTATCAACCTTCCGGCAGCAACATGGCCCAAATCAAGATGGTCTCCTATCCCACACTTTTCTCCTACCGTTCAGCCACCGGATGGGATACCCATTCAATCAACAAGGATCCGTTATTTGTGAATACTAAAAAAGGGGATTATCGGCTGTTACCCAATTCCCCCTGTAATAAAGCCAGCGATCCTTCCATATCAAAGGATCTAAAGAAGACATGTGCAGATTTGGGGGCATTTGAAAGTACTTACTGATGCTCTCCTTATAGTAGATAGAATTCAGATTGAATGAATTTCCTTAATCTTCCTTTTCTTCTTTTAGTGGTTTTTTGCCCATTAGTTTCCCGTTCGAATCAAAAGAAATCTCTAATTTGTCTTTCCCCTTTGAAGCTTCCATTTCGAAGGTGATGGTTCCTTTGGCATCTGTAGCCTTTTCAATTTCATCCAACTTGTATCCTGCAAAATCTTTGGCAATCGACGCTTTTACCCCCTGTGGAAGTTCGCCTTCTTTGATTTCCTCTTCTGTCTCAAGAATATTTCCTTTGGCATCCAACAACACAGAGCTTTCAACCCCGTTCAATTTATACTCGGCTTCAAATTCACCAGGTTTCTCCACACTCCATTTTACCTTCTGAGCGGCTGGAAA
>DMFR01000199.1:840-5113 GCA_003450125.1 Prolixibacteraceae bacterium | reverse complement strand
CGGTTACACAGTTCTATCATACAATTCATCAAAGAGGCAATCGGGGATAAGATTCCGGAAGCCAAGGTTTATCTTTTTGGTTCCCGCAATCAAGACGATGCCAATGGTGGAGATATTGATCTGTTGATATTAACCCCTTATCTCGTTGACAAAAAACTTTTCAGAACAATACGTATAGAATTTTATAAAAAATTTGGGTGGCAGAAAATTGATCTTGTCAACCTTACTTATGACGATCAATCTGTTTTCCGCCAACTGATTTCGGCCAACCTTGCTGAATTATGAAGAATCAGAACGACCAATTGCTCATGGAACTTCTCAAAACGGAGTGGCAATTGTTGGATGCATCCCTCCAAACACTGCTCCAATCCGTCGAAAAATGCACCTTAATTGGGTCTAAACCCCAATATTCATTCGAGGAACAGGAATCCTTCGACTCGTTGACCTCGAAATTTAACAGGACTTCTGATTTGTTTACCCAGAAAATTATTCGAACGGCCTGGATGTTGCTACACGAACCATTTGTTCCCTTTATTGATTTAATGAACACCTGCGAAAAAATAAAGTTGATCCGTGATGCCGATCAGATGATAGGCATTCGCGATATGCGGAACCAAATTTCTCACGAATATATTCCTGAAGCCCTACGCGATCTTGTTCCAGAAGTGATCGAGTTCACAAAGCAATTAACTGAGAATATCAATTGTTGTTATGATTTTCTTACTCAAAGAAAATGGATCAATTACAGTGAAGAATAGTGCAAAAGGGTTCACTTCCTTGTGTGTTTTTACCGCCTACTTCTTCTTCTTTTCCACCGACCAGCCGAACTTACCAATAGGGTCGCCCAGCTTGAAATAATGGCCATGGGAATATACGATGGGGTTTGATTTTTTAAGGCTGAAAGCACCCGTTTCAGGGTCGATATAGCGATCGTCGGCAATCACGTTGACCACTTCGGAAATAAACATGTGGTGAACGCCCAGTTCGATGATCTGAGTCACCTTGCATTCGATGCTGATGGGCGCTTCGGCCAGGATGGGCGCTTTAACGATGGTGGCGGGTGCGGGAGTCAATCCCATTTCCTTCCATTTATTGTATTTTCTCCCCGAACGGCAGCCGCACCAATCGGTTGCACGGGCCAGTTCTTCAGTAGTCAGGTTGATCACGTAGTCGCCCGTACGCTTAATGATATCGTAGGAATGACGGCCGGGGCGAACTGAAATGTAGCACATCGGGGGATCGCTGCTGATGGTGCCTGTCCAGGCGATGGTGATCAGGTTGTATTCTTCGGGCGTCTCTCCGCAAGTTACCAGTACCGCCGGAAGGGGATAGACCATGGTCCCGGGCCTCCAATTTACTTTTGCCATCGTTCGTGCTTTACATGAATTTATTTATCCACAAAAATAGCAAAAATAAGACGGTTATCTCCATCCACCTCCCAGGGCACGGTAGAGGGTCACGACTGCATTGAGTTGTTGAAGGCGGTCGTTTACACTATTTAACTGGGCAGACAATAAACTGGTTTGTGCATTGAGCACCTCAATATAGGTTGACGAGCCATAGGTAAGCAATTGCTTGGTATAGTCAACCGATTTGACCAATGCATCGAGCTGAAGTTGACGCAAGGCGATCTTCTGCACCGACGACTCGTAAGAACCCAGGGCATTTTGTACCTCCTGCCCGGCATTGAGCAGTACATCCCGGAAGTGGATCAAGGCTTCCTGCTGCTGGGCCCTGGCAACTTTCAGACGGGTGGCATTCATTTTCCTGTTAAAAATAGGTTGAGTCAGTCCTGCAATTACATTGGCGGCAAATGATGCGGGGTCGAGTAGTTTATTGAGATCAGTTGCTGCAAGACCCGTAGACGCGGTTAAGGTCAGTGCCGGGTAAAAATAGGCACGGGCACTGTTGGTTGTTTCGTAAGCACTTTGGAGCTCATATTCAGCCTGCATCACATCAGGCCGGTTATCCAAAAGTTGAGCTGGCACTCCAGTTTGTAATAGCGATGAAATGGTTTGCTGGTTGATTTTGCCCCTTTCAATGGGACCGGGAACCCGGCCAAGCAACTGGCAAAGGGCATTTTCATTTTCCCGGATTTGCTGTTTCAGATCCGGAATCGTTACTTCACCAGCATACCGGACCGCTTCACTCTGAACGACGGCGGCTCCGGTAACCCGTCCGCTTTCTTTAAGCACCTTCAGGGTTTCCACCAGATCAATGTTGTTCTTCACCGTTTGTTGGGTGATCAACAGTTGCTGATCCAATCCGGCTAGCGAATAGTAAGCCGAGGCGATGGAAGCAACTAACCTCGTCTGCACTGCTTTTCTTCCTGCATCACTGGATAGCAGATGGGCATAGGCAGCCCGTTTTGAACGGCTCAGTATACCCCACAGATCGACTTCCCAACTGGCCTGAGCCCCCAGCTGATAGATGGTCACTTCTCGTGGACTGTTGGTATTTACCAATTCAGGATTTTTGGTATAAGTTCCGGTTGCCCTGGCAGAGATATCCGGAAACAAGGCTGCTTTACTTTGTGAAAAGTAGGCTTCCGCTTCAAGCACTTTCTGCATGGCAATCTGCAGATCAGGATTGTTGTCAATTCCTTCCTGAATGAGTTTCTGCAGGGTAGTATCGGTAAAAAATACATTCCATGGTTGATCAGCCATGTTAGTCGAATCAGTTGTTGCTGAATCGCCATAAAGCCCCTCGGTGTTAACCGCTTCATGTTGGAAATGGCGGGGCATACTGCATGAAACAAGCAATCCGGCCAAGCTTGCAAGCATTAAGATCTGTCTTATTGAACGTGTTCTCCTATTCATGAGTTTATAATTTTAAACACATAGGCACATAGGGCACATAGTGTGGTGTCTCAGCAATAATGGCGCAATGTCATTCAAAGATCTAATCTAGTTCGAGACCATGATCAGAGCGTCATCCCGAACTTGTTTCGGGATCCCCTCAAATCGCTCTGTCACTTGTTAGAAAACAGAATTGTAGACGTTAGGAGGGGATCCCGAAACAAGTTCGGGATGACGCTTCGAATGAAGTTTTGCACATGCCATAAGCGTCAAAATAAGCGAGACACGACACTCTGTGCCCTATGTATGTCTGTGTTTATTTTTCATTTATCTAAAATTTATTAATCTCCAAATTCTTCTTCTTCGCCTTCAAAATTGGTCAACTCAGAGATCGGTTGTTTCGCAGGATGAGTGATTTTCTCCTGAAGTGTTTGGAAGATGACAAACATGGCAGGAATGACTAAAATGCCAATCATTGTACCGATTAACATGCCCCCAACAGCGCCCACTCCGATGGAGCGGTTTCCATTGGCGCCAACACCTCCGCCTATTACAAGGGGAATTAGTCCGAAAATAAGAGCAAAGGAGGTCATCAGGATGGGACGCAAACGGGCCGTTGCCCCTTCAATGGCCGCTTGCACTATACTCATTCCACGGTGACGGCGCTGCAAGGAAAACTCAACAATGAGGATGGCATTTTTGGCCAGCAGCCCGATGAGCATGATGAGCGAAATCTGCAGGTAGATGTTATTTTCAACGCCCATTATTTTGGCAAAGATGAACGCACCGGAAATGCCGATGGGCAAGGAGAAGAGGATCGAAAGGGGCAGAATGTAACTTTCATACTGCGCAGACAGCAGGAAGTAGACAAAAATCACGCTCAGGATAAAAATCAAAATCGACTGGTTGCCAGAGGCCATTTCTTCGCGGGTCAATCCTGAGAATTCATATCCGTAGCCTTGTGGTAAAGTTTGTGCAGCCACTTCCTGAACCGCTTTGATTGCATCGCCTGTGCTGTAACCGGCCTTTTGCGCCCCGGTGACTGCAATGGAGGTGTACATGTTAAAGCGGGTAATATTTTCAGGGCCAAAAACGCGGTGCAGTGCTATAAATTCGGTAATTGGGGCCATCTCTCCCGATGAAGTGCGTACATAAATGTTGTTCAGGTCTTCAGGATTTCCGCGGTACCTGGGTTCAGCCTGCAACATCACGCGGTATTGTTTTCCAAAGCGGTTAAAATCGGAAGCATAAAATCCGCCCACATATCCCTGCAAGGTGGAGAAAATAGTATTGACTGCAATTCCGGATTGTTTACATCGGGCTACGTTCACATCGACCTGATATTGGGGAAAATTAGAGTTAAATGATGTGATGGCATATTGTATTTCAGGACGTTGGCTTAAAGCGCCCAGGAATTTTTGGGTATTTTGTTCCAATTGCCTGATGTCGCCCCCTGTCTTGTCTTCCACTTTTAA
>DMFR01000199.1:0-726 GCA_003450125.1 Prolixibacteraceae bacterium | reverse complement strand
GTCTTGTCTTCCACTTTTAATTCGAAACCGGAAGAAAAGCTAAATCCCGGAACCATCGGAGGGGAAAAGACAACGATCTTTGCCGCTTTTATTTGCGAAGTGGCTCCATAGAGCCGGGCAATCACGCTATTTAAGTCTTTGCCCTTTTCTTTTCGCTGATCAAAAGGGAGCAGGCTGCAAATCACCATCCCATACGAGCTTCCCTGTCCGCTGATTAAGGATCTGCCCACAATCATGGTCCTTGCGTCAATTTCAGGGGTCTTGGCCAAGATATCGTCCACCTGTTGCACCACTTTTGTGGTTTGCTCCAATGAAGTTGCAGGAGGCAAACTGACGTCAACAAACATTCTTCCGATATCTTCCGCGGGCACAAAACCAGTTGGCATGGTTTTCATCAATAGCCACAATCCGCCGGAGAAGAGTATGATCAACGCGACGGCTATCCACTTTCGGGCAGTTATAAAGTTGGTTAGGCGCTGGTAACGTTTAGTCATGGCAGCAAATGCCACATTGAACAAATCATAAAAACGTTGTCTCAGGCCTTTTTTTGGCAATGGATCCTTGTTGTGGGGTTTGAGGAATAAGGCGCTAAGTGCAGGACTCAAAGTCAGGGCATTGACCGCCGAAATGACAATGGCTACAGCCAGTGTAATGCCAAATTGTTTATAAAATACCCCGGAACTTCCTTTGATAAAAGTAACGGGAATGAATACCGCCGACATGACC
>DMFR01000264.1 GCA_003450125.1 Prolixibacteraceae bacterium | reverse complement strand
AATAAATAGTTCCAATAACTTAATAAAAAGCATACAATACAGAAGAAAATGTTCCCGATATTCTAAAAGCGGATTATCAGATCATCTATCAATTTGATACGGCATCCTTACTAAGCTATTACAAGGGTGTATTTTCAAATTCTGCATTAGAGCGGTGGACAGGTATCAATCAAAAATTTTTGTACCATTATACTTCCGGACTTAAGATACCTCGGGAACCAAAAAGAAAAAATTGAAACTGCTCTGCATAACTTAGGCACAGAACTTCTATCAGTAAAATTATAATTAGCTGAGCTGGTGACTCAAGGTCACCAGCCCAGAAGCCTCCCTTCCTTTCTCAACCAACAGACTACATTTGATGGCTCCCCCTGCAAGGTCATCACCATCAAAATGGATTCTGCATTCTATTTACAAAGGGTGGAATCCTCCGCAAAAGGTCAAATGGGGTCAAATAGGGTCAAATAAAGTCGATTGAATGGCTAATCGCAACAGTCAACTTACCTTTAATTCAGAAAAGAACAAAGAATTGAAAAGGTTTGGGAGGAGTATTTTCTTTATAAAAAAGCCTTCCAGGTTGTAACGATTTCTTCTTCCAAACGTCCTATCTAATGGTATAGAAAGTTCGGAAACAGAAACCAGAAACGATCAGTAATTTTTATTTACCGGTATTTAAAGGTGTTTTATGGGCCATATATGGAGCATTTTGACCTATTTACAGGGTAAAATCAGCCATTCATCGAAATACTAAAGGGGATGAGAGTAATTATTACGAATTTTGATTTGAAAACTTGCAGAAAACAAAGCCATGATTAGATTAAACAACATTCACAAATCCTATGAAATGGGAAACAACAGTCTCCATGTTCTGAAAGGCATTGACCTTCAAATTGAACAGGGAGACTTTGTTTCCATCATGGGGTCCTCCGGTTCGGGAAAGTCAACTCTTCTGAATATTCTGGGGATGCTCGATAATTACGACAAAGGAACCTATCATTTGTCCGGCAACCTGATTGCCAATCTGAGTGAGAAGAAAGCAGCAAAATACCGCAATGAAATGGTGGGTTTTGTATTTCAATCCTTTAACCTGATCTCGTTTAAGAATGCCATGGAGAATGTAGCTCTTCCTCTTTATTACCAGGGAGTGCCAAGGAAGAAGCGCAACCTGATTGCCATGGAATACCTCGAGAAACTGGGATTGAAAGAATGGGCCAACCACATGCCCAATGAAATGTCGGGTGGACAGAAACAGCGGGTGGCCATTGCCCGTGCCCTGATTTCTCAACCCAAGATTATCCTGGCCGATGAACCTACAGGGGCCCTTGATACGACTACTTCATACGAAGTGATGGAAATTCTGAAAGAAATCAATGAGACCGGGATCACTGTGATCATAGTTACCCATGAACATGACATTGCAGCCATGACGCGTCAGATCATCAGGTTAAAAGACGGCGTAATACATGAAATTATCCGCAATGGGGAGCTGAAGAAGTTTAAGAAGGAGACTCTCAAAGAACTTGAAACAGCCTAATCTTTAAGCTATGTTTGATATCGATATATGGCAGGAAATTCTTGCCACCATCAAGAAGAATAAAATGAGGACCTTCCTCACCGGCTTCTCAGTGGCCTGGGGGATTTTTATGCTCATGATCCTTTTGGGATCAGGCAATGGCCTGAGTAACGGAGTGGCAGCCAATTTCATGAACGATGCCGTCAATGCCATGTGGATATGGACCGGGGAAACCACCATTCCTTACCAGGGCATGAAATCGGGTAGGCCTATCCAGTTTCACAATGACGACCAGGAAATTTTAAAGAAAGTCTCCGGGATCGGTGTTTCCTCTGGAAGATATTTCATGAACAATACCCGGTATTCCTACAAGAAAGAATCAGGAGAATATACCACCATCACCTGCCAGCCAGAGTTGATACAGGTTGAGAATATTATGGTGGATAAAGGACGTTTTATCAACCAGATTGATATTTTGCAGAACCGTAAAGTGGTTGTATTGGGAGCAGACATTAAAACTGCTCTTTTCAAGGATACCATTGCCATTGGTGAATATGTAAAGATCAACAATGTTCCTTTTAAAGTAATCGGAATTTGCAGGGAGCCTGGATCGACCAACAACAGGAATGCCTATATGCCCCTTTCAACGGCCCAAATGATTTTTAACGGTTCAAACCGGCTACACAACCTGGCCTTAACGATCAATGCACAAACACTGGAAGAAAGCCAGGCGATTGAAGAGCAGGTCAGGAATGTACTTAGCCGTCAGCATAAATTTGATCCAAAAGATGAAGGAGCCATCGGCTTATTTAATAAATTGGAAGCCTACATTCAAACCATGCGAATCTTTCAGGCCATCAAGATCTTCATCTGGATTATCGGCATCGGAACTTTAATTGCAGGGATTGTAGGGGTGAGCAACATCATGCTGATCGTGGTAAAAGAGCGGACCAAGGAAATCGGTATCCGTAAAGCCATCGGGGCCAGCCCTTCTTCCGTGATTGGTTTAATTATGCTTGAATCGATCATGATTACCACCGTTGCCGGATATATTGGATTGGTATTGGGAACCGGACTGATGGAATTGATCAACTATTTCATGGTACAATCGGCAGGGGCAGCGGTTGCAGAACGAGGAGAGAGTATTTTCCTAAATCCAACCGTCGATATCAATATCGCTGTTGCGGCAACACTTCTGCTCATTGTTGCAGGCGCCATAGCAGGATATATTCCAGCCAAGAGGGCAGCCAGTATTAAACCCATTGTTGCCTTGCGCGACGAATAAATAAGGAGGCAAACCCATGTTTGATTTAGATCTTTGGACCGAAATAATCAGTGCCTTGAAGAAAAACAGGCTTCGGAGTTTTATGACCGCCTTTGGGGTATTTTGGGGTATTTTCATGCTCATCATTATGTCAGGGGCCGGAAGAGCATTAGAGAATGGAGTGATGGATGGGGTAAGGGCGTTTGCCTCCAACTCAGCCTTCTTCTGGACCGAAAGGACCAGCGTTCCCTACAAGGGATTTCAGCGCGGACGAGGCTGGAATTATGAGAACACCGATATTCAATACCTGCGCGATAACGTCAAAGAGATAGCAAGTCTCTCTCCACGATTATTTGGAAACCGGCAAGTGGGAAACAATACCTTTAGAGGTGAACGATTTGGAGCCTTTAATGTGTTTGGCGATCACCCTGATTACTTCAAAATTGACCAGTGGACACCGATCAAAGGAAGACTGATCAATGAGATCGACATGATCCAGGAGCGGAAAGTCTGCAATATTGGCGAAAGGGTCGTTGAAGTGATGTTTGGCAAAGATGAAGACCCGATTGGACAGTACCTCAAGATTACCGGGGTGTATTTCCAGGTGGTAGGGGTCATTCATCCTGAAACAAGGATCAATATCGGAGGGGGAAAGAAGGAAGAAACCATCATTATTCCCTTCTCAACGATGCAGACAGCATACAATTATGGAAATGTGGTTCATTTTTTCTCCGTCACTTCCCAAAAGGGATATAAAGTAAGCGACCTGGAAGAAAAAATAAAAATGATACTAAAGGAACGTCACAAGATTGCCCCCGATGATCTGCAGGCCATTGGATCGTTCAACATCGAAAAGGAATTTGTGAAGTTCTCCTCCTTGTTTTTGGGTATCCAGGTACTAACGTGGATTGTAGGTATCGGAACCCTTTTGGCCGGTGTAATTGGAGTGAGCAATATCATGCTGGTAATTATCAAGGAACGAACCCAGGAAATTGGGATTCAACGGGCCATTGGTGCAACACCTGCAACAGTCATTAAACACATTGTGGCAGAGAGCGTATTCCTGACGGTAATGGCCGGGTATATTGGATTGTCGCTGGGAGTGGGAGTACTTGAAATATTGAACCGTATTTTGCAATCGGCAGGGGATAAGGTATTTTTCCGCAATCCGGAAGTTAACCTTACCATGGCACTATCAGCCTTGGGGGTACTTGTTATTGCGGGTATTATTGCCGGATTGATCCCCGCCAAGAGGGCCGTGAGTATTAAACCCATTGATGCGATCAGAGACGAGGGATAAATGAACATCAGATATTAGATTTTAGACAAAAAAACTCAGAAACAAATAAACAGATACAATCATGAAAAAAATTTTTAGAATCTTAGGAATTGTGGTCCTAGTAAGCATTTTTGGGGGAACCCTTTATTTCCTCTACACCAAATCAAAAAAGGCACCAGAATTATATGAAACAAAAGCTCCGTTTGTGAGCAACGTTGTGCGCAAAACCGTTGCCACCGGATCAGTTGTGCCAAGGAAAGAAATCGAGATTGTTCCCCAGGTGTCCGGTATCATTGATGAATTGTACATTGTAGCGGGCGACTTTGTGAAAAAGGATCAGGTGATTGCCAAAATCAAGATCATTCCAGATATGGTCAACCTTAACAATGCAGAGAACCGATTGAATCGTGCAAAATTAAGTTCAGATGATGCCAAAATCGATTACGACCGCCAGCAGAAACTCTTTGACCAGAAAGTTATTTCGTATGAAGAATACAAAAGGGCCAAGGTAACTTATGATGCATCGAAGGAAGAATTATCGGGAGCAGAAAATAATCTTGAATTAATTAAAAATGGTGTAACAAAACGGGCACAAACAGCTACTAATACCCTAGTCCGTTCAACAGTGAACGGAATGGTACTTGATGTTCCTATCAAAGAGGGTAATTCGGTGATCCAATCCAATACCTTTAACAACGGGACCACCATTGCAACGGTAGCCGATATGAAGGATATGATCTTCAAAGGCAAGGTGGATGAAACCGAAGTGGGCAAGATCAAGGAAGGGATGAACATCGAACTTGAAATCGGGGCCATTGAAAAAGATAAGTTTGGAGCCATACTCGAATACATTGCCCCAAAAGGAAAAGAAGAAAATGGAGCCATTCAGTTTGAAATCAAAGCCAATGTGGTACTGAAAGATAATCAGTTTATCCGCGCCGGTTACAGTGCCAATGCCAATATAGTGCTTGAAAAGAAAGACAGTGTATTGGTTATTCCGGAAGGAATGTTGAAGTTTGAGAAGGATTCATCGTTTGTAGAGGTGGAAACAGCCACTCCCCAGGTGTTTGAAAAGCGGATGGTTAAGACCGGTATTTCTGATGGGATCAATATTGAAGTAGTCAAAGGATTGGCCAAAACGGACAAGGTGAAGGGCGAAAAGATTGATCCGAAGAAAGTGAAAGAAGAAGAAAAGAAGAAGGCATAAAAAAGTTCAAAGTTTAAAGTTTAAAGTTCAAAGTTTAAGGTTTAAAGTTTCAAGTTCCAGAGTAAATAGAATTAGAAATTAATTTAAAAATACACGAATGAAACAATTGGTTAGTCTCATTGCAGCAGCTTTAATGCTTGTCATTTTTACCAGCGCTCAAGGGCAGGAAACATGGTCGTTACAGAAATGTATAGATTATGCCATTCAGAACAACATACAGATCAAACAACAAGTACTCAATACTGAATATTACAATAATCAACATCAGCAGGCCAAGTACAACCGTTTACCGAATCTGAATGCAGGGCTTCAGAATAATATGAACTACGGCAGAAATCCTGGAGCAAATAATACATATGAGGATGTAAGTTCCAACGCGACCTCAGGTAATCTAACCACTAATATTACACTCTGGAACGGTTTTGTCTTGACGAATTCTATCAAAATGGCAGATATGGATTTACGGGCTAGCCTGGAAGATATGAAAAAGGCGAAGGATGATATCATGCTCAACATTGCAGCGGCCTATCTGGAGATCCTTTTTGCCCAGGAACTGGTCACTGTCTCCGAGGAAGTATTGAAGGTAACCCAGCTCCAGATCGACAGAACCGGAAAGCTGGTGGAAGCAGGAAGTCTTGCAAAGGGTAGTTTGTTGGAAATAGAAGCTCAATTTGCACGGGAGGAATTGGATGTGGTCAATGCACAAAACAGGGTTCAACTGGCTTATCTGAGTTTATATCAGTTTCTGGAATTGCCTTCAACCGAAAGTTTTAAGATTGAAAAGCCAGTACTTCCTGAAATCGGTGCCAACATGACCATGATCAA
>DMFR01000464.1:10658-11934 GCA_003450125.1 Prolixibacteraceae bacterium | reverse complement strand
TTACCCAATCGAATTTACCACAAGACAGCTTTGAGAAGAATCCTTTATTCCAAAAACTATATGGGAACCAAGGTGTTGACGGAATGCTTAAATACGATGATTTTGAAAGTTATAAAACTCTTTTTGAAAAGGAAGGAGTAATATTTTCCATAGAAAAAGCGCTCGATGGACTTACTGAAAATTATAATGAAATTAAAGAAATAATTAGACCGGTTTGGACTCAAAGTGATATTTGGAGTTTGTTCGACGAAAAGATTGTCCAGTACCAAAGGCTCTTATTTCTGGCAGTAACACAGTATTTGGAATTGAATCAATTTGATTCTATCAAATTTAAAAATTGGATCAGAATTGTTTGGAATATAATAATTGATCCTGACATAAGAAGTATCCCTGTTATGTGCAGTATTATGAGAATTATTCATAAATTATCAATTGGGTCTGGTGATATATACAAATTCTTGAACGATGAAGCGTGTCAACAGATTATTCATGATGAAAAATCCTTTGCAAAAAGCCAATTGGAAGAAGAAAGTTTAAAAGCAAAATTGATTTTATCAGAAATTGGATGGGAAGCTGAAATTATTAATGGAGAACGGCATCCTCTGTTTTTAGGAAATATAGGATTCTTGCTCCTTTCAAATCCATCTATAGAGGTATACAGATCTCGGTTGAAAATTGCAAATCAACTATTTAACAGCAAAGGATCGAACAATGATTTTCTCAAGAAACACAAATTAATAAGGGCATTAATTAGCAATTTTGATAATTGGAATGAATTATTTAAACTTGACCTTGGAGACAATTACAATAATTGGCAGTTGCTATTGAGAAGAAATTCTAAAGTTAAGGAGATTATTTGCGATTTTTGTGATTTCGACATAGAAGAACAAATAAGGGAGAATATCGAATCTTTTATATCTTTAGATTCTTCAATCTGCGGTACTGCAGATAATCCAGAAGTTCTTAGAAGAATTGAATATATTCATAAACAGCTGTATTCAGAAGAGAATTTACATATCTGGATGCAACAAAAAGGAGCAACAAAACTTAAGTGGAGAAATAGTCGTATTTACATTGACAGACCCGGGAGTTGGTACGATCGGGTAATGATTGATACATACAGAAATGAATTGATCTCCCAATTAATTGAAAAATTCAATTTGAACACTACCCAAAGATGTACTGATTCATATTATTGGGGAATGTCAGTTGAATTGTCTAAAACATTTGAAGACTTCATTATCTCTTGCATTTTTGATGACTATGAAAATCTAAA
>DMFR01000464.1:10136-10484 GCA_003450125.1 Prolixibacteraceae bacterium | reverse complement strand
GATGGAAAATCGGCTCAGATAAATAATATTGATTTTGATATTGATGAAGTAACAAATGATTGGATTTGCAGAAAAAAATACAATTTTAATAAAATTACTTCCAAGGATGATGTTAATGTACTAATTCAAAAAATAGAAGATGAGATATTTGATGAAACCAATACCAAAAGTTTGGTTTCGAGGATTAAATCTTATGTAATTTTAAATTAGTTAAATTGTTTAAATTGATATACCTTTAATACAGCTCAATAAAGCAGAGGGCAATTGATCTATTTTAGATAATTTGTTTTCAAATAGCATTTTTGCTAATCAAAATAGAAGTAGTTGCTGATTAGATTCTTAATTTAG
>DMFR01000464.1:7261-9986 GCA_003450125.1 Prolixibacteraceae bacterium | reverse complement strand
ATTCTTAATTTAGATTTATGTACATTTGATTAAATTCGATTATTTTGATACTTTTGATTTGTAAATTATTCTATTAAATGGCAACAGCTGAGCAAATAAAGTCCCTTTTACGTTCACACTTCGACAATGACAGTGAACGCTTCCTTACCATATCGCTGCAAGTGGCTGCCCACGAAGCGCGTCAGGGACATACTGCATTGGCTGAGGAGCTAAAGGAGCTGGTAGAGAAAACAAAATCTCACCGAACGCGTGTAATTACCCTCCTTCCCGATTTAAGTGATTTAATCCTTCAATCAGAACCAGATGCCAGGTTGCAGGAGCTCATTGTAAATGATTCGATTAAAACCAGAATTCTGAGACTTTTAAAAGAGCATCGGCAAAAGACAAAAATACAGCAATTTGGACTAGAAAATCGCAGGAAGTTATTGATTTCAGGACCTCCGGGAACCGGTAAAACCCTTA
This sequence comes from Prolixibacteraceae bacterium, assembly GCA_003450125.1. Classification (GTDB taxonomy): domain Bacteria; phylum Bacteroidota; class Bacteroidia; order Bacteroidales; family Prolixibacteraceae; genus Aquipluma. The sequence goes on along the minus strand of DMFR01000464.1, from coordinate 9,524 downwards.
CTGCCTCTGTAATAGCAGGAGAATTAAACTTGCCTCTCTTTACAATTCTGGTTGATAAGTTAATTACTAAATACATGGGAGAAACGGCTGCAAAGCTTCGCCAGATATTTGAGTTGATTGCACGCCAAAAAGGGGTTTATCTTTTCGATGAGTTTGATGCCATCGGAGCAGAACGGGGAAGGGAGAATGAGGTAGGAGAAATGAGGCGAGTTCTGAATGCCTTTTTGCAGTTTATTGAACATGACAAATCGGACAGCTTTATCATTGCAGCCACCAATAATCCGGGTATCCTAGACAAAGCACTGTTTCGCAGGTTCGATGATGTATTGTATTACGATTTGCCAGGAAAGGATCAGATCGTTCAACTGATCAGAAACCGATTGGGGACTTTTATCGGGAATTATCATTTAGAAGCATTGGCAGAGGATATTAATGCGTTGAGTCATTCCGACATTTGCCAGGCTTGTGATGACGCGATTAAGGATGCCATTCTGGATGGGAAAAATAAAGTAAGTAAAGAAACACTTATCAATATGTTGAAAGACCGGCATGATGTATATAGACACTGAATAAACTAACCAATGGATGAGCTAACCAGACCTCTAATTTTTCTACCTAACGCACCAGAATCCCTTCTTTTTACTTCCAAATCTTCACGAGGCCCCAATACCGTTTACCCCGAAAGAGACCGATTGACGCATGGCCAATGGCTTCAAAACCGGTTTGAAGAAATATGGCAAGAATCTACGTCCAGACAGGAAGAGCGTGTTGCTGCATCGGTTCCCACACGAAATGGAGTGTATGTTGAGTTTTCAGGTCAACCCGGAGCTCCCCTTAAAATGCAAAGTTTGGAAAATATTCCTTCAGGAATACGTTTGCTGAACATTCGGGAAAAGGAAGTCGAGGGGCAGAATGTAAATATGGCAACTGTTTATATTCCATCAGACAAAAGAGGAGTTTTTCTGAAGAAATTTCGGGAATATACATTGGAAGATTTACCACTGACAGGCAAACCAAAGAATCAGGATTTAGCTGTAGGAATTGAGCACATGCAGAAGGCACTTTTAGACTCCTTTTGGGTTGATCCAATTGTCTTGATGCCTTCAGACGCACCATTGTGGTGTGAAGTCTGGCTGCGATCAGTTCAACCAGATGATGACGAATCCTTACTTGCAGAATTCTTTGCGATTTGCAGCCAATTGAATATTGGGTTTAAAAATCAACATATCAGGTTTCCGGAGCGATTGGTGACTTTGATACAGGCGAATCAGCAACAATTAGGCGAGCTCATCGAAAGTTTTGATTTTATTGCAGAGATTCGTAAGGCACAAGAACCTGAAACGTTTTGGACATCGCAGTACAATGCAGAACAGGCAGAATGGGTTGAAGATCTTTTATCACGATTGGAGGTTACCAACTCGAATGTATATGTCGCCATTCTCGATACTGGAATAAACAATGGACATTCACTTTTAAGCCCGGTTCTTTCAACAGGGGATTGCCATACTGTAGTTCCGGAGTGGAGAATTGATGACAATAAGGGTCATGGCACCCTCATGGCAGGCATTTGTACCTATGGCGATTTGAAGAGTGCATTGGAAAGCAACAATCCGATAGAATTAATAAGTCATTTGGAATCAGTGAAAATTCTACCCAATGCGGGAGATAGCGATGCAAACTTGTATGGGTTATTTACTGCACAGGGAATTTATTTAGCAGAGGTGAAAAATCCTCAAGCCAATCGGATTATTTGTCTTGCAGTAACATCTCCTGTTCATACCGATCAAGGTCGTCCTTCGTCCTGGTCTGCTGCTATCGATGCACTTGCGTCTGGAGTTGGTGATGATCAAAAAAGGTTATTCATCATTTCAGCAGGCAATGTTCGGGATCATGATGATTTAATTAACTACCCGGAAAGCAATCGGGATAATTCTGTTGAATCACCGGCTCAATCATGGAATGCACTGACCGTTGGGGCATATACCAGAAAAAGCATGGTTGCAGGAGATGAATTTAATGGGTATGAATTGTTAGCTTCACCTGGGTCGTTGTCTCCTTTCAGTACCACTTCCCTTTCATGGGAAACAAAAATTTGGCCCAATAAGCCTGATGTAATTTTTGAAGGTGGAAATCTCTTGATAACTCCGGATGGTGAAATAGAATTCAATGATGATTTAAATGATCTTACGACTTTTCACCAGCCTTTCAGAAAACAATTCAGTACCATCTGGGGAACAAGCCTGGCCACAGCAAAAGCCACCAA